>JAYUGX010000049.1:0-98074 GCA_043738215.1 Lacunisphaera sp.
GCCTTGGTGAACCCCGCTGTGACCGTAGTGCCAAAGCCCGAGACGGTCTACGAGGAGGGCTGCCTGTCCTTTCCCCAGATCCGTGGCGACGTGGTGCGACCGGATGAGATCACGGTGAAGTTCCAGGATCCCGCCGGTCACGGGCACGTGCTGCGCTGCACCGGCCTGCTCTCGCGCTGCGTGCAGCACGAGGTCGACCACCTCAATGGCGTGCTCTTCATCGACCGCATGGACGCGGCGGTCCGGGCGGAGCTGGAGCCGGCCCTGAAGGCGCTGCAGAAGCGCTCGCGGGAATTCGCCAAGCGATCCTGACATGGCCAAGCCCCGACCCCGTCCGCTCCGCTCCATCGCCACCCGCACGGGTGACGACGGCACCACCGGCCTGCTCTACGGCCAGCGCGTGCCCAAGGATCATCCGCAGGTCGAGGCGGTGGGCGCGCTCGACGAGCTGAACGCCGCGCTCGGTTTCGCCAAGGCCACCGGGCCGGCGCGCGCCGATCGCGGTTTGCTGGAGCTCATTCAAAAGGAACTCGTCGCGCTGATGGGCGAGATCTCCTGCGCCGAGGGCGACACCCAGCGTTACGCGAAATCAAAATTTGCGAAGCTCGGGGCAGCCGAACTCGCGCGGCTCGACGACGCCGTGGCCGTGGTGGAGGCGCGCCAGCCGAAATTCGACGGCTGGGCGACGCCCGGAGCCAATGTGCACTCAGCGGCGTTCGACCTGGCGCGCACGGCGGCTCGGCGCGCCGAGCGCCGGCTGGTCGGGCTCGGCGCCCACGGCAAGACCTTGCGGCCCGTGCTGCTGCAATATATCAACCGCCTGTCCGACCTGCTCTGGCTGCTGGCCCGGGAAGCTGAAAGCGCCTGAAGCGCCTGAAGCGCCAAAGCTCCAAATCCCAAGCCCCAACCTCTAGTGAAACTCAAGAGAAACAATTTTCTAAACATACGGTCGTCTGTCGGCAGCATGGTTTTCCTGCCTGATCCTTGGAGCTTCATTGGAGCTTGGATGTTGGAGCATGGTGCTTATCCCTTGGCCCGTAGACTTACAGCCAACTAACTCCGCCCCGCCCATGCGCCCCGGGATCATCCTCATCGGCCTCGCCATCCTCTACCGGTTGCTGCCGACGATGAACATGCACCTGGCGAACTTCGCGCCGCTTACCGCCATCTCGTTCTGCAGCGCGGTGTATTTTCGCGACCGGCGTATGTGGCTCGCCCCGTTCGCCGCGCTGTGCCTGTCGGATGTCTACATCGATTGGTTTTACGCCCGCGAATACGGCTATCAATTCGAGCTCAGCGGCATCCTCGCCCGGGCCGCGGCATACGCGGTCGGCCTCGGGCTCGGCGCGTGGGTGGCCCGGCGCAAATCCTGGCTCGGGCTCCTGAACGGCTCGCTGCTCGGCGCCGTGCTCTTCTACCTCATCACCAACACGCAGTCGTGGGCTGGCGACGCCTTCTATGCCAAGACCCTCGCCGGCTGGTGGCAGGCGCTGACGGTCGGCCACCCGGAATACCCGCCTACGATCCTTTTCTTCCGCAACACCCTGTTCGGCGACCTGATGTTCACCGGGCTCTTCGCCGGCATCATGGAATGGCTGGCGCAGCGCTCGGGCGCACCCAGCCTGCTCGACCCCGAGCCCGGCGAAGGCAAACCGGCGGGGGAAAAAGTCCCGGTCGAGCCGGAAAGTTAATCGTCCGCGGCAGTGCCCGGGATGAGTCCCGGCTTCAGTGTCTGGCGGTAGATCTTGCGCACGGTCTCGATTTCGCGAATCAGCCCGGCGCGCATCCGGAGCACGCGTTTCCGCGCCAGCGGTGCTCGCAGCAGCACCGCCGCCGTCCGCACGGCCGCCGCCAACCGGACGGCTTCCTGAAGATAATAGTGCCCGATCAAACCTGCGACCGGCAGGCTGAGCGCATACCAGACGGCCACCGGCAGCCCGAGCCACGCATAGGCCAGGGCGAAATACGCGGCGAAAAACAAACTGTAGACGACCAGGCCCGCCAGCATGCGGGCATGCGCGGTCTGGGCCTTGCGCTTGCCGGGATGGACGAAACGGGCGGTGATTTTCTCCACCAACCGGCTCGGCAGACGCCAGTGCAGCCAGCCCACCGCGGCCACGGGGAAGAGGAGCAAGGCCAGTGCCCCGAGCCCGAGGATTCGGGGCGGGGCGTTCCGGTGCTTCGCCAGTTCCTCCACCGCCGACTCCGGCAGATGCAGTTGCGACAGCACCCGCTCATAGCGATGAAGGCAGGCTTGGAACGCCGCGAGGTGCTCCGGCATCTCCCGGTGGGCGAACTCCACCGCGTCCACGATCGTCTTGGTCAGGATGACCTCCTCGGTCATGGGCGCCACCGGTTCGTCGATCACGACATTGCCCAGCCGCAGCCGCGCCAGGTAAAGCCGCTTCACCGCTGCCACCAGGTGTTCGTGCTCCATCTGCGGCTGGTGCACGAGCAGCGCCTGCATCCGGCGCGCGATCTTCGCGGTCAGGCCGGTGATGCACTCCTTGCGGCGCTCGGAGTATTGCGGCAGGAAATTCGCCACGGCGATCGGCTCGCCAAAAAACACCAGCACCGTGCTGCGAAAGTGCTCCTTTGCCGAGTAGGTCAGCCCCAGCGGCACGATCTGCAGCCCGAGTTTGCCCTCATGCCGGTGCTCCAGCTCGAGCGCCAGCCGCGCCGCGCCGGATTTCAACTCCTTGAGTTGCGCGTCGTCGTAGGTGACGCCCTCCGGGAAGATCACCACCGCCTCGCCGCGCTCGAGCACCCGGAAGGCCGCGTCGAAGCTGCTGGCCACTGAGCGCATCGCCGCGGGGTCGTCCTCGCGGCGGTTGAGCGGAATGATGCCGCAGCGATGCAGCAGCCACGCGACGGGCTTGAAGCGGAACAGCTGCGCCGTCGCCAGGAAATGGGCGCGGCGCGGGAGCGATGTGCTGACGATGAACGCATCCGTGATCGAGCCGGGATGGTTGACGACGAACAGCACCGGTCCGGCCGGCACACGCTCGGCATGGAAAATCTCGATGCGCCGGAAATAGATCCCGAGCAGCAGCCGCACCAGACTTTCCACCGCCAGCACGAGGCCTCTGGCCAGGACAGACATGCGGCGGGAGATTATTTCGTCTTCATCACCCACACCCCTTCCCACGGGCTTTCGGGCGGGTGCGCCAGGAGGTATTCACAGCGCTGGACATAGGTCGCGCTGAGCTTGTCGCCGGGGTGCCGCGCGAGCGCCTCGTTGAACTGCTTGATGGCGCGGTCGAACTCGCCCTTGCGGTAGAAACCGAGGCCGTCCCGGAAATGGTTGATCACCTCCGGCATGTGGGGGAACGTTTCCTCCGTGTGGTAGTCGAGCACTTCGTAGACCCCGATGGGCTCGGTCTTGCCCTTGACGATGACGCGGTCGATGTCGCGCATGCGGTAGGTGCCCTTGAGCTTCCGGTAGGTGAATTCGGAGCACAGGATTTGCGCGGAGTATTCCTTGCATGCACTCTCGAGTCGCGAGGCGAGGTTCACGCCGTCGCCAATCACCGTGTAATCCATGCGCTTGGGCGAACCGATGTTGCC
Source organism: Lacunisphaera sp. (assembly GCA_043738215.1). Taxonomy (GTDB): domain Bacteria; phylum Verrucomicrobiota; class Verrucomicrobiia; order Opitutales; family Opitutaceae; genus Lacunisphaera. Next base: position 3,568 of record JAYUGX010000049.1, read on the forward strand.
GGAGATCACCTTGTCGGTGTTGAGGCCGACTCCCATCAGGATGGGCTTCTGGCCGCGGGCCTGGCGGCGCTGGTTGAGCGCGCGCAGCTCGGTGATCATTTTGATCGCGGCGCGCATCGCGCGGTCGGGGTCGTCGCCGTGCGCCACCGGGATGCCGAACTCGGCCATCATCGCGTCCCCGATGAACTTGTCGAGCATGCCGCCCTCGTCGGTGATGCACTGCACCATGAGCGTGAAATACTCGTTGAGGAGCGCCACGGTGCCCTGGGCGCCAAGCTCCTCGGTCAGCGTGGTGAAGGCGCGGATGTCGGAGAACAGCATCGTCGCCTCGACGCTCTGGCCGCCGAGAGCCTCGCCGCCGGCGGCGAGCAGCTGGTCGGCCAGGCCGGGATCCATGTAGCGCGCCATGGTGGACTTCATGCGCTTCTCGCTGCTGATGTTCTCGATCATCAGGAGTGAGCCAAGGCGCTTGCCCTTGAGGCTGATGAGCGGCTGGAGCGCGAGGTTGACGCTGAGTTTTTCGCCGCGCGCCTCCATCTCGGCGTCCATCATGACGTCGCCCTTGGCGCCGGCGACCTCGAGCGCGGCCAGGCGCGGCACGAGCCAGGCGTTGGCCCCGGTGAAGAACTCGGCGGTGGTCTTGCCGAGCACGTCGGCCTCGCGGGACTTGAGGATGCGGTAGCCGGCGGCGTTGCAGGTGTGGATGCGGCCGTCGTCGGTGAGGGTGATGACGCCGTTGGACATGCTCTCCAGCATCGACTGGTTGTAGTTCTTCATGTTCTGCACGTCGTCGAAGAGCTTGGCGTTCTCGAGGGCGATGGAGACCTGGGCGGTGAAGGCCTTGAGGCGCGCCTCGTCCTCGGCGGTGAAGGGGCCGCCGCGCTTGTTGAGGGCCTGGGTGACGCCGATGCACTTGCCGTGCTTGTTCACGACCGGCACGCAGAGGATGGAGCGGGTGAAGTAGCCGGTTTTCTTGTCGAAGGCCGGGTTGAAGCGCAGGTCGGCGTAGGCGTGCGGAATGTTAATGGTCTTGCCCGACTGGAACACGGCGCCGGCGATGCCCGCGGTGTTGGGCAGCTTGATCTGCACCGCGCTGAGGCCCTCGCCCACCTCGGACCAGAGCTCGTTGGTCTTCTCGTTGTTGAGGAAGAGTGTGGAGCGGTCGGCCTTGAGCATGCGTGTGGCCTCGCTCATGACCCGGCGCAAAAGCACGGAGAGGTCGAGCGAGCTGGTGATGTCGGCCACGAGGTCGAGGAATTCCATCTCCTGCTGGCGCGTCTTCTTCATCTTCTCGATGAACTGCGAGCTCTGCAACGCGACCGAGGCCTGCGTGGCCATCGCCTCGAGCAGGTCGAGGTCCTCGGCGTTGAAGTGGCCCGTGCGCTTGTTCAGGGTCTGCACGACGCCGATGATCTCGCCGCGCGCGGTCTTGATCGGCGCGCAGAGGATGGAGTTGGTGATGAAGCCGGTCTTGCGGTCGATCTCGTCGTTGAAACGCTTGTCCTTGTAGGGATCGTGGATGATCATGCCCTTGCCGCTCTGGAAGACGAGCCCGGCGATGCCGGAGTTGTTGAGCAGGCGGAGCTCGCGGTTGAAGGTGCCTTGCGCGATGCGCGAGAAGAGCTCGTTCGAGTTGGGATCGTTCAGGAACAGGGTGCCGCGCTCGGCATCGGTCTCGTTGGCGATGATCTCGACGAGGGTGGCGAGCAGGTCGTCCAGATTGTCGATGATGGAGACGCGCTGCGACAGCTGGATCAGCATCTCGGTCCGCCGCAGGCGGGCCCGGAGGCTGGCGATGCCCTCGCGGGGCGGGGCGTCACTCGCGGGGTGCGGGGGACGGGTCTTCGATTTAACGGGCATGGGGCTTCTCCAATTGCTCGCGCAGGCTGGCGACGGTGCCCCGGAGCTGGCGCAGCTCATCCTGGTGGGCCCGCGTTTGCTTCTCCACGTGGTCGGCGTGCTCCGAGCGGAGCCGCTCCATTTCGTCGCGCAGCATCTGGATGGTGCTGTGCAACTGGCGGGATTCATCGTTGCCGGCGGCGACAGCGGCCTGCACGGCCTCCTGCTTGTCGAGCTGCAGCGCCTGCAGCTCGTCGCGGAGCGAGGCCGCGGTGGTGCGCAACTGGCGCGCCTCGTCCTGGGCGGTGGTCACGGCGGACTGCACCGCCTCGTCGCGCGAGGCCTGCACGCGCTCCAGTTCGGCGCGGAGTGCCTGGATGGTGTTGTGCAGGTGCCGGAACTCGCGCTGGGCGAGCAACAGTTCGGGAGTGTCCACCACGTCCGGGTCCTTCTTCGGATGCAACAGTGCTTTGTCCACAGGGCGGCCAGTTTCCGCACCGACGCGCCCGCGGGCAAGCCGAGAATCGTGGCCGGACGCGTTTCGGCCTTAAAGCAGGTCCGCGGCGAGCTCCGCCAGCTTGGAACGCTCGCCCTTCGACAGTTTCACGTGCGCGGCCAGGGCGTGGCCCTTCATCCGGTTGTGGCAATAGACCAGGCCGTTGCTGCGCGAGTCGACGTAGGGGTTGTCAATCTGCGCGGGGTCGCCGATCAGCACGAGCTTGGAGCTCTCGGAAATGCGGGTGATGACGGTCTTCACCTCGTGCGGCGTGAGCTGCTGCGCCTCGTCGAGGATGAAGAAGCGCCGCGCGATGGACCGGCCGCGGATGAAGCACAGCGCCTCGATCTCGACGACGCCGTTCTTGATGAGCCGCTCGTAGGGCTTAAGGGGCGGGATGCCGCCGCCGCCATTGGAGTGGCCGTTGTGCCCGGAGGACATGTGCGCGAGCACATCATCGTGCTTCTTCTTTTTCTTGCCGGTCTTCTTGCTCAGGAACTGCGGCTCCTTCTGCGGCTTGGAGGGCATGAGCACCTCGAGTGCATCGTGGTAGGGCTGCAGCCAGGGCTTCATTTTCTCCTCGAGCGTACCGGGCAGGAAGCCGATGTCCTTGCCGAGCGCGATGACGGGGCGGGAGATGGAGAGGCCGTCGTAGCGGGAATTCTCGTCGGTGGTCTGGAAGAGCGCGCAGGCGGTGGAGAGCAGGGTCTTGCCGGTGCCGGCCTTGCCAAAGCAGGTGACAAGCGCGATGCTGTCGTCCATCAGCGCGTCCACGAAGAACTGCTGCTCAAGGTTGCGCGGGCGGATGGGGATGCCGCCGGGGGCCTTCACGAAATCCGGCAGGTGCAGGCGGCGCACCACGCCCTTGCCATAATAGCGGCCGGGCATCGTCTTGCCCTCCGGGGTCATGAGCAGGACGTATTCGTTCAGGTAGAGCCTGGCCGTGAGCTCGTCCCCCAGCTCGAATTCGCCCTCGGAGCAGAAGCGCTGCATCTCGTAGACGTCGAGCGAAAGGGTCTGGTAGGAATCCTCGTCGGGCGCCTCCGGCACCTTGTCGTTGAGGTAGTCCTGCGCCTCGAGGCCGACGGCGCGGGCCTTGAGCTGCACGTTGACGTCCTTGGTGACGAGGATGGTCGGCGGGGGAAAGGTCTCCTGAACAAAGAGCGCACTGGCGATGATGCGGTTGTCCTTCTTGGTGAAGTCGGACAACACGGCGCGGAGGCGCTGCATGGCGGGGGACGACCAGTTGTTCTCCACCAAATAGCGGTTGATGATGACGGAAAGCGTGCCGCCGTTGGGCAGTTTGACCCCCTCGTGCATCGAACGGGAGTCCGGCAGGAGCTCCTGCAGGATGCGGTGCACCCGGCGGGCGTTGCGCCCGCGCTCGGTGGACTGCTCGCCCTTGATCGCGTCGAGTTCCTCCAGGACCTCGACCGGAATCGCCAGGTTGTTGTCCTCGAACTTGAAAATCGACTGCGGGTCGTGCAGCAGAACGTTCGTGTCCAGAACGTAAGTCTTCGCTCTTACTTCAACCTGATGCTGCGGCGGATGCTGTCCCGCCATGATTGTGTTTTCCATCGAGTGGATAACTTGTGAACAAGAGATGTATCCGCTTGGCAGATTTGTAAATGCAGTAATTGCAAAATTGTGAATATTCCTTGCCGCACACGCCGGCCTCATGGTGCCGGGTTAGATGGTTTTTTTGGTTTCGGTGGCGGCCCCCAGAGGCGGATGACATGCTCGGACAGATTCAGCAGGCTCACGCGCTGCAATCCTCCTCCGGGGCTCAACTCACGCAACCGCCCGACATGCTGGCTGCGCTCGACAAAGTAGTCCCAGAGCTCGCGCTCGAGTGCCCGCGCAGCCTCGATCGGCTGCGCGGAGTCATGCGTGATCCGGGTCACCGTGGCTTGCCAGTGGCGGCGCTCATCAGCTTGGTTTTCCCAATAGTCAAAGAGGGCTTGTTCGTAGCAATTCAGGCTCATTTCGGGGGGATTTTTTACTCGGCAAGTGATATTGCTTTTGAACTTTCACCTGCTATGGGTGTCTGCGCTCGCACTCAACCAGACACACACTATGTGGCAAAAGCTTAAAGAACAACTCCCTGCGGTTTTATTGACCGCCATCCTCATCTTCGGCGCCTTCTTTTGGTTCTACCAGACGACGGTCAAAGAAATGGCTGCCAAGCAGCGCGACGAGATCGCGGCTTTGCGCGACCAGACTAACGCCGAGATGAAGGCCTCAGCGGACGAGACCCGCCGGCACATCGAGTCGGTGAATCAACTCCTCAAGGACGCCATCTCCAAGCGTGCCGCCGACGTCTTCATGACCGATGAGGAAGTGGCCAAGCTCAACGAGCAGAAGGTCAACCAGCTCGCCGAGGCCATCGCCAAGAAGGTCATGCCCTACGGCTCGAACATCCCGAAGACCCCCGAGGAAGCCGAAAAGCTCCAGAACGAGCAGGTCGACAAGGTCTCGGCCCGCATGGCGGAGAAAATCTCCCCCATCCTCGCCGAAATGTCCAAGGACCAGAATCTGACCCGCGAGTCGATCGGGCAATACAGCCAGCGCATCTCCGATCAGATCAGCGGCGTGCTGACCTCCGAGATGTCCCGCAATCAGCAGCTCAACACCCAGCTCCTTGCCTCGCAGGCCGTCGCCCAGGACTCGATGAAGCTCTCGCATGAGATCACCGCCCTCTACCTGAGCAGCTTCAAGGACCAGGGCCTTATCACCCGCCTGCTCTCCCTGCCCGCCAACGTCGTCCGCGACGCTGCCAGCATGAGCATCGTCAACAGCTCCGACCGCAAGAAGATGGAGGAGCGCCTGGTGAACGAGATGAACACCCTCGACAAACGCCTGGCGGATATCGAGGCGGCCGCGCCGAAGAAATAAGCCCAGCCGGATCTCTTCATTCCCAAGGCCGCGCATTCAGCGCGGCTTTTCTGTTTTTCGCCTCGCGCAAAACAGCCCTCCCTGGCCTTGCCTTGGCGAAGGAGGGTCGCGACTTGCGGGAAGTTTTGGAAACAAGCCCTTGTCCGCCGATGCCCGGCGAGTGAAGCTGCCTGCGCACGACCCAATGTCCGCCACCCCGCTCCAAGTAGCCCCCGAAATCGCCCGCCGGTTCATGCGCCGCGCGTTGCTGCTCGACACGCCCGCGCCCGACATCGCCACTGCCCTCGCCCACCACGGCTATATCCAGATCGACCCCATCAATGTCACCGGGCGCATGCACGACCTCATCCTCCGCAACCGCGTCCATGATTACCGCGAGGGCGGCCTCCACACGCACATCCATTCCCAAGGCCGGCCGGGCTTCGAGCATTACATTCCGCACACCGGCATTCTCGTGGCGTTCCCCTCCGAGGCCTGGCCGCACCTCGCTCCGCTCCTCGCCGCCCGCCGGCTGCGCCGGTCCGCCGCCTATCGCCGCAAACTGAGCCCGAAGCACGAGCAGCTGGCCCGGCACATCCTCGCGGAAATCGCCGCGCGCGGTCCGTTGACCTCCGATGACATTGAGCACGAGGGCCGCTCCGTCACGGGCTGGGGCTCGCCCGGCCGGCTGGTGAAAAATCTCCTCGAGGTGCTGCTGGTCCACGGTCGCGTGCTCATCACCGCCCGCCGCAATTTCCGCCGCGTCTACGACCTGCCGGCACGCGTGCTTCCGGTCGCGATGCTCGCCGCCCCGGAGCCGGCCCCGGATGAAACCGCCCGCTGGCTTGTGCTGCTCCGGCTCCGCCAGCGCCGGCTGGTCGCGCTCAAGCGCAGCGAGCTACCGTTGGTCAGTGACTTCGTGCAAGCCGTGCGCGTCGAGGGCTGCCCCCTTCTCTATTGCCTGCGTTCCGATCTGCCCATTCTAGAGGCGTGTCATTCTGAGCAACGCGAAGAATCCATTCTCTCTCCGCTCCTCCTCGCCCCGCTCGATCCGCTCATCTACGACCGCCGGGTGACGTCGGCCCTCTGGAATTACGACTACACTTGGGAGGTTTATACTCCACCGGCCAGGCGCCAGCGCGGTTACTACGCCCTGCCCGTCCTGGCCGGCACGGATATCGTCGGCCATGTCGACCCGAAGGCCGACCGGGAAAAGCGCAAACTCCGGGTTGTTTCCCGCTCGATCCGCCGCGGACACCGGGTAGCGCCCGCCGTCGCCACCCTGGCAAGGTTCCTCGGCCTGGCGTGATTTGTCTATTACGTTTGCGCCGGCCACCGCGCGGCGCCGTAGTGAGCCATGCCGCGTTCCGCCCCCCGCGCTCTGTCCGAGAATGCCGGCTTGGTCTTTGTGGGTGAACGCGTGGCCCTGACCGCCTCCATTCCGCCGAGACTGGCGGAGCGGATGCTCGGCACGCGCAATCCGCACGGCAAATCCAACGCCGACGTCCTGCGCCGGCTCGCGACCGCGGCCGATCCGCGCCGGCCGGCCATCCACTGGCTGATTGATTTCCCTGCTGACATGGGCGAGCGCGAGGCTTCGCTCTACGAACATCCTTTCCACCATCTTTACCGCACCGTGCGCCCCACCCGCGACCGCTGGTGGGTCAATCCCCACTCCGATGCCCGCCTCCGAACCGCCCTGGCCAGGCGCGAACGCTACCTCGCCACGCCGATCGGCGCCGAGCCACCGGCCTTCCTGTGGTTCGAGTCAAGCATCATTCCCGACGACTCTCTCGTCGCTCTGGCACGCGACGACGACTTCACCCACGGCGTCCTGCAGTCGCACGGCTTCGCCTTGTGGTGGCGCCGGTTTCATTCGCGCCGCACTCCCACGCTGGCGCTCTCATCGTTCCCTTTTCCCTGGTCGCCGTCCACGACGCTGAGCGCCCTCACCGCCGCGCAGGAGGAACAGCGCCATGCGATCGCCAAGACGGCCCGCGGCGCCGACTTCGACCAGCTCAACGCCGCCGTGGCCGCCGCCTACGGCTGGCCGGCTGGACTCACTGACGACGAACTGCTGGTCCGCATCGGGGATCTGAACCGCTCTCGAGCCGGTCAGTAACGCAATACGTTACAAACCGACCGGGGCCCTCAAGGCTTCTCGCCGGCGAATTTCCACGAGGACCGGTAGTCGCGCGGCAGCTTGGTGCCGGTGACATGCGCCCGCACCATCTCGACGGGCATGGTGCCGCCGAGGAGAATGCTGTCGTGAAAATCCTTCTCCTTCATTTTGCCGGTCTTCACGAGGTCGGCGTAGAGCGTGCGGAACTGGATTGCGCCCATCATGTAGCCGACCTGGTAGAGCGGCGAGTAATTGCCGTTGAATGACCGGCGCACCTCGCCGGTGGCGGTATGGCGGTCATGGCCGACTTTCTCGACGAGAAAGTCGATGCACTGCTGCGGCGTCCATTTGCCGAGGTGGAAATTGAGCGAGAAGATGATGCGGGCGCAGCGGTGCGTGCGCCAGAAGAGCATGCCAGCCTTGTCCTCCGGGGTCGACGGGAAGCCGAGGTCCCAGAGGTGGAATTCCCACCACAGCGCCCAGCCCTCGACGTAGAACGGCGTGTAGTAGAGCTGGCGGTGGGGATTGTAGCGGTGGGCATACCAGCCCTGCAGGTGGTGGCCCGGGATGAGCTCGTGGAAGACCGTTGCGCGGCTGAAGTGCTTGTTGTTGGCGCGCAGGCTGTCGAGTTTCTCGCTGTAATCCATCGTGTCCGTCGGGAATGACACGATGATGCGCTCGCCGCCGAGGAAGAACGGGTTCGTTTTCTGCCGCTCGGGCGACATCATGATCATCGTCCAGTCGTCGATGGCGAGCGGCGGCACGGTGATAAGGTCGCGCTTGGTCACAAACTCGACCGCCTCGTAGGCCAGGCTCGCGACCAGCGCCGGCTGGTCGCCGGGCGCCACGTAATCCTGCTTGGCGCGCTCGAGCGCGGCCTTCCAATCATCGCCGAGGCCCATGTCGTGCGCGACCTTCTTCCACTCGGCCTGGCACCACGCGAATTCCTTCTCGGCCACGGCGATCAGCTCGTCGGGCGTGTAGGGCATCATCTCGTGCTCCAGGTCCAGCGTGAGGCCCTCGGCCCCGATCGGGTCGCCGACGATGGGCTCGTCCTCGCCGGCCTTGAAGCCGACGATTTTCTCGCGGAGAAACTTGGTGTATTCCTCCAGGGCCGTTGCGAGCTTCTTGTAGGGCTCGCGCGTCCACCAGCCAAACTGCGGGTCGTAGCCGTCGTAACACTTGAACCAGTTCTCCAGGCTCTGGCCGAGGTCGGCCAGCCGGTTCGCGGCGCGCAGGGCCACGATCTTGTCCGGTTTCTTCGCCCCCTCGCCCTCCAGCGTTTTCTTCGCCGTCTCGAGGTCCGCGCGGATCCTGGCGAGCGTCGCCGCCGCCTTCTCGGGGTTAACGGGCTCATACCGCCGGCGCGCCTCCTGCAACCCGGCGATGTCCTCCGCAAAGCCCATGAAGGGCGCCATCTCGGCGCTGCGCTTCTCCTCGCGGGCGAGCAGCCCGAGCTCATAGCGCATCTGCAAGCGCATCAGATGCCAGTCAATCCGGCCCTCGGCGCCGAGTGTCTCGTAGGGCATCGCTTCCAGTTTCGTCTGCCAGGCTTGGTAGAATTCACGAAACCGGCGCAGGTGCAGCGCCGAGCCCGGCACCGAGTAATATTCGCCGAGCGTGTCGCGGTCCTTCACGAAACGCTCGACCAGCTCGCGCAGCTCGCTCGAGACCGGCTTCGCCAGTGTGGCCAGGTCCGGCACATAATTTTCGGCCGCACGCTGCGGCTGCGGCGGCTGGCCGTGACGCAAGTCTTCCGCGCCGGAGAGGGCGGTGCAAAGGAACAGGGTGAGAACAAGCGGGGTGGCGTGTGTCTTCATGGGGGATGCGTGAGTTTCCCCTTCCGCCAAAAAGCCGCAAGCGCGGAGTGCCTACCGCGGGTTGCGCGGCAGCCACACCGCCATCGGGGCGAGCCCGCGGTTGTCCCAGGCGAAATAGGGAATCGCCGTGAGCGGCGCGCTGGAGGCCCCCTTGATGTCCAGCACGGTCACACCCCCCAGCAATCCCGGCTCTGACTTGGTCGAGATGTTGAGCGGCGTGTCCAGCGCGGCCGGCGTGATCTTCTGGTCAATCTCCTCCACGCAATAAACCACCGGCCCGCGCTCGAACGCGACCAGGCCGCGCGTCGCCGCGATTTTCTCGTTGCCGAGCACCGGATGCACCCGCAGCGGCAAATCGAATTCCACCGTGTCGCCGCTCCGCCATTCGCGGGTGATCGAGACATAGCCTTTCTCCGGCAAAGCCTTCACCTCGGTCCCGGCGACCAGCACGCGCCACGCGGGCGCCTCGGCTGATTCGTAAGTGTAGAGATCCGACGGCACCGGCCGGCCCTGCGCCCAGCCCGGGATGCGGACGCGCAACGTGAACTTCGCCGGCGTCGCCGGTGCGACCGCCAGCTTAACCCGGCCCGACCACGGATAGTCCGTCGTCTGCGCCAGCTTCACCGTCGTGCCGGCGATCTTCGCCTCGCCCTCGCTCTGCGCATAGAAATTCATGTAGAGCGCGTCGCCGCGCACCGCGTAGAAATATCCGGTCAGCGCCGCGAGCATGCGCATCAGATTCGGCGGACAGCACGCGCAGCCGAACCACGGGGCCCGGCCGGCAAAACCGTGGTTGTTCTTCGCCGTGCCGTCGTAGACCAGCGGGTTCGGGTAGAAGAACCGGTCGCCCGACACCGACACGCCGCTGAGGAAACCGTTGAAGGCCGTGCGCTCAAATACGTCCATGTATTTCGCGTCGCCGGTGAGCAGGAACATCCGGTGGTTCCACATCATCAGGGCGACCGCGGCGCAGGTCTCGTTGTAGCCGTCGTTCCGAAGGTCATAATCGGCGCCGTAGGCCTCGCCATTCGCGAGCGCGCCGACACCGCCGGTCAGGTAAAGTTTCTTCTCCACGACATTGCCCCAGATTTTCTGGATGGCCGCGAGATATCGGTCGTCGCCGGTCAGCGCGGCGATGTCCGCCATGCCGGCATACAGGTAGTTCGCCCGCACCGCGTGGCCCACAGCCTCGTCCTGGTCGACCACCAGTTTGTGCAGCTGGTTGTAGGTCGGGCCGCCCGGCCCGCGCGCATCGAGGAAGGTCTGCGCCAGTTTCAGCCAGCGCCGATCGCCGGTCGCGCGGTAGAGCTTCACGAGTCCCATCTCCACAATCTCGTGGCCGGGCGCGAGCCGCCGCCGGCCCTCGCCGAAGACCTGCCAGAGCAACTCGGCGTTCTTCAGACAGACGTCGAGCAGCACACGTTTGCCCGTGGCCTGGAAATGCGCGACGCCGGCCTCGTAGAGATGCCCGGCGTTGTAGAGCTCGTGGCTGAGCTTGGGGTCGAGATCCCACCGCTGCTGGCCGACCCACTTGTGCCCGGGTGAATCCGGATGCATGGTGCGGAACGTGTAGATATAACCGTCCGGTTCTTGCGCCGCCGCGATCCGGGAAATCCAGCCGTCGAGCTGCCGTTCCAGCGCCGCGTCCCGCTGCATGCTCAGCACATAAGACGCGCCCTCGATGGCCTTGTAGGCGTCGGTGTCGTCGAACGGGTAGATGGTCGGCGGTGTGATCTGGAAATCCTTCTCACCCGCCGCGCGCCGGCGCATGACTTCCGCCGCAAGATCGAAGTTCTTCAGCCGGCCCGATTCCACGCATTGCTGCAGCGCGAACGGCACGGTCACGGTGCGGTTTACTTCCTGGCGCTTCTGCCAGAATCCGCCGGTCACCCGGACCGCGGTGAACGGTACAGGCTGGTAGGGATAGTCCGCGGCGAAACCGGTGACACTCCACCAAACCGCCGCCAGCAGCGACGCAACGCGACGAATACTTCGGGGCATGCCGCCAGTTTTCCGCCCCAAGCAAAAGCCGCAAGCATCGAGTGCCGGCGGCTTCATTCATTCTACATGACAGTTCAGAACTTCAGCTCGACGCCCGCAAAGGCACCCAAGCCCAGCTGCGGATAGCCATGCACCTCCTCGTATTTTTCGTCGAACAGGTTTTCGATCCGCGCCTTGACCGTCACCCGCGGACTCGCCTGCCACGCGCCATAAACCCGCACCACCACGTAGTCCTCGCCCTCAATCGTGGCGAAGGTCGCCGCATTCACGTCCCGGCGGCCCGCCGCAAACGCCAGGCCCGTGCCTGCGCTTAAACCGCGGCCGAAGTCGTGCCACAGATCCAGCGAGCCGCTGTGCCGCGGCCGGCGGAGCAGGCGGATGCCCTGCGAAAGATTGTCCGCCTCGAGGTAGGTGTAGGCCAGCCGCACGTCCACCGCGCCCGACAGCGCGAACTTGCCCGACACTTCCAGGCCCTTCGTACGCGCCGCCTCCACGTTGGCCGTGGTGCCGGGAAATACGCCAAAGTCGAAGACGATCAGGTTGCGGAAGCGTGTGTCGAACCACGTCGCGCTCAGCACGCCGCGTTTGTCCGCAAGGAAATAATCCACCCCTGCATCCCAGCCGCGCGCCCGCTCGGCCTTGAGGTTGGGATTGCCGACATAGAATGAACTCTGGCCGTAGAGGTCGAGGAACCCCGGCGAACGGAACGCCGTGCCGTAGGTCGCGCGGAGTTTCCAGCGCGAGTCTTGCGACAGCCACGCCGCTGTCGCCCGGCCCGTGGTCGCGCGGCCAAACGTATCGTGGTCGTCGCTGCGCACGCCGGCCGTCAGGTAGACATGCTCGACCGGCGTCCACTCGTCCTGGGCGAAAATCGCCAGCAACTGCTGCCGCTGGTTGATGCTGCCGAAGCCGGTGTTGCGCGTGTGGTCCAACTCTGCCGTCAGGCCGCCCGTCACGCGGTGCTGCTCATTCACCGCATAGGTGCTCTGCCAGTCGAGCACGGCGCGGCGGTTCTTCACGAGGGTGACCTGCGTGCCGAACGGGCCGGGATTCACCGACTCAAAGCGCCGGTCCTGCCCGCCGAGCACGACCTTGCTCGTCAGGCCGGCCGTCGGGGTGAATTCGGCAAACACCGTGGCGAGCTGGTTGCTCTCGCGGTCCTGGTTGTCGGGGTCGTTGGTGAACCGGTCGCCGGGCGAACCATAGCGGCCGAGGAAGCCGCGGAACGTCGCGCCGATCGCCACTGTCTTCGAGACCTGGTGATCGAGCCGCAGCGCGTAGGTGGCACTGGTGAAATCATTGTTCGGCCGGTCATTCTGCGTCGAGCCGCCGATCGCGGAGAAGTTGTAGGCGGTCGGCCCCGCCGCGCCCCGGGCATGCACCGCGCTCTGCACGGTGCCGAAGGAGCCGGCTTCGACCGAGACCGTCTGCGTCGCCGCGCCGGCGCCACGCTGGGCACGGAGCGAGACCATGCCGCCGACCGCCTCGCCGCCATAAAGCGTGCTCTGCGGACCGTGCGCCACCTCGAGGCTGTCGCAGGCCGAGACACACATGCCACCCAAGGCGACGTTGTAGTCGGTATTCGGGTCGTTGAAGCGGATGCCATCGACCAGAAACAGGGTCTGGTTCGAATTGGAGCCGCGGAGAAAGAGCGACGTCACGCCGCCCGCCGCGCCGGATTGAAACGCCGGCGCCCCGGGGATGGCGCTGAGGGCCGAGCGCAGGTTGTTGAGTTGCATCCGCGCCAGCTCGGCGGCGCTGAGGGTGTCGACGAAGGTGCCGGTGGTCGTCAGTGCCGCGGGGGTGCGGGTCGCCGAGAGGACATAGGGCGCGAGTTCGACGGTGGATTCCTGGGCGGCGAGCCGGCTGAAGGTCAGGCTGGCGCCGAGAACGAGGAGCAGGCGCCACGGGGGCGCCGGAATGATTTTTTTCATGGTCGGCTGATGCTGTGGCAAGAGCAGACCACGCGGCCGGGCCGCGCGCATCCACTCCCACCCTTCACTGTGCGATGAAGGTTTGTCGCCGGCGCGCGCACTGCGCGCCGGCGCGGTGAGTTCTGAAGGCAGATGTTCGGACTCCGCATTTCGCCTCGCCCCTCGCCTTCACCGGTTGCCCGATTGGCTTTGCTCCCGCGCCTGCGGCGGAATAGGGGTCTGTGATGCGTTACCGCAGCGCAACTGTGGCCGGATTGCACGGCCTTCCCTGTAACTTCAGAGTTGATGAAAGAACCTCAGGCAACCGCACAAATCGCTCCGCCCCACGGCTTGCGCAAGCGCAATCCCCGTCACCATCCGCGTCATAGCCCCTCAAATTCCCTTGGACTAAGGCCTTGCATGCTTATTCATATCATCGAATCCTGATGCATCAATACGTCCAACCACCATGAGCACCCTCACCCCCCGCCAGACCCACGCCGCCGCCGAACTGCGCCATCTCCTGGCGCAGCGCATTGTCCTCCTTGACGGCGCGATGGGCACGATGATCCAGCAGCACGAACTGTCGGAGGCGGACTTTCGCGGCGAATGTTTCCGGGCCCACCCGCACGACCTCAAGGGCAACAACGACCTGCTCTCCCTCACCCGCCCCGACATCATCGAGGACATCCACCTCAAGTATTTCGAGGCCGGCGCGGACCTGATTGAAACCAACACCTTCTCCGGCACCGCCATTGCGCAGGCCGACTACAAGCTCGAACCCTTTGTCGCCGAACTCAACACCGCTGCCGCCCGCGTGGCCGTGTCGGCCGCCCTCCGGGCCGAGGCGAAGCTCGGCCGCCGCTGCTTCGTTGCCGGTGCGCTCGGCCCCACCAACCGCACACTCTCGATGTCCCCCGACGTCAACCGGCCGGACTTCCGGGCCGTCAGCTGGGACCAGGTCGTCGCCGCCTACCTCGAGCAGGCCCGCGCACTGGTCGCCGGCGGCGTGGATGTGCTGCTGGTCGAGACCATCTTCGATACGCTCAACGCCAAGGCGGCGGTCTTCGCCATCGAGCAGCTCTTTGACGAACTCGGCGCGCGCCTCCCGGTGATGATCTCGGTCACCATCACCGACAATTCCGGCCGCACTCTCTCCGGCCAGACCGTCGGAGCCTTCTACAACTCCATCCGCCACGCCCGTCCGTTTAGCATCGGCATCAACTGCGCGCTCGGCGGCGCCCAGATGCGCCCCTATGTTGAGGAACTCGCCGGCCTCGCCGAGTGCTACGTCTCCTGCTACCCGAACGCCGGGCTGCCCAACGCCTTCGGCGGCTACGACGAAACCCCCGCCACCATGGCGAAAGTACTCGGCGAATTCGCCGCGAACGGCTGGCTCAACCTCGTCGGCGGCTGCTGCGGCTCCACGCCCGCGCACATCAGCGCCATTGCGCAGGCCGTGGCCAAGGCCAAGCCCCACGTCCTGCCCGCCGAGTCCGAGCGCAGGCTGCGGCTCAGCGGCCTCGAGCCACTGGCCATCGCCTGACGGCGAAGCAAGAATCCAGAAGCCAGTATCCAGAATTCAGAATGCGTGCATCAATCTTCGCCTTCGGACGTCCGGTTCTCAGTTTCTCCTTCTGGATTTTGAATTCTGGATTCTCTTCCTGATTCCCCGCGATGCGAAGCAGCGCCTCATCCTTCATCGTCATCGGCGAGCGCACGAACATCACCGGCTCGCCGAAGTTCGCCAAGGCCCTCAAGGCCGGGGACTGGCCCGCCTGCCTCGCCATCGCCCGCCAGCAGGTCGAGTCCGGCGCGAACATCCTCGACGTCAACGTGGACGAGGCGCTTATCGACGGCGAGGCCACGATGGAGCGGTTCATCAAGTTCATCGCCGCCGAGCCGGAAATCTGCCGCGTGCCCATCATGCTCGACTCCTCCAAGTGGAGCGTGCTCGAGGCCGGCCTGCGCTGCCTCCAGGGCAAGGGCATCGTCAACTCCATCTCGCTCAAGGACGGCGAGGCCGAGTTCCTCCGCCGCGCCAGGCTCCTCCTGCGCTACGGCGCCGCCGCGGTCGTCATGGCCTTCGACGAGAACGGCCAGGCCGCCACGCGCGACGAAAAGGTCCGCATCTGCACCCGCGCCTACCAGCTGCTCACGCAGAAACTCGGCTTCCCGGCCGAGGACATCATTTTCGACCCCAACATCCTCACCGTCGCCACCGGCATCGAGGAGCACAACAACTACGCCGTCGATTTCTTCGAGGCCACGCGGATCATCAAGGACACGCTGCCCGGCGCCAAGGTCAGCGGCGGCGTCTCCAACGTCTCGTTCTCCTTCCGCGGCAACAACCCGGTGCGCGAGGCGATGCACACCGCCTTCCTCTACCACGCCATCAAGGCCGGCCTCGACATGGCCATCCTCAACGCCGGCATGCTCGGCGTCTACGACGAGCTCGAGCCCATTCTGCGCGAACTCGCCGACGACGTCCTCCTCAACCGCCGCCCCGACGCCACCGACCGGCTCATCAAGCACGCCGAGGGCCTGAAGGTTCGCGACGGCGGTGAATCTCAAATCTCAAATTCCGAATCTCAGATTGCCGCCAACGCGTGGCGCGATGAAAGCGTCGAGAAGCGTCTGGCTCACTCCCTTGTCAAGGGTATCGACGCCTTTGTCGACACCGACACCGAGGAGGCCCGCCGGAAATATCCGAAGCCCCTCGACATCATCGAGGGCCCGCTGATGGACGGCATGCGCGTCGTCGGCGACCTTTTCGGCGCCGGCAAGATGTTTCTCCCGCAGGTTGTCAAGAGTGCCCGCGTGATGAAGAAGGCCGTCGCCTACCTGCAGCCCTACATGGAGGAGGAGAAAAAGCGCCACGTCGCTGCCGGCGGCACCGCCCGTGTCCAGGGCCGCATCGTCATGGCGACGGTCAAGGGCGACGTGCACGACATCGGCAAGAACATCGTCGGCGTCGTCCTCGCCTGCAACAATTACGACGTCATCGATCTTGGCGTCATGGTGCCGTGCGACAAGATCCTCGCCACCGCGAAGGAGAAAAACGCCGATGTCATCGGGCTCTCCGGTTTGATCACTCCTTCGCTCGACGAGATGGTGCATGTCGCCAAGGAAATGAAGCGCACCGGCTGCACCGTGCCGCTCCTCATCGGCGGCGCCACCACCAGCGCCGCGCACACCTCGGTCAAGGTCGCGCCCGAATACGCCGAGCCGGTGGTCCACGTGCTCGACGCCTCGCGCGTCATCGGGGTCGTCTCCGCGCTGCTGAGCAAGGAACAGAAGCCCGCCTTCGCCACCGAGAACCGCGCCAAGCAGGACCGGATGCGCACCGAGTTCGCCGACCGCCGTGGCGCGCGAAAGCTGCTGCCCCTCGCTGAGGCCCGATCTCGCCGGCAGGTTACTGATTGGACGAGTATCGATATACCAACACCAGAGTTCTTGGGAACTCGGGTGTTTAGCACGGAAGCCGGCGAGAGCTTTAAGCATAAAGCGGTAAGCTATAAGCCAGAGGGCTCCGATTCTGAGAGCTTACAGCTTACAGCTTACAGCTTATCGCTCGCTGAAATAACGGCGTATATTGATTGGTCGCCGTTTTTCAGCGCGTGGGAACTGCACGGCCGCTTCCCCGACATCCTCAAGGACTCAGTCGTCGGCGAGGAGGCCACCAAGCTTTTTGCCGATGCGCAGAAGATGCTCGCGCAGATCGTCGCCGAGAAGCGCTACACCGCCCGGGCCGTCATCGGTTTCTGGCCGGCCAATGCCGTCGGCGACAGCGTCGAGGTTTATGCCGACGACAAGCGCTCGAAAATTCTCAAGACTTTCCATTTCCTCCGCCAGCAGAACGAAAAGCCCGCCGGCCAGTTCAACCACTGCCTGTCCGACTTCATCGCGCCGAAGGATTCAGGCCGCATCGACTACCTCGGCGGCTTCGCCGTCACCACCGGCCACGGCGTGGAGGAATTCGCCAAGGAGTTCGAGGCGAAGCACGATGACTACTCCGCCATCATGGCCAAGGCGCTCGGGGATCGTCTGGCCGAGGCGCTAGCCGAGCTGATGCACAAGAAGGCCCGCGAAGCCTCCGGTTACGGCCAGACCGAGAATTTGGAGATGAAGGACATCATCCGGGAAAAATACCGCGGCATCCGTCCGGCACCCGGCTACCCCGCCTGCCCCGAGCACAAGGCCAAGCCGCCTTTATTTGAGCTTCTTGGGGCGCAATCTGCTGCAGGGATTCAATTGACTGAAAACTATGCAATGTTGCCGGCGAGCAGCGTGAGCGGCTGGTATTTCAATCACCCTGAGTCCAAGTATTTTGCCGTGGGCAAGCTAGCCCTCGACCAAATCAAGGACTACGCCGAACGGATGGAAATGCCAGTCGCGGAAGCCGAGAAATGGCTCGCGCCATATTTAGACTACGAGCCTGCCTCCTAAATTTCGCCGCTTGTCTCGCCGAAGCCAGGCGAAGGCGGATGGTCAAACTAGCGAAGGACCAGGTCGAGGACTACACCCTCCGCAAAGACCAATGGCTGGAGGTTTCGGAGAAATGGCTCGCCCCCTATCTCGACTACGAACCGACGCCTTGAGACCCTCTACCCTTGCCGCGCCGTAGCCTTGCACAAAGGCGGGTTGACCTACCTTTGTGCTTCGAAATCGATTTAAGCAATGCGGGAACAGATTTCTGGAGGGAACCTTCGATCAGAGCTATCTGCTTTGAAACGTTCACACCCCAAAACTTCTTAACACGGTCGCCAATGTCACCCGCACTAGGGCCAACAATTACCACTCTCCGTTTCTGCCAAGATGGTTGATGAAGAAAGTTAGTGAGCATCAACGTGAGAAATCCGTCTTCTGGACGCAGTCCAGAACCTATGACTATCAGCTTTTCAGCCACTGCTGTCGCACGCAGCGCATCAAGCATCAGATAGGAGATTTCCACCGCAGGAACCTTTACATAGCTTGGAGCGATCAGGTATGTGTATCCAGTCTGACCACCGTAGTTGAAGGTTTTATTCTTACAAGAGTGCGGAAAGAAATGTTCGTTTAAGACAATACTCACTGGATTCACTTCCGGTTGCACAAAATCTGGGGCTGCCTTGAAACTGGCCGACCCGTGAATCTTCAAGACCGTGATAGGGCTTTTCGAATATCCTTCGTTGGCAAAACGCGGTTCATTGAATAAACATCCGTAGCCGCCAACCGGCGACCACTTGCCACGACAATCCAAAGCGCCCTCTAGGACACAATCGTAATTCAGGCTTACTACGACATCTCCGGGCGAAAACGCCTGATCGATAAACTGCGTAAGCCACGATGTCTTGCCTAGCAATTCCTCAGATGCGGCAAATTTGGCGAAGTATTCGCCGAGTTCTTTTTCGATCTGGCGACGGAGCTCGCGATTAGCATTGGCTCCGCTTTTTTGACGAGCATCAGCGATGTCGGAATCTAGTTTGGTCAGCGCGATCTCGATAATATCTGTTTTGTATTTTTTCCGCAGCATCGACGCCGCGGAATTGGGCGTCTTCTTAGCCAGCGCACTAAGAAGCCCATCATTGAGAGGAGCGTCGGTAAACACGGCCTTTGTAAAACCGCATCCGATTACAAAAACGTTCAATGCCGCACCCTCCTGCAAGTTCTACTGTGTTTAGTCGCCGCCAAAGCAGTAGAATCAACACTCAAGCTAGTGACGCAATCCACGTGCTTACCTAGTCCTTCCTCTTGAACTTTTCGAATCGCTCGCGGGCAAGCTTAGTCGCCTCGGCGATCTGCTCGCGGGTCATTAGTTTTTCACAGAGCGCAAGTGATTCTTTGGCCCCTTCAGCGCCGAAAGCACCTGCCACGTTAATCCACGCGTGCCCTTCCACTAAATCCTGAATCACACCGTTGCCCCTGGCATAGCTAAGGCCTAGACCATATTGGGCGGGGACGTTGCCTTGTTCAGCGGCCTTGCGAAACCATTGCACAGCTTCAGTGGCGTCTTTCGGGACACCATCGCCGATATAATACATGTAGCCAATGCTGTATTGGGCTCTGGCGTGGCCCTGTTCAGCTGCTTTGCGATACCATTTCACAGCTTCAGTGCTGTCCTTCGGGACGCCATCACCACTGGCATACATCAAGCCGAGTTCGAATTGTGCGTTTGCGTCGCCCTTCTGCGCTTTCTCAAGGAGAGTAGATCCAGTAGCTGTCGCCGATACACTTAGTAGCACAAACACGAGAAGGCACTTGAGGGTGAGTCGCGTCATAAGACTTGGATGCCAAAATCGGGAGAGCGAGTCAACCCACCGCTGAACCTCTTAAGGCCAGTCTATCAGTTGAGCCGGCGGCCGAGGATTGCGAGCGCCACGCCGCCGAGCACGAGCAGCGACGCCAGCACCAGCCGGGGGGAAATGGTCTCGGCCAGGAACACCACCCCGCCGAGCGCGGCCAGCACCGGCACCGTCAATTGCACCGTGGCGGCGCGCGTAGCCGTCAATCGCGGCAGCGCCGCATACCACACAGCGTAGCCGACGCCCGAAGCCAGCGCGCCGGACAACACCGCCCACAATATGCCAGCCGGTGAGACATGCGCCCCGCCCGGACCCGCGACAAACAGCAGCAAACCCATCGGCATAGCCCAGAGAAAATTCGCAGCGGTCGTCTGCAACGGGTCACCGGACTTCCGGCCGCGGAGCGAATACACGCCCCATGCCACACCAGCGAGGGTCATCAAACCCGCGCCGAACAACGGCGGGGCTGCGAGACCCGGTGACACCAGCCAGCCAAGCCCGCCCAGCGCCAGCAGCAGCCCGAGCCACTCGGCGGCGGCCGGGCGCTCGCCGCGAAGCAGACCGGTGCCGATCATTGTGACCTGCACCGCGCCGAACAGCAAGAGCGCGCCGGTGCCGGCGGTGAGTTCACGGTAGGCGAAGGAGAAAGCCGCCGCATAAACAAAGAGCGCGGCGGCCGACGGCGCGTCCAGCCGGAGCATCGCGCGCCCGGCCTTGCCCTGCACCCGGCAGATGAGCAGGAGGGCAACCGCACCCGCGACGAGACGCAGCAGCGTGAAGCTGGCTGCGTCAATCGCGGCGCGACCGAGGGCCAGCCGGCAGAACACCGAGTTGGCGGCGAAGGCCAGCATGGCCGCCGCCGGGCCGAGCACCGCAGCCGGCGTGGGAGAAGTGGATTGTTTCGGATTGATGCCCGCACGCTGCCCGCCGCTGCGCGCCGAGACAAGTCCGCGCCTCCCAGGCCGGTTTGTAACGTAATACGTTACAAACGCCCCGCGGCCCGGGCTGATGGCGCTGGGCTTGAGCGACGACTTTGCGGGCCCGGCCGGCATCCCGGTCTGCCGTGGTTACAATAGCCGTTCTTGCCCGGCTGGAGTAACCGCGTTTGGCGCGGCGGCGTCTTATCTCCACTACTCCATGAAAACATCACGCCTTGCCCTGCTGTTTGCCGCCTTCGCCCTGATTGTGGCGCCCGCTCTGCACGCCCAGTCCCGCTACAACCTGCCTGAGAATTTCCGCCGCGCCCTGACCCGCGCGCCGCTCAACACCAGCACCTCGATCACCCGCACGACGCCCCAGGGTGATGTGACCGTCACTACCGAGAACACCTTCAACGGCACCAGCGGCTCCTTCGACACCTCGGTCATTTTGCCGAACGCCAGTACCGTGAGCGTGTCGGGGACCATCAACGTCGCCCCGGGCAGCGGCGCGTCCATCACCGGCTCCATCACCGGCCCCGGCGGCCAAAGCACCACCTTCACCAACACCGCCACCCCGTCCGCCGGCAGGATCACGGTCACTTCCACGGTGACGCCGCCCAACGGCAACACCCAGACCCGCACCAACACATTCACGCCACCGGCCGATGCGAACGCCGAGGAGGACGGTTGGCTCATCGCGCTCCTGAAGCGTCTGCGCCTGCCGATTCCGCCGCGGGGCTGAACGGCCCTTCGCCCGATCAAGCCAACGCCGCCGGCCCGCGCCGCGGCGTTTTTCTTTTCACCCGAGCCAGGCGGACGGGGTCTGGCTTGGGGTTTGTCCAAGGTCATCCGCAAGGCCTTTTCCCGTGAACCTTCTTCCGCCTCGGTGTTCTCCGTGACAGGATCGGTCTGGGGAATTTAGGTTTACAGGCGCGGGCGGCGCTGGTCCATCTGCTGCAGCAATTCCGGAAACGCGGCGCGCAGGGGTGAGGCCGCGAGGAATTCATCCGCCTTTGCCTTCGCGCCGCGCGCGCGCAGGCCGGCGTAAACGTGCAGCTCAAATTGCAGGCGGAGTTGCGCCTCTTCCTTCGCTAGGCCGAGGGCGGCGAACAAGAACAGGAGGGACTCGATGGTGGAATACTTCCCCTCGTGCTGTTGCTCGCGCAGGTGGTAGCGGCTCGGGCCGGACTCCGGCAGCCGGATCAGCCGGCCCCAGGGTGCGACGGTCAGCGACATCCGCGCTGCCTCGCGCCAGCTGCCATCGAGCAGCAGCACCTGCAGTTTGTCGGGCGGCGTGCCAGCGGGAAGCGGTTCACCGCGCGGGTGCAAAATCCAGAGCGTACGGCCCGGCAGCGCGATTGATTCACGGGCGGGCGGAGTCTCGCGCCGGAAAATGTGGTGCCGCGACGCGGGCATCACGCGGTTGATCAGCCGGCCTGTGCTGGTCGGCCGGTTGAATTCACGATGGTGGATGAGGACATCCACCAGCAGCGGACACGCGACGGCCTGAAAGCCGGCGCAGATGCACCACCGGGATGGGAACTGACACCGGTTGCAGCGCGGGGTGCCAGCCAGGACAACGCTTCTCGCCATGGCATCCATCAGACCGGGCAACCCCGCCCCGGTCAATCCCGCCCGGACGAGGCGTCAGCCGCGACGGTTCTGCAGGCCGGTGATCTGCTCCCGGAGACTGCTGGCGTCGTTCCGGGAATTGCGGCGGGCCTTCTTGAGCATGGTTTCGGCGTTGGCCAGCCCGACGGTCAGTTCGGCGTTCGCCTTCGTCAGCTGCGCCACCATATCGGTGGCGGCGAGCAATTCTGCTTCCAGATTCTTGATTCTATTCTCGGGCATAAGCCACCCATACATTGATCGCCGGCAATAGCGACAATTAGAATGGAATAATGTCGCGGCGGTGTGAAATACGCATTCCGAGGGCACAGGCGCGGTTTCAGGGCAGTGGCTTGATCCGGATGTGGCGGTAGGCGATCGCGTTCCTGTCCACCTCGAGGCCGATCTGACCGGGCTCGGCGATCTTCAGCGCGGCTTCCAACAGCTCGCCGTTGCAGGTGCAGCGGGCGACGCCGTCCTGCACCGTGACCTCGATGGCGTTCCAGTTTTCGGGCCGGTAGGCCTTGAATTCCTTGTAGGCGTAACTGTTGTAGTCACCGCACTGGAGTTGCGTCTTGTTGAAGAATATCCCGCCATCGGTGCGGGGTGCGGCGCGAAACTCGAACCGGAGCACGAAATTCCCGGTGTGCTGCTGCGCGGCCCACAGCAGCACCCGGCCCTTGCTCCGGTCGGCGTTGCCCGTGATCGCGCCATCCACGACCGAGTAGCGGCCGTCACCGGCATCGGTCAACCCATCCAAAGGCGGGCCGTCCTTGTGATGCCAGCCCGTGAGATCCCTGCCATTGAAGAGCGCGATGAAACCGGGCTCGATCGTGAACTCCCCGGCGCACACCGGGATGGCCAGCACAACAGTGAGCAGGCTCAGCCGGACGATTGAGCGATATTTCATGCCGGGCAGAATGGCCGGAAACCGCCGCGCATAAATCAAAAACTGACCGCGCGGTGGAACGCGTCCGGAGGCCGCGTTCCACCTCAGCTCAACTCACGACTTCGGCGCAAAGGCCTTGACCGCCTCGAGACCAAAGCGGTCCCACGCCGCGATGAGCCGGTCCTCGAGGGTGTCGGTCGCCAGCGTGGGGACCGGCCGGTGCCGGTCGAGCCACGCGACAGTCCGGCGAACGCCTTCCTCAAAGGGCGTCGCGAGGCGGAACTCGGGCACGTCGCGCTTCAGCTTGGCGTTGGCGTAGACACCGTGGAACCGGAAAATTTCCTCCGGCAAAACGTAGCGCGAGCGGTCAATGGCCAGCAGCAGGTCGGTCGGGAGATGCACGAGGCGCGGCGGCGGCGCCCCGATCGCCGCCGCGGTGCGCCGGATGTATTGATCCCAGATGACGGTCTCGTCGGCCACGGCATTGTAGGTCTGGCCGAAGCAGAGGGGTTTTGCGGCGGCGTAGGCGAAAGCCCGGCCGACATCATCGGCGTAGGCGCTCTGCCAGAGCCCGTGGCCGTCGCCACTGACAATGATGGGCCGGCCCGCGCGCAAACGGGCGAGAAACGCAGGGTCCGTGTTGAGATTGTTGATGATGCCACCGCCGGGCCCGTAGGTGTGCGAGGGGCGGATGATGGTGACGGGGATTTTCCCCTCGGCATGGGCCCGCAGAAACAACTGCTCGCAGGCGAGCTTGTTGCGGCCGTAATCCGAGTGCGGCGCCTGCGGCGTGTCTTCCGTCGTGGGCACGATGGTCTGGGTATTGCCGTAGGTGCAGACGGTGCTGCAGAAAATGAAATGTCCGCAGCGGCCGGCGAAGGCCCGCAAGTCGCTCGCGGCCTCGTCGGGACGGAAACAAATCATGTCGATCACCACGTCCCAGGGCCCGGCCGCGGCCATCGTCTTTTCAAACGCCGGGAAATCCCGGCGGTCGCCGGCGATGCGCCGCACGCTGTCGCCGAGCCGGTCATCGGTCCGGCCGCGATTGAAAACCGTGATCGCCGCCCCGCGCTCCTGCAGGGCCTTGACTATCCCGGTTGAGATGAGGCCGGTCCCGCCGATGATGAGCACGTTCATCCGCCGGTTAAATTGGCCCGCCCCTCCGCTGTCCAACCAACAATTGGTCCGCGCCCCCACCCGCCATCTTACCGTCCCAATTGTCCGGGGTTTCAATTCCCCGCGAATGCCATAATCGTTGAGGTCTATGAAGCAACTGCCCCTGCTCGTCGCCGCCCTGTTTCTTGTCCACTCCGCGCCCGCCGCGCCACAAACGGTGCAACTGCACTGGTTGAACCAGCCCGCGGCCGGCCTCACGCAGGGCGTGAGCTGGGGCGTGCCGTGGCCGCAGGGCGCCGTGCCGCGCGACACCACCTTCAACCTGACCGACGCGCAGGGAAAGGCGTTACCCGTTCAAACCTGGCCGCTCGCCTACTGGCCGGACGGCTCGCTCAAGTGGAGTGGCCTGGCGACCGTCGCGCCCGCCGGGCAGTCGGGCGAGCTGACCCTTGCGACCGGGCCGTCCACCGCCGCCGGCGCACTGAAGCTCACGCAGGACGCGAAGGCCATCACCGTCGACACCGGTGTGCTCAAGTGCGTCATCCCGCTCAGCGGCCGCAATCTCGTCGACTCGCTCAGCATTGGTGGCGTCGAGGTCGCGCGCGACGGGCAACTGGTGTGCATATTGCAGGACGGCCCCGCCACTGAGAACGAGGATGCGCCGAAACGCGAAAAATTCCTGAGTATCGTCAAGCAGGTCACGGTCGAGCAGTCCGGCCCGGTGCGTGCGGTGGTGAAGCTCGAGGGTTTCCACCAGGGCACGGCATCGGGCCGCGAATGGCTGCCGTTCACGGTGCGGCTGTATTTCTACAGCGGCGACACGGCGGTGCGCCTCGTGCACAGCATCATCTTCGACGGCGACCAGGAGAAGGATTTCGTGCGCGGCCTCGGCGTGCAGTTCGCGGTGCCGCTGCGCGAGGAACCGCGGAACCGCACGGTGCGTTTCGCGGGCGCGGACGGCGGGATGTGGTCCGAGCCGCTCCAGCCCGGCGGCGGCAACGTCGCGCAGGAAACAGGCCAGCCGTTCACCGGCCGCGGGGACTTTGCCCAGAACGCCATCTGGGACGACTTCAAGCTGACGCAGCCCAACCCGGACGGCTTCACCATCGTCAAGCGCACCAACCCGAAGAGCACGTGGCTGGCCTCGGCCGCCGGCCAGCGCGCCGCGGGCCTGGTCTTCGTCGGCGACCTCGGCGGCGGACTCGGCGTGAGCGTGAAGAATTTCTGGCAATCTTATCCGGCGGGGCTCGAGGTGCGGCGCGCCAGCAGCCCCGTGGCGGAACTCACCGTCTGGCTGTGGTCGCCCGACGGCCCGCAGATGGACATGCGCCACTACGACCTCGTCGCGCACGGCCTGCTCGCCTCCTACGAGGACGTGCAGCCCGGCATGAGCACGGCCTACGGCATCGCGCGCACCAGCGAGCTGACGCTCCGGCCGAGCGGCGCGCTGCCCACCCGCGCCGCCACGGCGACCCTGGCCAAAGCCAGCACGCAGACCGCGCTGCTCGTGGCGACACCCGGGTATATTCATTCGACCGGCGTGCTCGGCGTATGGAGCCTGCCCGACCGCTCGACGCCGTTCAAGAAGGCCATCGAGGACGGGCTCGACGCCGTGCTCGCCTTCTACGCCAGGCAGGTGGATTCGCGCCACTGGTATGGCTTCTGGCAATTCGGCGACTTCATGCATTCCTACTCGGCGCCGCGGCATGTCTGGCACTACGACTGGGGCGGCCACGCCTGGGACAACACCGAGCTCGGGGCGCCGCTGTGGCTCTGGTACAGCTTCCTGCGCACGGGCCGCGCCGACATCTTCCAGCTCGCCGAGGCCCACACCCGCAACACCAGCGAGACGAATGTCTATTCCCTCGGGCCGATGGCCGGGCTCGGCTCGCGCCACAACGTGATCAAGTGGGGCTGCGGCGCCAAGGAGGCCCGCATCAGCCAGGCCGCGCACTGGCGGCCCTATTACTACCTCACCACCGACGAGCGCACGGGCGACATCCTGCACGTGATGGTCCACTCCGACCTCGCGGCCGCGCGCTACGATCCCATGCGCGTGGCCGCGCCGCAGGTTCCGGGCGAGCCGCAGTTCGCCGCGCGCATCCGCATCGGGCCGGACTGGTTCGCCCTCGCGGGCAACTGGCTGACCGAGTGGGAGCGCACCGGCGACAACCAGTGGCGCGACCGCATGCTGGCCGGCGTGGACTCCATTGTGGCGATGCCCTACTGGCTTCAGACCGGCCAGCTCAACGGCCTCAACCCCGACCTGCCCGGCAGCGGCATCGGCAAACTCAAGGGCGGCGGCGCACAGATCGTTGGCTACGACATCGCGACCGGCAGGCTGAGCGCGATCCGCGACCCGTTGACGAAGGGCTCGGTGCCGGTCAGCTACAATCTCGCGACCATCCAGGGCGGCGGCGAAGTGATGTTCGAGCTCGTGCCGCTGCTCGGCCGGAAGGATTTTGCCACCGCGTGGCTGCAATACTGCCGCATCGGCGGCGCGCCGGCGGAAGTGCTCACGCTCGACAAGACCACCGGCACCGAGGGCGCCGATGCCCGTTACATCCTCAACGAGCAGAGCGGGCCGCGCCTCGCGGCCTACGCCTACGCGCACACGAAAATCCCGGCCTTCGCGCAAAAGGCCGTTGCCGGGATGCTCAGCCGCGGCGGCGGTTTCGCCCATCCGAAGCTGCTGACCGGTCCCGACGTGTTGAGTCCCGCCGAGGAAGCCCTCGAGGTTAACACCAACGAAGCCGCCCAGACCGGCTTGACGACCATCGAGATCCTCGAACTCTGCAAGGACCAGCTGCCCACCGAAGCGCCCGTCCCGCCCGAGCGCGGCCGGGACCGATCCCGGCAATGAAACGCCTGTGCCCCTCACGCACCTGCTGCGTTTGAAATAGCGGGGCCGCAGTTGCGGAAAAACGCCGACGAGCGTGATATCGCCTTGCCGTCGCGCGGCGACCCGATTGCCTGTCGCGAACCGGCCGCCGCACACCGTGCTGTTCAACTCACTCACCTTTGTCGTTTTCTTCGTCGTCGTCCTTGGCGCCTATTGGTCGCTGCAGTCGTGGGAGGCGCGGAAAAACCTGCTGCTGGTCGCCAGCTATGTATTCTATGGCGCGTGGAATCCGCCGTTCGCGCTGCTGCTCTTCGCGACCACCGCGCTCGATTTCTACCTCGGCTCCCGCATCGCCGGGGCCACGGAGCCCCGGGCCCGCAAGGCCTGGGTGACCGCCAGCGTGCTCTCGAACCTGAGCATGCTGGGCTTCTTCAAATACGGGAATTTCCTGCTGGAGAACACGCAGTGGCTGCTCGCGCGCGCGGGCATCGCCTACTCGCCGCCGCACCTCGACGTCTTCCTGCCGATCGGCATCTCGTTCTACACTTTCCACTCGCTGTCCTACACGCTGGATGTCTACCGCGGCGTGTGCACGCCGACGAAATCGTTGCGTGACTTCACCCTGGCCGTCTCTTTTTTCCCGCAGCTGGTCGCCGGCCCGATTGTGCGCGCGGCGGATTTCCTGCCGCAGCTGACCAAGGCGCCGGTGCTGCGCGCGGGCCAGTTCGGCTGGGGCCTCATGCTGATGACCCTGGGCATGTTCGAGAAGATCGTGCTGGCGGACACGATGCTCGCCAGCTCGGCCGACTCGGTTTTCGGCTACGCCGGCCCGTTGCAGACGCTTGATGCGTGGACGGGAGTGCTGGCATTCGCGGGGCAGATCTTCTTCGACTTCGCCGGCTACTCGACCTGCGCCATCGGTGCGGCGCTCTGCCTGGGCTTCCACCTCAAGGACAATTTCCGCTTCCCCTACGCCGCGGTGGGCTTCTCGGATTTCTGGCGGCGCTGGCATATCTCGCTCTCCACCTTTCTGCGCGACTTCCTCTACATCCCGCTCGGCGGCAACCGCTCCGGTCCGGCGCGCGCCGGGATCAATCTGATGATCACGATGTTCATCGGCGGGCTCTGGCACGGCGCTCAGTGGACCTTCGTGGTGTGGGGCTTGATCCATGGCGGGTTTCTCGTCATCGAGCGGATCCTCAAAGCCGTCGGCGGCGAGGCGGCATGGACACAGAGTCTCGCCGGGAAACTGCTCCTCGGCTTCGGCACCTATGTCGTGGTCTGCTTCGCGTGGGTGTTTTTCCGCGCCACGACCTTCACCACGGCGGCCCATCTCGTCAAAGCCATGGCCGGCGTGGGGCCGAAGGGCGACGCCATCCTCACCACCCGCGAAATCCTGCAGGCCGGCCTCGTGACCGCCGGCCTGTTGCTCGCCCACTGGAACCTGCGGGACACCAGCGTCGAGGCGGTGGTGGCCCGGATGCCCCGCTGGCTCGTGGTCACGCTCTGGACGCTGATGCTCTGCGCCATCATACTCACCCAAGGAAGCGGCAATGCCTTCATCTATTTCCAGTTTTGAACGGGCCATCCCTGGCCTGCCCTGGCGCCAGCTCACCCTGGCGGCGGCACTGCTGACGCTCGCGGCGACGGTCGCTTGGGAAATCCGCTGCCGGGCCTGGGGCTACGCGCCGACTTTGAATGACACGCCCGACTTATGGGCGCAGCGGCGCGAGGCGGTGCGGCCCGACTCGGTGGTCATCATCGGCGATTCCCGGCCGCTGTTTGACCTTGATCTCGATGAGCTCGAAAAGGGGCTCGGCCACCGGCCGGTGCAGCTGGCGCTCGCCGGCAGTTGCGCCTATCCCATCCTCGCCGACCTGGCGGCGGACGAGAGTTTCCACGGCACCGTCATCTGCGGCCTCGTGCCCGGGATGTGGCTCGCCCCGGGCGGGTTTTTGCTTGAAACCTCGGAAACGGCGCTGAAGCGCCGGCGCACCTGGACCCTGGCGCAGCGCGCCAGCCACGAGCTCGGCATGCTGACCGAGGAGCACATCGCCTTCCTCAAGCAGGAGGACCTGACGCTAGCCATGCTGCTCCTGCGGCTGCCGATTCCCAACCGGCCGGGCGCGCTTGTGCCGCCGCCCTTCCCGCCCTATTTCCAGACCATGAACCGGGAGCGCCGGACGCGGATGACGGAGAGTTGCGCCCAGCCCGGGCCGCTGCAGGACCGGGTCAAATACGGCTGGCCGGCGCTTTTCACGCCGCCACCCCCGCCCACCTATGTGCCGAAGGACGCTTTCCTCAAGGGCGTGGGCGAGGCGATCGAGGCGCGCTTCAAGGACACCGCCGCGGCGGTGCAAAAGCTCCGGGCCCGCGGCGGCAAGGTTGTCTTCGTGCGGTTTCCCTTCACCGGTGAGCTCAAAAAAATGGAGGACGCCGGCGCCCCGCGAGCCGGCCCTTGGACGCGCATGCTCAAGGACACCGGCGCACCCGGCATCTATTTCGAGGACTATCCGGAGCTGGCGGGCTTCAACTGCCCCGAATGGTCACACTTGTCCGCGCCGGATTCCGTGGAGTTCACCAAGCGGCTCGTGCCTCATCTGCAACAGGCACTGGGCCGGTAAGCCGGCCGGCGCGGCGGCGTCCTTATTCCATTCGAGAGACTCCGCGGCCGCTGCGAGGGCCGGTGGAAGTTTTTAGAGATTTTTCGCAGAACCAATTCTGCTCCCGGGCGTCATATTTATTGTCACCCAACCCGACGATGAACCCACCCGCCTCAGCCTCCCCTTTTCCGTCGGCCGGCCGGTCGCTGCGCATCCTTTACGCGGAAGACATGCGGCAATTGCGCGAGCTGATGAGCGTGGTCCTGACGGACGAAGGCCACCATATCGAGACGGTGAGTGACGGCGCTGAGGCACTCGAACGTCTGACCAAGTCACCCACGGCGTTCGACCTCCTGATCACCGACCATCACATGCCGGTGATGAACGGGCTTGAGCTGGTGCGGCAGCTCCGCCTGCGGCCCTTCCCGGGCAAGATCATCGTTTTCAGCTCCGAACTCAGCCAGGCCGTGCATGACAAATACCGCCAGCTCGCGGTGGACCTCATCCTGCCCAAGCCGATTTTTCCCCTCACACTCCGCCGGCTGCTGGAACAACTGTTCGCCCCCGGTGGCCCGGAGGCCGGGCTGCAGCGCACCGCCTCGCAATCACCCCACGCCTGCGATTGATGGCGCTGAAGTTGCCGGCGTTGGAAAGCTGTTTTCAACTCATCGGGAATGGGCACGCTTATCCGATCACGGCCACGCGGGGGAAGAGCCCGCGCCGCCTCGAGCTTGGCGTTGGTCGCCGCGCTGCCGGACACCTCGGCCAGGCCGGTGAGGCCGTTGTCCGACACGAGCTCGACCACGGTGCGCAAACACCAGGGGGCGTGCAGGCCGGCGGCGTTGAGCAACGGCGGATCACCGGGGGCGATCGGCGTAATCTGCAGGCCCGTGATTTTCATGGGACGCCGCTGCGTCGCCCTATTGCTTGCGCAGCAACGCCGCGGACTGGCGCAAGCCGGCGTTGACGTGCCCGCCGTCGCTGCCGAGTGCGATGACCGAGATGCCGAATTCGTCGCAGACCGGCATGAGCACCGGGTTGAGCAGCAGGATGCCGGTGGCCTTGCCGGCCGACCGCGCCGCCGTCGTCACCTGCTTCACCGCGTCGCGATAGGCGGGATGGTCAAACTGTTCCTGGATGCCAAGGCTCGTGGTCAGGTCCATCGGGCCGATGAAGAGCACATCAACCCCGTCCACCGCGGCGATCGCCGCGGCGTTCTTCACCCCCTCGGGCGTCTCGATCTGCGCCATCAGCACGATCCGTTCGTGGGCATGGGCGTAATAGTCGGCGAACGTGGCGCCGAAATCGCAGGCGCGGTTGAGCTTGGCCACCCCGCGGATGCCGCGCGGCGGGTAGCGCAGGCTGCTGACCGCGGCCGACGCCTCGGTGGCGGTGTTGACCCACGGCACCATCACGCCGCCGGCGCCGAGATCGAGCACGCGCTTGAAGCGCGGCGGCTCGTTGGCGGCGATGCGCACGATCGGCACGGCAGGCGTGGCGGCGGCGGCCTGCAGCTGGTGGAGCATCGTCTCCTCGCCGCCCGGGCCGTGCTCGTGGTCGAGCAACAGCCAGTCGAAGCCCGCGCAACCGGCCATCTCGACGGTCACCGGCGAGCCAAGGTTGAGAAAGGTGCCGCCCAGCCGCTCGCCGGCCAGCACGCGGGTGCGAAAATCCTTGGACAGGTTCATGGGGTTGAAGCAAAGCCGGCAGAACCGCCGGGCCCAAGAAAAATCCCGCTCCGGGAGGAGCGGGATTTGCGGACGGAACTGATCAGGCGCTTACTTGGCCCGGGTGGCGATCCAGTCGGTCTTTTGCATGACGCCATCGCGGTTCGGGCGCTCGCTGGAGCCCTTGATGCTGTCGCCCTCCAGCTTGCCCGTGTATTTGGTCGTGCGCTTGTTGCCGTTGAACTCGCGGGTGACCGTGAACGCCACGGTGCCATCCTTGAAGGAGGCGTCACCGATCGCGACATCGGGAATGGCCCCTTGCGGGCCCTGCATGCCAACCATTGTGCCGGTCAGAGCGCCGTTCTTGTAGTCCAGCTTGAGGGTCACCTCGAAGCCGGGGTTGCCGCCGCGACCTTGGGTGGTCCATTTCCAGGTGCCGGAGGGTGAGGCGTCGGCCGCGAAGGCGGCGACGGTGAGCAGGCAAGCGGCGCAGAACGCCACGATGTGTCTAGGGAATGATTTCATAGGTTAATTATTGGGGGTGCCTAGCTATGACGCATGGAAGCACCAAAAGTTTCCCAATTCCAGCCCGGGCCGGCCCGGCGCGCATAGCGTTGGACATGGCCGGCCACCATTGTTCAATCTCCCGCTGATGAAATTCGCCCTCCTGCTCTGTCTGGCCACCGCGGTGACCGCTGGCGCAACGCCTTACCAATTCATGCAGCCCGGCAGCGAGATCGACCGGCGCGCCGCGGCCCTTGTGCGGGAGATGACGCTGGACGAAAAAATCGGCCAGATGACCCAGGTCGATTCCAACGCCCTGGCAAGCTATGACGATGTCACCAAGTATGCACTCGGCTCCATCCTGAGCGGCGGCAGTTCCGATCCCAAATCCGGCGTCACGGCGCGCGACTGGGCGGATTTTTATGACGCACACCAGCGCCCCGCGCTAATGACGCGCCTCAAGATTCCGATGCTCTACGGCATCGACGGCGTGCACGGCCACAACAACGTGCAGGGCGCCACCCTCTTTCCCCACAACATCGGCCTCGGCGCCACGCGCGACCCGGTGCTCCTCGAGCAGATGGGCCGGGCCGTCGCCGAGGAAATCGCCGCCACGGGCATCGACTGGGATTTCGCCCCGGGCGTGATCGTCGCCCGCGACGAGCGCTGGGGCCGCACCTACGAAAGCTACGCAGAGGAACCGGAGCTCGTCGGCGAACTCGGCGCGGCCTTCGTGCGCGGCTTGCAGGGTCCGCAACTGTCCGGCTCCACTTCAATCCTGGCCTGCGCCAAGCATTTCCTGGGCGACGGCGGCACCACCCACGGGAAGGACCAGGGCGACACGGTTTGCGATGAGGCGACGCTGCGACGGATCTTCCTCCCACCCTACCGGCCGGCCATCCGCACCGGCGCCGGCTCGATCATGGTTTCCTACAACAGCTGGAACGGTGAAAAAATGCACGGCCAGCGCCACCTGCTGACCGATGTGCTCAAGGGCGAGCTCGGCTTCCGCGGTTTCCTTGTCTCCGACTGGGCCGCCGTCGACCAGCTGCCGGGCGACTTCAAGTCTGACATCGAGACCTCCATCAACGCCGGCCTCGACATGGTCATGATTCCCAACGGGCCGAACGGCAAACCCGCGGGCAAGCCCAACACCTATGTCGAGTTCATCACTTACCTGAAGGAACTGGTCCAGGCCGGCCGCGTGCCGCTGGCCCGCATCGACGACGCCGTGGAGCGCATCCTGCGCGTGAAACTTGAAATGGGCCTGTTCGATCATCCCTTCGCCGATCGCAGCCTGCTCCCCCAGGTCGGCAGTGCCGAGCACCGCGCCATGGCCCGCCGCGCCGTGCGCGAATCGCTGGTCCTGCTGAAAAACAACAACCACACGCTGCCGCTCGCAAAATCGGCCCACCGCCTCGTCCTCGCCGGTCCCGGGGCGGACGACATCGGCCGGCAATGCGGCGGCTGGACCATTTCCTGGCAGGGCAGTCCCGGCAAAGTGATCGAGGGCGGCACGACGATCCTTGCCGCCCTCAAGCAGGGCGTCGCGCCGGCCTGCGAAGT
This sequence comes from Lacunisphaera sp., assembly GCA_043738215.1. Lineage (GTDB taxonomy): Bacteria > Verrucomicrobiota > Verrucomicrobiia > Opitutales > Opitutaceae > Lacunisphaera. Next base: position 36,632 of record JAYUGX010000049.1, read on the forward strand.
GACTTACAGTGCCGACGGCACCGGCACCAAGGACGCCGACGCGGTGGTCGTCGTGCTGGCGGAGGATCCCTATGCCGAGGGCAAGGGCGACCGCACAGATCTGAATCTCAAACCCGGGGAACTCGCCATCCTCCGCAACGCCAAGACCGGCGGCGCACCGGTTGTGCTGGTGCTGCTGTCGGGCCGGCCGCTGATTCTCGGCGAGGCGCTGGAACTAGCCGACGCCGTCGTCGCCGCATGGCTGCCCGGCACCGAGGGCTCGGGCGTGGCCGACGTGCTGCTGGGCGATTACGCTCCAACCGGCAAACTTTCCTTCTCGTGGCCGCGCTCCATGGATCAGATCCCGATCAATGTCGGCGATGCGCATTACGATCCGTTGTTCAAGTTTGGCTACGGTCTGACATTTGACGGTCAGAAAAAGTAATCCGGCTTCGGCCTTGCCGATGGCATTGATAAGGAGGCACTCTGGCGGGCGTTTTCGTCGCCCCGCCCCATGGCCACTTCCACCCTGATCCAGCTTGGTGTCTTCCTCGGTTTGAATGCGCTCGTCGGCGTCATCACGTGGCTTCACTGCCGCAAGGCCGACCGCAGCAGCAACGAGGCCAAGGAATACTTCCTCGCCAGCAGCGGCCTCAACTGGGTGTTCATCGCCGGCTCGATCACGCTGACCAATATCAATACCGACACGTTTGTCGGCATGAACGGCCCGCAAACCCTGATCATGGTGGTCTGGGAACTCTCCGGCTTCGTGGGCTTGCTCCTGCTCGCGAAGATTTTCGTGCCGCTTTACTACAAATACCAGTGCACGACGGTCACCGAGCTGCTCGAGCGCCGCTACCACAACAAGCACATCCGGGCGACCGTCTCGGCCATCTTCCTCCTCGGCGATGTGCTGATTTTCCTGCCGATCATGCTCTATACGAGTTCGCTGCTGATCAAAACCATGTTTGGCCTGGAGGCTCCGCTCATTGCCCTGTCGTGCGGGGTCGCGACCGTCGGCGCGGCCTATGCCATTGGAGGCGGGCTGCGCGCCGTCGCCATTTCCGACACTTATACCGGCGTGGTCGTGCTTGGCATGGCGCTGCTCGTGACCGTGCTCTCGCTCAACGCCGTGCATTGGGATTTTTCCGGCATTCCCGCCGAGCGCCTGACGCTGCTCGGCGGCCCCGGTTCGGCGATCCCGTGGCCGACGCTGCTGACCGGCATGGTCTTTTCCCAGCTTTACTACTGGAGCACCAACCAGACGATCACGCAGCGGGCGCTGGCGGCGCCATCCGTCCGCGAGGCGAAAAAGGGGGTCTACGCCGCGGCGGCCGTGCGCCTCCTGATCATCCCGCCGATCGTGGTCATCCCCGGGCTCTGCGCCTACAAGCTTTACGGCCGCATGGACCACGACGCGGCCTATGGCCATATTGTCGGCCAGTTGCTCCCGCCCTGGCTGCTGGGCGCCTTTGCGGCGGCCATGTTCGGCGCGGTGATGACCAGTTATAACGCGACGCTCAATTCCTCCGCCGCCCTCTACGTCTGTGATCTGCATCAGAAATACATCAATCCGAACGGCAACGTCCGGCGGCTGAGCACCTGGCTGCAGGTGGGATTTGCGTTGTTTTCCATCGCGATGGTCCCGGCTTATGCCCGGTCCCAAGGCATCATGCAGACCATCCAGTCGCTCATCGGCCTGTTCTCGATGCCGATTCTCTCGGCGTTCATCATCGGGCTGCTCTTCCGCAACGTGGACGCGCGCGCCGTGATCGCGACGATCATCTTCGGTTCCGGCTTCTACGCCTTGTTCGCGTTTGCCTGGCCTGAGTTGCACTCGCGTTACGCCTCGGTGCCCGCCCCGTGGCATTTCCTGCACTCGATGGCGCTCACCGTGTGGGCTTGCATCGGCTTTGCGCTGGGCCTGAACCGGCTCGCCTTCGGGAAAAAGGCGCAGTTTGAACTCGGCACGCGCGAGGCCTGGCGCAACGCCTTCGCCGTGCTGCGCGCCTGAGGCGGCTCGAACCGGGGGCGATGGGGCCGCACCGGAAAACTTGCCAATGGCGCGCCCGCCATATGTGCTGGCGCGAAATCAATCCCCCATGCTGAACCATTTCTCCTTCCGCCGGACGTCCCTCGGGACACTTTTTCTCGCCGTCTGCCTTGCCCCGCCGATTGCATTTATCACCGGTTGCTCGACACCAAAAAAGGAATCCACCGTCCCGGCGGTCAAACGCGGCAACCAATCCGTCGCCTCGAAAGCAACCTTGATTCCGGTTGTTGCGCTTCCCATGACCGACAATCCGCTTCTGACCGAGAGCACCCTGCCCTACCACCTGCCGCCGTTCGAGCGGATCAAGGACGAGCATTTCGCCCCGGCTTACGAGCTGGGCCTGGCCGAGGACCTCCGGGAAAATGAGGCCATCGCGAACAACCCCGCGGCCCCCACGTTCGATAACACCATCGTGGCCATGGAGCGCGCCGGGCGGCTGCTTGATCGCACGGAACACGCCTTCGGCATCCTGACCGCCTCGCTCACCAATCCCACCCTCCAGAAGCTCGAGGCCGAGCTCGCCCCGAAACTCGCGGCGCACCGGGACGCCATCCGCTTGAATCCCGCGCTCTTCGCCCGGGTGCAGGCGCTCTACGACGCCCGCGACACCCTCGGTCTCGACGCCGAGTCGAAGCGCGTGCTCTGGCGCTATTACAAGGACTTCGTCCGCGGCGGCGCCAAGCTTGCCGAGGCCGACAAGATTAAACTCAAAGCCCTTAACGCCGAGCTCGCCGTCCTCTCGACCAAATTCTCCCAGAGTGTCCTGAAGGAAGTCGCCGCCTCCGCCGTGCTCGTGGACACGCGCGAGGAACTCGCCGGGCTGACCGACGCCCAAATCACCGCCATGGCCGCCGCCGCCAAGACCGCCGGCCACGAGGGCAAGTTTCTCATCCGCCTCCAGAACACCACGGGCCAGCCGCCGCTCGACGCGCTCACCAACCGCGCCCTGCGCCAGCGGATCATGGAAGCCTCGCTCGCCCGCGGCAGCCGTGGTGGCGAATTCGACACCCGCGAGGTGGTCGCCCGCATCGCCCGGCTCCGGGCCGAACGCGCCAATCTCCTCGGTTATCCCACGCACGCCGCCTACCAGCTGGACGAACAGACCGCCGGCTCCGTGGAGGTGGTGAACAAACTCCTCGCCCAGCTCGCCCCGCCCGCCATCGCCAACGCCCGCAAGGAGGCCGCCGATATGCAGGCCATCGTCGACGCGGAAAAAGGCGGATTTCAGATCGCCGCGTGGGACTGGGATTTCTACGCCGAGAAGGTCCGCAAGGCCCGCTACGCCTTCGACGAGTCGCAACTGAAACCCTACTTCGAGCTCCGCCGGGTGCTCGTCGACGGCGTGTTCTACGCAGCCACCAAGCTCTACGGCATCACTTTCAAGGAGCGCACCGACCTCAAGGGCTACAGCCCCGACATGCTCGTCTTCGAGGTGTTCAACGCGGACGGCACGCCCCTGGCCCTCTTTCTTGGCGATTATTATGCCCGCCCGAACAAGCGCGGCGGCGCCTGGATGAACGCCTACGTGTCGCAATCCGGCCTGACTGGCGACAAGCCCGTCGTCGCCAACCACCTCAACATCCCGAAGCCGCCCGCCGGCGAGCCCACCCTGCTGACTTGGGACGAGGTGAAGACGACCTTCCACGAATTCGGCCACGCCCTTCACGGCATGTTCTCCAACGTGAAGTATCCACGTTTCGCCGGCACCAGTGTCCCGCGTGACTTCGTCGAGTATCCCTCGCAGGTGAATGAGATGTGGCGGGACTGGCCCGAGGTGCTCGCTCACTACGCCAGGCACTACCAGACTGGCGCCCCGCTCCCTCAGGCGCTGCTCGACAAGGTCGCGGCCGCCGCGAAGTTCAACCAGGGCTACATGACCACCGAGCTCGTGGCCGCCAACGTCATCGACCAGGCTTGGCACCAGCTCGCGCCTGCCAACGTCCCCGGTGCCGACGGCGTCGTGGCCTTCGAGGCCGCGGCCCTCAAGCATGCCGGCGTGGACTTCGCGCCCGTGCCCCCGCGTTACCGCAGCACGTATTTCTCGCACTCGATGGGCGGCTACTCCGCCGGTTACTATTCCTATTTTTGGAGCGAGGTGCTCGACGCCGACACGGTCGAATGGATCAAGACCCACGGCGGTCTCACCCGCGCCAACGGCGACCGCTTCCGCAATAAGCTGTTGTCGCGCGGCGGGAGCGAGGACGCGATGAAACTCTTTCGGGATTTCACCGGTGGCGACCCTTACATCGAACCGTTGCTGAAGCGTCGCGGGCTGGATACGCCCGCATCCGGCAGTCGTTAATAATTAACAGTTTCGCAGCTTTTTAACATCAGCCGGCGCGACATGGCTGCTGCATTCTGTTAGCACCTTGGTGCAACTCCTGATGTCCACGCCCGTTACAACTGAGAACGCATCCGCCAAACCGAGAAAATCCTTACGGGTTCTTTACGCCGACGACATGCGCGAGCTGCGGCAATTGCTCCAGGTTGTGCTCGGTCGCGACGGTCACAAGGTCGAGTCAGTGTCCGATGGAAATCTCGCGCTGGAATTGATTTTGCCAGATCCGTCCGCGTATGACGTGGTGATTACTGACCACCACATGGCGACAATGAGCGGATTGGAACTGGTCGCACGTTTGCGCGCCATGTCGTATTCCGGCCGGATCATCGTGTTCAGTTCAGAATTGAGCGAAGAGGTGGATGCCAGCTATCGCGGTCACAAGGTGGACTTCATCCTGCCGAAGCCGGTCTTCCCGTCCGAGCTGCGCGCGCTCTTTGCCACGCTCTAGGCTGGCGGCCGTGCGAGCGCCTCGAGCAGGGCGACGGCCATTTCGTTGTAAGGCGTCGCGATGCCGTGCTTGCGGCCGAGTCGCACAATGACGCCGTTGCGCGCATCCACTTCCATCGGCCGGCCGGCCGCACGGTCGGCCTGGATGGAATTAACGGAGTCGGGCGGCGCGTTGCGGCTGGCCTGCAGGATCGTGTCGGCGAGCCCTTCCTCAAACACCGCCCCCTCGGCCCGGCCCACGGCCATGCATTCGCGCACCATCGCGCGGAGCAGCTCGCCCAGCTTCTCGTCATGCAGCGCCGCGGTCGGCTGGAGCAGCAGGGCGTTGATGACGCCCGATGAGTTGAGGCAGAGCTTGCGCCAGACGGCGCTCTTCAAATCCCGGGTCAAGGAAACCTCGACCGGCGTGCCGGCGAACAACGCGGCGAACTCCCGGCCCCGGGCCTCGTCCTGCACGACCATTTTCGCTGTACCGCGCTGCCGGATATGCGTCGGGTCGGTGCGCTCGGCGGGGCAATCGATCATCACCGGCACAATCTGTTCCGCCGGCAGATAAGGAGTGAAGCGCTCACGGTGCTCCACGCCGTTTTGCAGGATGGCCACCGGCGCGCCCCGGGCCGCGAGACCCTTGAGCCAGGTCGCTGCGCCGGCGGCGTCGTAGGCCTTGGTCGCGACGAGCACCCAGTCCACCGGCTTGGCCAGCTCCGGCGCTGTCAGCACCGCGGGACGCGCGGTGAGCAGACCCTGCGGGGTCTCGACATGCAATTCACCCAGTGGGCGCCGCGCACAGAGCGTGACCTCGTGCCGGCCGGTGGAGCAAAGCCAGGCCGCAATAACTCCACCCACGGCGCCCGGCCCAACAATCGCGATGCGTGCCATGCCCCGAGCTTTGGTCAGCGCCGGCGACCGCGTCGACCAAAAACCCTGCGAGTGTTTGTCCTAAAACGCGCCGGCTTGCCTGCGGTCGCACGAGTCACAAGCATGGCCGCATGACGCCACCCCGACCATGGATGTCATCCGCCGTTTTTGCCGCCCTGCTTGGCTCCCTTTGCTTTGCCCCGGGCTCTCCGGCCGCGGAGCCGCCGGCCTACCGCAATCCCCTGGTGCGACAGCGCGCCGATCCCTGGATCTACTGGCACGCCGACGGTTTTTATTATTTCATGGGCACCGTGCCGGAATACGACCGGCTCGAACTCCGCCGGGCAATGACCATCCAGGAACTGGGCAGTGTTGCACCGAAAACCATCTGGAAAAAGCACGCGACGGGCGCCATGGGTTCACACATCTGGGCGCCCGAGATCCATTTCACCGCCGGCAAGTGGTATGTTTACTTCGCCGCCGGCGGCGCGGAGAAGGTCTGGGACATCCGCATCTATGTGCTCGAGAATTCCTCACCCAACCCGCTCGAGGGCGAATGGATGGAGAAAGGCCAGCTCAGGACCAACTGGGAGTCCTTCGCGCTCGACGCCACGACCTTCGAACATCGCGGCGTCAATTACCTGCTCTGGGCACAAAAGGACCCGAAGATCAAGGGCAACACCAACCTCTACCTCGCGAAGATGGACACGCCGTGGAGCATCACGGGCGGGCAGGTCATGATTTCCCGGCCCGAGTTCCCGTGGGAGCAGGTCCGTTACTGGGTCAACGAGGCCCCCGCCGTCCTCCAGCACCAGGGGCACATCTTCATCACCTATTCCGCCGCCGGCACGGGCGCCGAGTATTGCCTGGGCCTGCTGTCCGCCAGGGACAACGCCGACCTGCTCGACCCAAAATCCTGGGTGAAATCGCCGCAGCCGGTCTTTGCGACCTCCGAGCCCAACGGCGTCTTCGGCCCCGGCCACAACTGTTTCACCACCGACGGCCAGGCCGACATCCTCGTCTATCACGCCCGCGATTACCGGGAGATCAAGGGCGACCCGCTGCGCGACCCGAACCGACACACCCGCGCGCAGGCGATCCACTGGCGCGCGGACGGCACACCCGATTTCGGCGCGCCGGTGCGCGACTAGGACGACCAATAGCCCTCGACGTAAACGTGGCCGTGGCCGCGTCGCTCCCAGTGCGCCGGCACATAGGTGTGATATTGCGGCGGGGGTGTCTCCCAGTAACCGGGCACCCAGACATAGCCGCGGGGTTCATAGCGCCAGTAGCCCTCAATCCACATGGCATCGGGCCGGGTGCGCTCGTAAACCACTTCGCGCTGCCGCGGCGGGGGCGGCGGGGGCGAGTCCACGACGATTTGCGTGGTGGCTTCGGTCTGCGAGCGATAGATCGTCCCCCGTTCGTGATCGATCTGATTGCCCACGGTGCCACCGACAATGGCACCGCCAGCCGCACCAATGAGGGCGCCGTTCGTACCGTTGCCCGAACCGCTGTTGTTGCCGATGATGCCACCCGCGATGGCACCCAGCACACCGCCGGTCACGGCGCCGGCCTGGGTGTTGGGGCCCGTGCCCGCGCACCCTGCGCCAAGCAGAGCCAAGGCGAGGGCGATGGGCAGCAGAACTGTATGTTTTGTTTTCATGATGAGTTTGGTTGGGAGATTAGACCTAAATTTTTGCCAGAAGTAACAACGGGGGCCGTCAGTTCTTGACCACCAGCTGGGAGACCACGTCGTGCACGCCACCGGTCTGTAGGGCCAGCGTGACCGCCCGGACGATGTGTTCAACCGAGGTCACCGAGCCGGTTAGGCTGACTGCGCCGTCCCGGCAATCCACGTTGATGGCGAAAGCCGACAGTTCCTTTTCCACAATATACTTGCCCTTGATGACCGCCACGATGCGGGCGTCGTCCAGGCGATCGCCCACGTCCCGGGCCTTGGAGCGCATGACCCGGCCGGTCTTGGCCAGTTCGTCCCGGATGCTCTCGGGTGTCAGGTTCCAGTCCTCGGCTTTGCCGGCAATCGCGTCCTTGGTGTCGCCGGCGGCTTCGCGAGTCTTGTCCGCCAGATGCTCCATCCGCTGCCCCATGGTGGGATTCTCGGTGCGCTGGTAATAACGCCAGCCCACGATGCCCAGGACGGCTCCGATCAAGAGGATGAATACTGTTTTCATTGGCGCGATAAATTTGAGTGCTGGGAAACAAGACCGTGAGACGGCGCCAAGGTTCGGCTTGTTCCGCCACACTCTTGTAAATACCCGCGCAACCCCGCCCCGGGGGAGGTGTCTGAAGCGCTGAAACTCGCCATGGCTGAAATCAAACCCGCTCCCCGTCCCCGCCGCCTCACGTCCAAGTTCCACTGGCGCAACAGCGGACAGTATTTTCTGCGCGGGGTCCTGGTGATCTCGCCCGTGCTGATCACCGTCAGCGCGCTGTTCTGGGCTTTCGAGAAAGTGGATGGCACCCTGCATCCGTTCGTGACCCGGCCGGGTCTCGGCTTCGCCTCGATTCTGCTGTTCATCATCCTGGTCGGCTGGATCAGCACCTTCTGGTTCATCCGGCGCATCTCCCGGCACGCCGGCAACGCCATCGAGCATACCCCCGGGGTCAGCTTCATCTACACGTCAGTGCGGGACTTTTTCGAGGCCTTTGTCGGCAACAAGCGTCGCTTCACCCAGGCCGTGCTGGTCGACGTGATGGCCGACGAGGTGTGGCTGGTCGGCTTCCTGACCGACGAGGATCCGGGCAGCTTCAATCTCGGCGCCGCGTATGTTTCCGTCTATGTTCCGCAGGCCTACAATGTGGGCGGCCAGCTTTATCTCGTGAAGCGCAGCCGGGTGCGCCTGATTGAGAATATCAACTCGGCCGACGTGATGAAATACGCCGTCACCGGCGGGGCGGTGGAAATCGTTGAGAAGGACGACTGACGCAGGGGTGTCCGCCGGCGCGCCTGACCATCTGGGCGCCCCAAAGTGGTGCTTATCGAAAAACGATTGGGCTGCCCGCACGGGCTGAAAATTCCCGTTGAGCCTTGGGCGCATTCTCCGTTTGGTGGGATCCGTCGATGACCGCACCGCTCAACCGCAAAATCCGCTGGGGGGTGCTGGGCTATGCGCGCATCGCCCGCGAGCACGTCATCCCGGCCATCCTGCGCTCAGCCAACTCCGAGCTTTACGCCCTCGCCTCGCGCGATCCGGCCAAACTCGCCGCGGCCCGCCAGGTCTCCCCCCTTCCCCAAACGTTCACCGGCTACGAGGCGCTGCTGCGCGATCCCGCGGTGGACGCGGTCTACATCCCGCTGCCCAACTCCCAGCACCGGGAGTGGACCATCCGCGCCGCCGAACACGGCAAGCACATCCTCTGCGAGAAACCCCTCGGACTCAACGCCGCGGAATGCCGCGACATGATCGCCGCCGCCGCCGCGCACAAGGTCTGGCTGATGGAGGCCTTCATGTATCGCTACACCGACCGCACGGCCAGGGTGCGCGAGGAGCTCCGCAGCGGCGTGCTCGGCGAGATCAAGTTCATCAACGCCAGTTTCCGCTTCCTGCTCAACCGCCCGGGCTCCATCAAGCTGCAATCCGGACTCGGCGGCGGCGCGCTCTACGACGTGGGCTGCTACCCGCTGAATTTCATCGGCTTGGTCGCGGACGAGATCGCCGGCCAGCCGGGCAGTGGCCTGGCGCGGCCCGCCTCCGTGGTCGCCCAGTGCGTGCGCCAAGACGGCATCGATGTGCTTTTCTCCGCGCTCCTCAAGTATCCCTCGGGCCTGGTGGCCGCGGCGCACTGCGGCTTCAACGCCCACTGCCGCATCCTCGCCGAGATCATCGGCACGGAGGGGACGCTGGAGGTTCCCGCCACCTACCTCGACAGTGACAGCCCGCTGGTTCTTACCGTCGGCGAAGACCGCCGCGAAATCCCCGTGCGCGCCGCCAACCGCTACCAGCTCGAGGTGGAGGATTTTGCCGCGGCCATTCTCGAAAACAGACCGCCGCAGTTCAGCCTCGCGGAAACCCTGCGCAACGCCGAGGTGCTTGATCGCCTCCTCGCCGCCGTCTGACCGTCCCGCCATGACCATCGACTCCACCGACCTGCTCGACCGTTTCCTGCGCTACGTGCGCATCGACACGCGCAGCAACGACGGGTCGCCCCTCAGCCCGAGCACGCCCGGCCAGTGGGACCTGCTTCGCCTGCTCGAAACGGAACTGAAGGAGCTCGGCCTGGACGATGTGGTGCTGACCGAGCACGGTTATGTGCTCGCGACGCTCCCGGCGACCTCGCCAAAGATCGCACCCGTCGTCGCGTGGTTCGCCCACGTGGATACCGCGCCCAACCTGCCCGGCCTGGTGAAGCCCATCGTGCACCGGGCCTACGATGGTCGCCCAATCATCCTGCCCGATGACCCGGCGCAGAAACTCGCCCTGGAATCAATTCCCCATCTGCGCGAATGCCTGGGCCACGACATCATCACGGCCAGCGGCACCACCCTGCTTGGCGCCGACGACAAGGCCGGCGTCGCGACTGTGATGTCCGCCGTGCGCCACCTGCACCGCCACCCGGAAATCCCGCACGGCAAAATCCGCCTCTGCTTCAATCCGGACGAGGAAGTCGCCCGCGGCATGGCCAAGCTCAACCTCGCGCAACTGGGCGCGGATTTTGGCTACACCCTCGACGGTTCCTCTCCGGGGGAGATTGATTTTGAGACGTTCAGTGCCGACGCCGCATTGCTCGAAATCCGCGGCGTGGCGGCGCATCCCGGCTGGGCGAAGGACGTGATGGTGAACGCCGCGCGGCTGGCCGGCCGTTTCCTCGCCGCCCTGCCCCCGGACCTGTCACCCGAGCACACCACGGGCACCGCCGGGTTCATCCATCCCATTGAATGCGCCGCCCTGGCGGAATATGCTCGGGTGCGGATGCTCCTGCGGGACTTCGAGCTCACCGGCCTCGCCGCCAAGCGCGCCGTGGTGGAGCAAATCGTGGCGGAGCTGCGCGCCGCCGAGCCGCGCGCGCAATTCGAGCTCACTTTCACCGAGCAATACCGCAACATGCGCTACTGGCTGGAGCAGGACATGCGTCCGGTGGAATTCGCGCAGGAGGCGATCCGCCGCGCGGGCCTGCTGCCCCGCTCGTCAGCCATCCGCGGCGGCACCGACGGCTCCAATCTCACCCAGCGCGGACTGCCCACGCCGAATATTTTCTGCGGCATGCACGAGGTGCACAGCCAGCGCGAATGGGTCAGCCTGCAGGACATGACGAAGGCGGTGGAAACCCTCGTCCATCTTGCCCAGGTCTGGGAGGAACGCTCCGCATGAACCGCCAGGGTGTCGTCGCGCTTTTGTTCCTGGGCCTGCTGCTGGGCGGGTGTGCGTCGTTCGACGCGCAGGTTGAGCACGGCCGCAGCCTCACCGGCGTCCAGCGGTTTTTCATCGTGAGCAATTCCAGTGACAATCACGCCCTGGATCATCATCTCGCCGAGGCGCTCAAGGCCCGCGGCTGCACCGCCGGGATCGGTCCGCTGACCATGATGCCCGACCACACGCAGGCCGTCGTCACCTACGAATCCAACTGGTCCTGGGATTTTGGCGAGCACCTGGCCTTTCTGAAAATCACCGTGCGCGACCCGCAATCCCAGCAGTCGTTTGCGACCGTCACGTTCAGCGCACGAATTCCACTCCGCGACACCACGCCGGTGATTGTCGGCCGGCTGATGGACCGTTTGCTTCCGGCCAAACCCTGACCGGGTGGAAACCACCTACCTGAAGACCGCCGCGCGTTCGGCGGCGGTGAGTTCGCGCCACTGCCCGGGGGCCAGGTCGCCGAGGGAAAACCGCCCGATCCTCGCCCGCAGCAGCCGCAGCGCCGGATGGCCGATGGCCGCGGTCATTTTTCTTACCTGCCGGTTCTTGCCCTCAATCAGTTCGAGCGCGAGCCAGCAATCGGGAACGTTCTGGCGCACCCGGATCGGTGGATCGCGCGGCGGCACGGCGGGCGCGGGTTCCAGGCGCCGGACCGTGCACGGCAAAGTGGTGTAATCGCCGATCTTCACCCCGCGGGCCAGCGACGCGAGCGCGGCGGCAGTCGGGATGCGCTCGACCTGCACCCAGTATTCCCGGCCGTGTCCGGCCGCCGGGTCGAGCAGTCGGGAATTCAAGCCCGGTTCATCGGACAGCAGGAGCAGGCCCTCCGAATCGGCATCGAGCCGGCCGAGGGCGTAGACTCCGGCCGGCAGCTTGCAATCAGCCAAGGTGCGCCAGCGCGAGCCGGGCCCGGGAGTAAACTGGGAGAGGACGCCGTAGGGTTTGTGCAGCGCCAGCAGCACGGGCCGTTTTGCGTTAAGGGCTGATCGCCGCGATGTCGCTAGGACCTTCGTTATTTCACGAAACGGTCGGTGAGCAATCAGCGCTTGAGCATTGCCCAGGTGAAATTCGGGTTGCGGTCGCGCCGGACGGCCTGCCGGATCCAGAGCAGCGCCAGCGGCTCGAGGCTGCGTGCCATGCCCAGCCCGCCCGTATCCAGCGGTTCAAAGCCCAGGTCCCTGGCCAGTTTCGCCACGACTTCCTTGGCGTCGTCATCGTCGCTGCAATAAAACATGACCGGTTTCAGGTCGCCGTAACCGGGATAATTCGAGTCGGCGAAATTCTCCCAGCCGTAGGTGTTGAAGGCCTTGGCCACCTTCGCACCCGTCGCCAGCCGGGCGACCTCCTCGGCCCCGGAGGTGGAGGAGCCGAGCGAAAGACTCAGGCTGCCCTCGGCGTTGAGGGAAAGCGGATTGGTGCAATCGATGATTATTTTCTTCCGGACATCACCCATTGCGTTGATCACGGCGGGCACCGCGTCCCACGGGGTGGCGAGCACGATCACCTCGGCGCCCTTCACGGCCTCGGGCACGGTGCGCGAGGTGGCGGCCTCGCCAATCTCGGCCAGTGGCGGCTTGGTCTTGCCGGCCGCCGGGTCCCGCACGCCGAAAATGATCGTGTGCCCCGCCTTCGCCCAGGATTTCCCGAGCGCCCCGCCGACATTGCCGGCCCCGATGATTGCGATATTCATTGGCGGCAGCTTGCGGGACAAATAGCGGTTTGCAAACCCTTCGAAGCTGGTAAATTCACCCTATGTCCACCCGGCCCCGCGTCAAAATCTGCTGCATCAAAAGTCCCGCCGAGGCGTGGATGGCCATCGCCCATGGCGCCGCGGCGCTCGGACTGGTTTCCCATATGCCCAGCGGTCCGGGGGTGATCGGGGAGGAACTCATCGCCGAGATCGCCGCCACGGTTCCGCCGCCGGTCGCCACCTTCCTGCTGACCTCGCTGACCGACACCGAGGCCATCATCGCCCAGCACCGCCGCTGCGGCACCACCACGATCCAAATTGTCGATGCGCTGACCCGTGGCACACACGGCGACCTGCGCCGCGCGCTGCCGGGCATCAGCCTCGTGCAGGTCATCCATGTGCGCGGCGAGGCATCCGTGGCCGAGGCCGCCGCGCTCGCGCCGCATGTCGACACCATCCTGCTCGACTCGGGCAACCCATCCCTGACAGTGAAGGAGCTCGGCGGCACCGGCCGAACGCACAACTGGGAGTTTTCGCGCCGCATCGTGCAAACCTGCGGCAAGCCGGTGTTTCTTGCCGGCGGGTTGCGACCGGGGAACCTCGCGCAAGCCCACACCCAGGTGCGGCCCTACGGTTTCGATCTTTGCAGCAGCGTCCGCACCAATGATGTGCTCGACGAGACGAAGTTGGCTGCTTTCTTTGGGGCCGTGCGCGCCCTGTAGCGCCCCACCCCATGTCCCTCCCCGATTCCATTGCCGCCCTGCCCAAGCGCGCCGACGAACTGCGCGAGCTGCTGATCAAGTGGTGCGACCAGAACTCCGGCCGCGATCATCCCGCCGATTCGCCGACTGGCAGAGATGCGGCGCCGAGTTCGGGTTGAATTTGAACTGGCAGCACGGCGGCGGCGGCTCCGACGGCAATATTCTCTCGGCCGCCGGGCTGCCGAACCTCGACGGTCTTGGCTGCGTCGGCGACCACCTGCACAGTCCCGAGGAATTCTGCCATCTGCCCAGCCTGGTGCAGCGCGCGCAGGTTGCGGCGCTGTTTTTGCACCGGCTGGCCGCGGGCGAAATCACCCTGCCAGGGGCCTAGCCGGCGCGCGGCACTACATATAAGAACACCGCAGCCCAGTGGCACACGCTCCCGGCCAAGACAAACAGATGCCAGACCGCGTGGTGATAAGGCAGGCGTTTCCACAGGTAGAAGACCGCGCCGCCGGTGTAGCAGAGTCCGCCTGCGACCAGCAGCCGGAACCCGCCGGCGGGCAGCGCAGCCATCAGGGGCTTGAGGGCGACCAGCACCAGCCAGCCCATCGCGAGGTAAATCAGGGTCGAGATGAGGCGGAAACGCCCGGCGAGCCAGAATTTAAGTGTGACCCCGATGATCGCCAAGCCCCAGACCACGCCGAACAGGCTCCAGCCCCACGGGCCACGCAGGGTCACGAGCACAAACGGCGTGTAGGTGCCCGCGATGAGCAGGAAGATGGCGGCATGGTCAAATTTTTGCAGCAGCTGCTTGGCCCGCTCGTCCCGGAAACTGTGGTAGAGGGTGGAAGAGCTGTAGAGCAGCACGAGCGTGACGCCGAAGATGGCCGTGCTCACGACCTGCCAGGCGTCGCCGTGCCGTCCGGCGAAAACCACCAGCGCCACCAGCCCCGCCACGCTCAGCAACGCGCCGAGGCCGTGCGTCAGGCTGTTGGCGAGTTGCTCGCGGGGAGTGTAGGCGGCGGACATGCGAATTATCATGGCCCGGTGGCGGATTGAAGCGAACGGAATCAAGAAGCCGGTGGATTTGGCAGAACCTATGCTGGCCTGCGGGAAGATGCGCAAAAGTTACCGCCATGAAACTTCCGGTATTTGTGAAAATTGCCGGGGGTTGCAGGCTTGACTAAGGCAAATGACGGGCGTTCGCTTCGCCAATCCTACTTCAGGTCACCTCCTGAAAGCTACACACCAACTGCATCACACCATGCACAAATCGTTCCTTAAATCATCCGTTCTCGCAGTCGTCACCGCCTTGGCGGTGACACTTATGCCCAGCGCGCTCGCGCAAGTCGTCACCTCCGGTCTGGCCGGCACGGTCACCAGCACGGACGGTGCGGCCATCAGCGGCGCAACCGTCACGCTGGTCCATACGCCGACCAACGCCACCTTCACCGACACGACCAACGCCAACGGTCATTACAACTTCAGCGGCCTGCCGGTCGGCGGCCCCTATACGATCACGACCTCGGCCGCTGGTTACACTTCGGAACCGACCAACGACATCAATACGGAACTGGGTAACACGATCGACGTGAACCTGTCCATGAAGTCCGAGGTGCTCAAGCTGGAGAAGTTTGTCGCGACGGGCAGCCGCAATGATTTCGATTCCAATTCCCAGGGCCCCAGCGTGACCTTGACCGCCGAGCGTCTGGCCGCCAAGCCGACCACCCAGCGCTCGCTCGCCGACCTCGTTAGCGCCACTCCCGGCATCACCCTGCGCTCGCTGTCCGGTGACCGCGAAGAAGCCCAGATCACGGCTGTCGGCCAGAACAACCGCTACAATTCGTGGATGATCGACGGCAATCGGATCAACGACCAGTTCGGCCTCAATGCCACCGGTCTGGCCTCGTTCTTCAATCCGCTCGCCTTCGATGCACTGTCGCAGATTTCCGTGAAACTCGCCCCCTATGACGTTTGGTATAGTGGTTTCACCGGTGCCGCGCTCAATGCCGTCACCCGGAGTGGCACGAATAGTTTTCATGGCTCCCTCTATTATATCTTCAGTGGCGACCATCTCGCCGGCCTGCAGATGCAGGGTCCGGATTCCCGCACGCTCGCCCAGTCCGGCGTCAAGATTGTCCCGAAGCTTGAGCGCACCACCAAGGGCCTCACCTTTGGCGGCCCGCTTTGGAGGGATCACGTGTTTTTCTTCCTGAATTGGGAGAAATTCAACCGTGTCGGCGCCCCCAGCTCCGCCGGTTTGCCCAGCGTCAGTTCGGCCGACCTTGCGACCATTGATGGCCGGGTCGCCCAGATTCTGGCAGCCAACCCCAA
Organism: Lacunisphaera sp.; assembly: GCA_043738215.1. GTDB lineage: Bacteria > Verrucomicrobiota > Verrucomicrobiia > Opitutales > Opitutaceae > Lacunisphaera. The sequence goes on from JAYUGX010000049.1 coordinate 52,416, forward strand.
GATCGACTACGGCCATATCGGCGGCAACGCCAACAGCAGGGCCAATGAAGAGAAGAAGCTCGCCAAAATCGACTGGCACATCACCCCCACGCAGAGTCTCTCCCTGCGCTATTCAACCGCCGAGGGGCAGGTGCCGCAGTTTGGCTCATTCACCACCACCTCCAGCGGTACCGGCCTGAACGTGGGTGCCAGCATCGTCGGCGGCGCCGCCACGGCCTATGACTCCCATTTTTACGCCCAGCAGCGCAAAGAGAAGAGCCTCTCCGCGCAGCTCGTCAGCCAGTGGAGCTCTGACTTGAAGTCCCAGCTCAAGTGGTCCCACGTCAAACAGGATCAATACACCCCGACTGCCGTGATCGCCCCCGAAATCGATATTTATGGCGTGACCGGCGTCAACCAGACCGGGGCAACGGTCACAAACGGCGTCGTCGTGCTCGGCACGGAACGCTTCCGCCACGGCAACCAGATCAATGTCGACACCAAGAACTACAGCGGCGTGGTCGATTATGTTCGCGGCGATGCCACGCTCAGCGCCGGCTTTGACATGGAGAATAACCACTATTTCAATCTCTTCCGCCAGTCCTCCTATGGTGTGTTCAACTACGCCTCGCCCGCCGCCTTCGCGGCGGACACGGTTTCCGCTTTCCGGCGCGACTTCACCGACCTCGCCTTGAAGGGCACCTATGCCGACGTCAGCCAATATACCCAGGGCGGCCTATTCGGCCAAGTCAAGTGGCAGGCCGCCAAACGGCTGAAAGTCCAGCTGGGCGTGCGCGTTGACAGGTCCACGAGCGACACCAAGCCCGCTTTCAATCAGCAGTTCCTGACCGATACCGGCATGCGCAATGACGGCACGATCGATGGCGCCAAGGATATCTCCCCCCGTTTCTCGTTCAACTGGGCGCTGGATGAAGCCCGCGTCACCCAAGTCCGTGGTGGTTACGGTTACTTCGTCGGCCGCTCGCCCTGGGTGTTCTTCTCGAATTCCTATGGCGCCGCCGGGGTGGGCACCTTCAGCTCGCTTACGACGCCGGTTGGCGGCCTGACCGGCTATCTGGCTACCTCCTTTGATCCGGCCAATCCGCTGGGCACCGCCACTCAGACCGGCTTGGTCCGGGCCGACATGGCCCTCACTGATGCCGGTATCCACATGCCGTCTCTCTGGCGCGGCAACATCGGCATTGATCACAAGCTGGGTTTCCTGGGTTCCATGGTCACATTGGAGTTCATCCATTCGATCAACGACCACACAACCTATATCACCAACGACAACATCAAGCCCCGGGGCGTGGCGCTGGATGGCCGCACTTACTTCTTCGGCTCCCTCAACACCGCCGCCAACACCAGGTATCCGAATTACATCAACATCTACCACACGCAGAATGTTAAGGCCGGTGAATCGACCTATGTGACTCTGGCGTGGGATCGCCCGATGAAGGACCATTGGGCGTTCAACCTCTCCTACACCCGGGGCCGGTCCACCGAGGCGCAGGCCAACGGCCAGACCACCGCATCCGGTGCCTGGCAGCGCAACGCAGTCTTCAATCAGGGCACCGTCCTGGTCGGCCATTCCGACTTCGAGGTCAAGGATCGCGTGCAAGCCAACATCACCCGCGAGTTCATGATCATCAAGAACATGCCGACCACCGCCTCGATCTATTACGAGGGCCGCACGGGTTCGCCTTTCTCCTACACCTACAGCAACGACATGAACGCGGACAGCTTCTCCGGCAACGACTTGGTCGCGGTGCCGACCGACCTGTCGGACAGCCGCTTCGACTTCTCCGGGCTCTCCGCCGCCGACCAGACCGCCATGATGGCGTTCTTCCAGAAAAGCGGCCTTTCGAAGTATGCCGGCAGCTACGCGCCCAAGAACGTGTTCTCCCAGCCATGGGTCAACAAACTGGACTTGGTCGTCCGCCAGGCAATTCCGCTCCACTATCAGAAGTCCAAGCTCGAACTGGAACTCGCCTTCACGAACATCGGCACCTTCCTCTCGAAGAGCCTGTTCAATTACACTGAGCGTGCGTCAAGCACAGTGAATGATGTGTTTGACCGTCGCCTCGTGGGCAACGCGACGATCAATACGACAACTGGCAAGCTCACGGTGACCTCTTTTAATCCGGAGGGTTCGGCCACCAACGCTTTCCTGATCGACAATACGATGTCTCGCTGGCGCATCCAGCTTACCGCCCGCCTCTCGTTCTAACCACGAGTGGTGCAGCGCAAGCTGACCCATCCATTCTTCAAGGCGCCCTGCTCACGCGGGGCGCCTTTTTTCTCAGCCGCTGCGCAGGCCGGCGCGACTGACCCCGGGCTTGCAGCAGCAAGCAACAGCGCTTGCCCGATATGTCACCGGGAGCGGAGCAGCAACCAGTGGCCGCGCCCAGCACCTTGCAGCGCCGTTCGCCGCCCGCAGGGACGTGGGTCTCCCAATTTAGTGGAAAATCCGCGCCAAGGCGCGACCCGTTGCGGAATTTTCCGCGCGGAAAATATTCCCCGGAAAATATTTTCGCTCTGAGAATCGCGCCCCGCGCGGATTTTTTCGCGTCAAGAAAATATTTGCGCAGATCACACCACACGGTCTTGGGGCGTTTTTCAGAGGGAAAACCCACCGGACCCGCCTTTTTTCACCGCTCGAAACACGAGCGTGAACTTGTCCAGGCTTTGTCCATCAAAAAAATGACAGAAAATTTGCAAAATCCCCCTTTAATCTGTTTGACGGGGTTTGAGGTGCTTCCCATTAGTTGTGGTCAAGGTTCCGGGCATCCACATCCTGTGGTGGTCGACAACGTGTCAGGAAGTTTTGGCAACTTAGAGTCGCCAGAGGCTTTCTGCCGTCTCTAGACCACGGGACACACACCTCTTTTCTCAATTTCGGTTCAGCGTCAGCCATGCATAAATCATTTTCCGTCGGCACGAAAACGTTCGTGCTCGACCAAGACAAGGCGGAGGCCGCCTACGCCGCCAAGAAAGTAATCAACGGCCGCCAGGTTCCCTACTTCAACATCCTCCCGCTGAAATACCAGTGGGCCTACGATCTCTACAAGACGATGAAGGCCAACCACTGGGAGCCCGAGGATATCCCGATGGGCAAGGACATCGAGCAGTGGCGTGACACCCGGCATGTGTCCGACGTCGAGCGCTGGATCATCCGCATGGGCATCGGCTACTTCTCCGCCGCCGAGGGCATCGTCGGCGACAACATCCAGCATGTCGTCCGCGAGCTGGTCACCGCCCCCGAGCTCAAGCTCGTCCTCGGCCGCCACGCCCACGAGGAGAACATCCACGCCGACTCGCTCCTCTACATGATTTCCTCCCTCGGCATCAACCCGCACGAGTGCGAGGCCATGTTCGAGGACATCAAGTCGATCGAGAAGAAGAACGAGTTCGTCAACAAGGTCTCCCAGGACCTGCGCCGCGACCTCGACCTCACCCTCCCCGAGAACAAGAAGCTTCTGGCCAAAAACATCTTCGTCTTCGGCCAGTGCATGGAGGGGACCCAGTTCTACGGCCTTTTCGGCATGGTCCTCTCGCTTTACCGCCAGAACAAGTTCCCCGGCATCGGCCAGATGTTCCGCTACACCCTCCGCGACGAGTCGAACCACATCGAGCTCTTCCGGAACCTGTTCATGGACCTCATCGAGGAGAACCGCGAGATCTGGACCCCCGAGTTCAAGGAAGAGCTCCGGCAGACCATGGCCGAGGGCATCGTGCTCGAGAAGGACTTCATCCGCGACTGCCTGCCCGTCAACGCCGTCGGCCTGTCCGTGGAGGAATTTCTGACCTACATCGACTACATCGCCGACCGCCGCCTCGAAGGCTGCGGCCTGGCTCCCCTCAGTCCCGGCATCAAGAATCCCCTGCCGTGGCTCGCCGAGATGATGGACATCAAGAAGGAGCAAAACTTCTTCGAGGGTCGCGTCACCGAGTATCAGAAGTCCTCCGCGCTCGCCGTCGCCAGCGACGACGAGCTCTAGAAAGAGCCGTCCGCCCCTTAATTTCCTACCCTTCCTTTTGCCATGAATCTCCCATCGGTCGCGCAAGACCTTGCCCTGAAGAAACTTACTGGCGCACCCAAAGACCAGAAACCCAATTACAACTGGCGCGATATCATCCGCGAGGAAGAGGTGCCGGTCCCCGAGGTGCAGGTGCTTTGCCCCCACGGCGACGAGCGTTTCGACCTCAGTGAGGTCGCCGACACCGTCGGCCGCTCCCTCGCCAATCTCCTCCAGTCCAAGGGCGAGAAGGACATCTTCAACGAGAAGAACCAGCGCTTCGTCGCCGACGTCACCCGCGAGGTCGCCCAAAACCTCACCAAGAAGGCCCTCGAGCGCGGTCCGCTCCGCGTCTCCCTCCACGATCTTTACGTGCTCATCGAGAAGACCCTCGTCGACAACAATGCCCACGATGTCGCCAAGAGCCTCCTCCTCAAGCGCGCCTCCAAGCTCAACGTCTCGCGCGACACCCACGGCGTCACCGTCCGCCTCATCCGCCGCAACCACCAGGTCGTCCCCTGGAACGAGGGCAAGATCGAGATCGCCATCCGCAAGGCCTTCCTCTCCCTCCAGAAGGACCCCGCCCCCGCCTCCGGCATCACCCGGGCCATCACCGAGCGCGCCCTGCAGGTGAAACAGGCCTTCCTCCACATCGAGGAGGTTCAGGACATGGTTCAGGAGGAGCTCATGAAGGCCGGCCACTACAAGGTCGCGGAGGACTACATCCTTTACCGCGCCGCCCGCGCCACCGCCCGCCTCGCCGACCCCTCCCTGACCGCCGCCCAAGACGAGGCCGCCCCCGTCCAGCAGAACTCCATGGTCGTCGTCGCCCGCGCCGATGGCTCCACCTACCTCTGGGACGGCCTCGACCTCAAGAAACGCATCGAATTCGCCTCCATCGGCCTCGAGCTCTGCCTCAACGCCGACCAGATCGAGGCCGAGCTCCGCCGCGCCCTCTTCGACAACATCGCCCTCGGCGACCTCAACAACACCATCATTCTCAACGCCAAGACCCTCATCGAGAAGGATGCCGACTTCGCCAAGTTCGCCGGCCGCATCCAGCTGACCTACATCTACGAGGAAGTCCTCGCCTGGGACATCGTCCGCGACGGCATCGGCGCCCTCCGCTCCGCCCACCAGAAGGCCTTCGCCCGCTACATCGACCACGGCATCGGCATCAAGCGCCTCTCCCTCCGCCTCAAGGAATACGACCTCGCCAAGCTCGCCGCCGCCATCGACCCCTCCGCCGACCTCGAGCTCGATTTCCTCGGCGTCCAGACCATCTACGACCGCTACCTCATCATCGACAAGACCGGCAAGCGCTCCCGCCGCATCGAGACCCCCCAGTTCTTCTGGATGCGCGTCGCCATGGGTCTCTTCCTCGACGAAAAGAAGCGCACCCGCGAGGACTGGGCCATCCGCCTCTACGAACTCTACAAGTCCCGCCGCTTCTGCTCCTCCACGCCGACCCTCTTCAACTCCGGCACCCTCCACTCCCAGCTCTCGTCCTGCTACCTCTACTACGTCGACGACTCCCTCGAGGGCATCATGTATCGCGGCATCGCCGAGAACGCCCAGCTCTCCAAGTGGGCCGGCGGCCTCGGCGGCTCCTGGACCTCCGTCCGCGGCACCGGCGCCCACATCGCCGGCACCAACGGCGAGTCCCAGGGCGTCATCCCCTTCCTCAAGCTCCACAACGACCAGCTCGTCGCCGTCAACCAGGGCGGCAAGCGCAAGGGCTCCGGCTGCGCCTACCTCGAGTCCTGGCACAACGACATCTTCGAGTTCCTCGAGCTCCGCCGCAACACGGGTGACGACCGCCGCCGCACCCACGATATGAACACGGCCAACTGGATCCCCGACCTCTTCATGAAGCGCATGGAGGCCCGCGGCACCTGGACCCTCTTCCGCGCCAACGAGACCCCCGACCTCCACCACCTCTTCGGCCGCAAGTTCGAGGAGGCCTACCACCGCTACGAGAAGCTCGGCGAGGAGGGCAAGATCCAGTCCCACAAGATCGAGGCCCTCGAACTCTGGAAAAAGATGCTCTCGATGCTCTTCGAGACCGGCCACCCCTGGATCACCTTCAAGGACCCCTGCAACGTCCGCTCCCCCCAGGACCACGCCGGCGTCATCCACTCCAGCAACCTCTGCACCGAGATCACCCTCAACACCTCGAACGACGAGACCGCCGTCTGCAACCTCGGCTCCATCATCCTCGACTCCCACCTCAAGCCCGACGGCTCCCTCGACCACGAGAAGCTCAGCGACACCATCAAGGTCGCCGTCCGCGCCCTGGACAACGTCATCGACATAAATTACTACCCCACCGAGGCCGCCAAGCGCTCCAACCTCCGCCACCGCCCCATCGGCCTCGGCGTCATGGGCCTCGCCAACGCCCTTTACATCAAGGGCGTGCCCTTCGCCTCCGAGGCGGCCGTCGAGTTCAACGACGAGTTCATGGAAGCCGTCGCCCACTACGCCTACGAGGCCTCCTCCGACCTCGCCGGCGAGCGCGGCACCTACTCCACCTACAAGGGCTCCAAGTGGGACCGCGGCCTCCTCCCCCAGGACACCGTCGACCTCCTCGAGCAGGAACGCGGCGTGCCCATCCAGGTCCCCCGCGGCTCCCACATGAACTGGGCCCCCCTCCGCTCCAAGATCGCCAAGCAGGGCATGCGCAACTCCAACGTCCTCGCCATCGCCCCCACCGCGACGATCTCCAACATCACCAACACCTCGCCCTGCATCGAGCCCACCTACAAGAACCTCTACGTCAAATCCAACCTCTCCGGCGAGTTCGTCGTCCTCAACCCCTTCCTCGTCCGCGACCTCAAGGCCCGCGGCCTCTGGAACCAGGAGATGAACGACGCCCTCAAGTATTTCGACGGCGAGCTCCGCGACATCGACGCCATCCCCGCCGACCTCAAGGCCAAGTATCTCACCGCCTTCGACGTCGAGTTCAAGTGGGTCATCGCCGCCGCCGCCCGCCGGCAGAAATGGATCGACCAGTCCCAAAGCGTCAACCTCTGGCTCAAGTCGCCCGATCTCAAGGTCCTCTCGCACATGTATCGCTCCGCGTGGCACGCCGGCCTCAAGACCACGTATTACCTCCGCACCCTCGGCGCCTCCAACATCGAGAAGTCCACGGTCCACGTGAAGAAGGACGTCCGCGGCGCCGCCGGCGAGACCAAGGCCGAGACTGCCACCCGCGACGATCGCGATGCCGCGGCGGCCATTAGTGCTGCGCCCTTCGCCGCGTCAGCGGACGAACCTCGCCATAGCCCAACGGGCGACGGCGGGTCTGCCCTTAGCCCTTCGCCCTCTGCTGACGCAAAGCGCGCCTGCTCGATCGACGCCATGAAGAACGGCGGCGAGTGTGAGGCGTGTCAGTGACACGCCTCCGTGCGACTGTGGCCTTCGTAGCTTTAGCGAAGTAGGCAGCCTGCCAGTAGTCCATTGCACAAATTGCAATATACCTTCCTCAAGGCGGCCATAACCGGCCGCCTTCTTCTTTTACCAACTCAACGCTCGCCTTTGTGCCGATTCTTTAGTTCTCTCCAAACACGGGCCGCAGGTGACGCAAGTCGCCCGCGGTTTATTTTTGCCCATGAACGTGCTCGATCCGACTCGACTAAGTCCGGCACCTGGCAACGTATCTAGCCCGCGGCGTCCCTGTCCTGCGAAGCTTTACGCGAAGCACGGATGGCAACGCATCTGACCGTCACCGTCGAACCCGACCCGTCACGCCGCGGTCGTCCGCGCTCGCACGGCCAGCACTTCGTCGCTGCGCAGGGCCTCGAGGTGGGATTCAGGCAGAGTGAGCACGGCGAGAGTCGCACCCACCGCGTTGAAGACCTCCACGGAATATCCCGGCTCCGCACCCGCGGCCGGTGCGGCATGGTGCTCGATGACCGTGGCCACGTCGCCACGGCGAATGCCCTCCGTTGGGACATCGACGGCCAGGGCCACACGGCTGTAGAGCGGGAATTTCATTTGTCGGAATATAGCGTGATAAACTTGGTCATACCAGTCGCTTTTTCTCGCATCCAGACGGCGAGCACCGGCAGGGAACGGCCGTTGGGACCGGTCAGGTTGCCCTGAATGACGTATTTCCAGCCATACGCGTCTTCCCCTGCCGCGACCGCCTCCAAGGGAAGCAGTTGAGTCCGGATATCCTGCTCCAACCGGGCCGCATCCCTGGCGGTGTAGCCCGCCAGTGCAAGCAAGCCTGACTTATCGTGATCTTCCCGAGGGCGCAGCAAGTAGGCCGAGAGCTTTTCCGGAGCTATCCGGGTGTCGACGGGCAATCGCATGGGCGGCGGCAAAAGTTTTCCCACCGCAAACGGCGGTGTGCGTCGGCCCGGAACGAACAAAGCGAACGACTTACCTGGAGCCAAGAATAAATCAAAGCGACCTTTGCCTCGGTTTCGCGTCAGCGAGAACCGAGGACAAACACCGGGCTGGCAGCAGCCAGCAACGGCGAGAGACTGTCGGGTCTAAAATCCCGTGGTCCCGGACCGCGCCAAATTATCTCCCCCCTTTGCGTCTTCGCGACTTCGCGTGAGCCCTGTCTCCTCATTGGGCCGGGCAAAGGGGTCAGGTCGCGGATATTGACGAGTTCAGCTGACCAGCCGCAGAAACTTGCGGAGGTCGGGCGCAATGGCCTCGGGCAGGTTCGACGCCGCGAGGGAAAACTCCCAGCGGGCCTCCGCTTCCTGCGCCTGCGAGAGCTGCATCCCCGTGCCGCCTTTCTCCGTCGGCGCCGCCCTGAAGCGCACCTCCGCCTTGTTCTTCAACATGTCCGTCCCCGCCGTCGCCAACGCCGCGGCGTAGCGCGCCATCGTGTAATCGAAGCCCACCAGCGCGCGTTCCGGCTTGTTGTCTCGCCACACCACCAGCTTCGTGTGGCCCGGCCCGTGGTATTCCTCCCGGTAACGCCCCGGCGAATCGCTGTCGGTCGGCCCCCCTTTCAGTGTCGCGCTCGCGACGATGGCTTTGAAATACGGCTGATAAGCCACGTCCGCCCCCGTGGAATGAAAATCAAACTTCACGCCGCATACCGAGTATCGCGCCGAGCAGATGTAGTGGGCGAGGCTGCCCCGAACCGGCGTCTTCACCCCACCGTGCGCCAGGGTCAGCACGCAACTGTCGCCGATGTAGGCCACCGCCGCCATGCTGATCTGGATGTGAGCTCCCCCGGAGGACACGTCCACCAGCGTTCCCGGCCAGTCCTTGTTCGCCGAAGCCGCGTCGGAGCTTCGCACACTGATGGAGGCGCGTATGCGGCAGTCCTCGCTCACCGCATAACGCGTCTGCTTGCGTTGGGATTCCTTGGTCTTGGCGTCGTTCGAACCCATATGGATCCGGCACTATGACGCTTTCCCCGCAAAGCACAACCAGCGTCCGGCCATATCTGCCAATCCCCCGACGGTTTCACACTAAGGTCGCAAAGAGCGCCAAGGCAGATCTCGCGGCATCCTACCTTTGTGGCCTTTGCGTTCTTGGTGTAAAAGCTCTGGTCTGAGCCAAGCACGTCAGGGCGTTCCGTCGATTATTCCTTGGCGTCTCTGCGTCTTTGCGTGAGAAATATCACATCATGAAACCGGCCAAGTTGCCCGCACCCCAGCCGACAATCCGCTTCAATGCCAGGTTGGAGGAGGCCCTCCTGACCCTGCCCAAGGCCGCGAGCGCGAAGCTTCCGGCCCGAGGCCTGACGATGGTCGAAGCCACCATCAATGGCTTCCCCTTCCGCGCCGCGCTCGAACCGGACGGCCAAGGCAGTCACTGCCTCAGGGTAAACAAGGTCATGCTCGATGCGGCCGGCGCAGACGCTGGAGACACGGTCACGGTGGAGATTACTCGGGTCGGAGACGAGCCGGCGACCCGAGTGCCCCTGGATCTGCGCCAGGCCCTGGCCGCCGTCCCGCGGGCGCAGGCGCAATGGGCGGAGATCACCCCAAGCGCGCGCCAGAACTGGATCCTCTGGCTCAGCTCGGGCAAACTGGCGGAAACGCGCCAGATCCGAATCAAGACAGCCTGCTCGATGTTGGGAGCGGGCAAGAAACGGGTCTGTTGTTTTGGCGGCCTGAGTTGGCTGAGGAAGGACCACAAAACCGCCGGCGAAAACTGGCTCCCAGTGCCGAAGGCGAATAAAAATGGTCAGGCCTGAAATCCTGTGGCCCGGACCGCGCCGAGCCAGCCAGGCTCACGGCTTCTTGTGCAAAAAGAAGCCGACCGCGCGGACTGGCCGGGCCTCGCGCTCGGCCGCTTGCCAATCGAGGGCGTCGAGCACCTTGGTAGGTAGCTTGGATTTCTTGCCAAGCAGGCGGCGGAGTTTGCGCCTGCGCCGGTAGGCCGCATGGATCGCGGCGGCTTCGTTGTTCTTACGGGCCAGTTCCTGGGCGGTGATAAGCGGCTTCATGCAATGGCTCTCTATCCTTACAGTAGGCGGGTTCTCCGGTCGCTCGCCACTTTCAGGCGAGCCCGAGTTCTTTCTTAACCTTATCCCACGGGAGGCCGGGTTTACCCGCGTTGCGAATGATGGCGTCGTTGAGGTCGCGCAGATCCTCCAAGTCCTCCACCCGGGCGCGTAGCCGCGCCAGCTCGGCGCTCACGCGCTTCAGGGAGGGCTTGCTTCGGGCGGAACGTTTAATCGCGGTAGGCATCTTTTCTGTCCTTCACTTGATGAACGAATATCAGGTCTTTTTCCAGCGTGAAGAGGACGCGGTAATTGCCGACGCGCAAGCGGTATTTGCCAGTCTGGCCGGCCAGCTTCTTCACATCTCCCTGCAGGCCGTGCTGGAGCGCATCGAGCCGCTGGCCGATCCGACGACGCTGCTCCCTCGGCAGTGTGCGCAACTGCGCCAGTGCCTCGTCGCTGAAGTCCAGCCGGTAGTTCACATCCCGAGCTTGTCCAAATACCGGTGGTCCCAGAATTTCTCAGATTGCCTGAAATAAGGCCGGGGCAGATTTCAACAGCGACCAGAGCGGGTCAGGTCTAAAATCCTGAGGTCCCTTGCCTGACGGAGCGTTGCGCGGAGATGGCATCGCAAACTGCGCCAATGGACGCAGGTTTAAGGACAAGTCCCGGGCCGCGAGAACGGGGCAACGGGGCGGACCGCGCCGGGCCCGCCAGAGTTCGGACGTGCGGCTGCCTGGGATCGGGCAAACAACTGTCTCCATCAAGTGACCGCATCATTCTTTCCTGGTTCGGCAAGCCCGGGTGATCCTCGCTCGAATACCACCCCGGCGTGCCTCAACTTGTGTTCCAGCGGCCGGAGGAATTTCGCCGCCATGTCCTCCAATCGGAAGATCACAGGTGCGTCCATCTCGCCGAAGAGAAAATCGACCAGGTCGGCCAGTTCCACGATGTTTTCGTCGGTAAAGTGCTCCTCGATCACCGACTGGCTGCCCTCCAGCGCCGTGAGCACCGGACAGTAGCACCCCATCGCGGGATCAACGGGTTGCAGGCATGCTTCCCCGCGCAGTCCGGCGTTGGTGATCCGGGTCACAAGCAGGTCCAGTTGCCAGTAGGCAAAGGCCAGATTGGCGAGACGCGCCTGCCGCAGCATCGCCTCGCGTTGGAGTAGGAGTTGGGAAAGTTTCATGGCGTTTCCTCCGAGCGGCTGTCCGCATTGGTTGATGGTTGGACGTTTGCCCCGGCCGGCCGCCACCTGGCAGCGCGGTGCCTCAAACCCGAACACTGCCCTGTCGATTCCAAGCCCTGACACTACCCGGCCGAATCACTCACGCAGTCGTTTCTCAGTCTTAACGATGAACTCAAATCACGATCCTAACCGTGCATCTGAACACTGACTGAACCAAGCAACACATCGCCACAAACCCGCCATGCGCAAGGCCAAACTGGGATCGGGCGGAACGGCAGGGGTCAGGTATTAAGTCTTTCAGTTCACCCGTCTACTCTCCCCTCGCCCGGCCGCCGTCCTTGATCGGCTTCACGAACTGGTAGTCGATGTCCCATGGGAAGAAGATCCACTTGTCCTGCTTGAACTCCTTCACGCAGGTGTCGACGAACGGCCGGCCCGCCGGCTTGGCGTAAAGCGTGGCGAAGTGCGCCTTGGGCAGCATCTGCCGCACCACCTGCGCCGTCTTGCCCGTGTCCACCAGATCGTCGATCAGCAAAAAGCCCGCGCCGTCGCCCGCCACGCCCTTGAGCACCTGCACGCCGCTCTGCTGCTGGGCCGCCCCGCCGCCCGTGCCCGCGGCGTAGCTCGACACGCAGACGGTGTCGATCAGCCGGATCTCCAGCTCCCGCGCCACCAGCGCGGCCGGCACCAGCCCGCCGCGCGTGATGGCGATGATACCCGCCCACGAGCCCAGCTGGTGCAATTGCTGCGACAGGTAGCGTGCGTCCCGGTGCAGCTCCGGCCAGGACACCACGATTTCGTCCGAGTAGCGTGAAGGATTGCCCATGCCCCAGCCAACCACCTTCATCCCTGCTCGCCAACTTGATTTCTTTGCCTCGGTTTCACGCCAGTGATAACCGGGGACAAACCCCGGGCCGTGAAGCTCCATCTGGATGCGGAGGAACTCGCACTGCACGCCGCTGTTTCCGCGGCCGTGGCGCGCGACCTCGGCCGATGACCCACCAGCCTTCGCCAAGGCTTCGGCGCGGCCGGGTGGGAAATCTGGAAGTTTCCCCACCTCCTCAGACGAGCTTCGCCGTGAGGGTCACTTTCGCATTGAGGAGCCGTGAGATGGGGCAGCCGGCCTTGGCCTTGGCGGCGAGCTCGTCAAATTTCGCCGCGGTGATGCCGGGGATCTTTGCGCTGAGCACGAGGTGCGAAGCCGTCACCGTCCAGCCGGCCGGCGGGACATTGTCGAGGCTGACCTCGGCAGTGACCTCGAGCCGTTCCGGCGTGAAACCCCCCTCGCCGAGCACGCCGGAGAGCGCCATGGCGAAGCAGCCCGCGTGCGCCGCGGCGATCAGCTCCTCGGGATTGGTGCCGGCGCCCGACTCAAAGCGGGAGCCGAAGGAGTATTCCGTGTTCTTGAGCGCGCCGCCGGGAGCGGTGAGCGCGCCCTTGCCTGCCTTGAGTGAACCTTGCCAGACGGCGGATGCGGTGCGTTTCATAAGTTGAATGGGTTATGCGAACAGGGAAGCCAGCCCCGCCCTCAACGCAAACGCTCATTACCGACACCACCAAACGGCCCGAGGGCGTCAGGTCTAAAATCCCGTGGGCCCGGACCGAGTCTGCCCGGGACATGGTATTGGCCTGCGGGCTTGTCAGCCTGAGGCGACGGCGATTGAGTTTCTTCGCAGGTCAAACCATCCTTTGTCTACCCCCATGCGACGCGGCCTGCTCATCTATAATCTTGCCGCCGGCTCCGGCCGCCATCGCGCCCGGTTGCAAAATCTCCTCCGCATCCTGCGGGACGGGGGCATCGCCACCGAGGCCGTCGCCACCCAGCACCCGGGGCACGCCACCACCCTCGCCCGCGACGCGGCGGCCGCGCGGTCGGTGGACGTCGTCTTTGCCCACGGGGGTGACGGTACGGTGCGGGAAGTCGCCGCCGGTTTGCTGGGCACACCGGTCGCGCTCGGTGTGATTCCGGGCGGAACTGTCAACGTCGTGCGGATCGCCTTCGGGTTGCCCGCCAGGCCCGAGCAGGCTGCCGCCCGACTCTGCCAGCTGGCGCCGCGGCCCATGGACGTGGGCCTGTGCGACGGGAAACCATTCCTCATGCAAGCCTCGGCCGGATCGGTGGCGCACGTGATGGCGCGCACGCAAGGCAGCTGGCTGAAGGCCAGGTGCGGGCTGGCAGGGATTGTTGCCGCCAGCCTGCCCGCGCTCCTGGATTACGGTTACCCTGAGATCGAAGCGGAAATCGACGGGCAACCGGTCCGCGCCTACAGCGTCATGGTCTGCAATATTTCCGAGCTGGCAGGCCCGTATCGGATGGTTCCCGCGGGCCGGCACGATGATCGACAGCTGGAAGTCGCCCTCTTCCACGGAAAGGGATTTCTGGCGGAGGCCTCGTTCTCCTTTGATCTCTACCGCGGCCGGCATGCCAGCCGTCCGGACGTCGCGATCCGCCCCATGTCGGTGGTCCGGATCCTCGGACCACGCGGGCTGGCGCTGCAGATCGACGGCGACGCGATTGATGCGAGGTTGCCCGTGGAACTGCGGCTGGCGGACGAACGCCTGCTGGTGCTCGCGGAGCCGGACCAACCGGGTTCAGCCTGACGCCGGGCGAAGAGTCGAGCAAAGGGACCCTGATGGGTTTGCCCCGAATTCCCCTCATCCTTCGGTTGCCCGGGTTTGCGCCGGACGGATGGCCGGCTACGGCCTCGCGGCAAACGGAAGGGGAAAGAGATGAATCGGGTTCTTGATATTGCGGCTGTAACGGAGTTTGAACGAGGCGCCCATGCTGTTGCCGCCCGGGCCATAGGTGTCGCTCAAGGCGACGCCGACCGTCCAGTTGCTCCTGATCCGCGGGTCGCGGCGCGTGGGAATTTCCCAGATCACGCCGGGACGGAACGAGCTGATGTCTTCCTTGGTGTGGCCGATCAACCGGGTCGTGTCGAATGACGCCTCGAAGGTGTAGTGCCAGTTTTGGCGATCGATGACAATTCCGCCGGTGATCCCCGTCGAACTCTCCCTGAAAGCGTTTTTTCCAAATTCGCCCGGCAAGGACGTTTGGGCCACGTCATCGAGCCGGAAGCCCACAAATATCCGCAGATCCGGGTGCGATTCGAGCCGGTGCGAGAAGGTGACGTAGGGTCGGAGATGGCGCAGCCCGTCGGTCAATTCCGCCGGCGGGTGGTCGACGGGATACTCGTAGTCGATACCGGCGGCGGTTTCCCAGCCCGCGAACAGGGGCTGCCCGAGATTGAGCTTCGCGCCGAACTTGAGATTCGCCGCCCCATAGTCTTTGAAAGCGCGGATGTCGCCGTGCCCGTGGCTGAAATACAGGTTACTGCTCGCGCTGATCTCGCAGTTATTCGTGAGACCATAGCGCAGGCTGGTGGTTATGCGCATGTGGTCCTTCTCCCGCCAGTCGCCCAAGTGCGGATGGACCGAGAGCCGCAGGGCATCATTCGCCAACGTGGTCGGCAGGTGGCTCTGAAAGACCTCATCAATGAGCAACTCGTCGTCGCCATATTTATTGAGGGTGACTACGCGCGTGCCCGCACTGTCGGTTTCAACCGGAGCCGCGGCGCCGCTGCCGGCCGCCGACAAAGCGATGCTCAAGGCGAGGAGGCCGCCCCTGACCGGATGGCTTCGCCCGGCCCATCCGACGATGCGCGAAAGGATTCCCGCTGGTTTATTTTCCAGCGTTGTGGGGTGAAGGCAGGTTGCTGTGGTCATGAGTGCAGTCAAAATTGAGCGTGATTGGTGAGACTATACACGGTGCGCTGGAGAGTGATAGGGGGTGTATACATCATAGCCTTCCCTTCATCATAAACAGCGTTGCCCGACTCGGAGATCAAAGCGGGCAAAAGGGATCAGGTTTAGACCGCCAAAGGACGGCCAGGCCTGAAATCCTGCGGTCCCGGACCACGCCGGCCAGCCCGTTCTCTGTCCTCTGTCCGCTCCTCTCCGTTCTCCGTCACCCTCCTTTCTGCCCGGGCATTCAGCTATTCGATGCCGTTGACCACGCCGCGCGCAAAGACCACGTGGATTTCATCCTTCGCCTGCGTGCGGTAAACATCCTTCGTGACCTCCTCGTGGATCACGACTTCATGCTGATCGCGAACGGCGGGGACAATCACCTCGCTCCATCCCGTCCGCTCCCGGCGCTTAACAGACTGGTGTTTGTTTATATAAATCCAGACGGACCGATCGCCCTCGGCATTCGGCGAATCCCGCTTCTCGTCAGGCTTGCCCATCGCGATATAGACCATCTCCTCCGTATCACCGATGTTGATTTTGCCCCGATCAAGGCGCTGTTGCGTCCCGGAGGACAGCGAGTCGTAAACCGCTGCTTTCTCATTTGATTGGCTGGCAATTGAACTGCAACCGGTGAGACACAAGGCGGCGGCCAGTGATGTAAGACAAAGCGAGTTGATTGCTCTCATCACCTCAGCATATCCCGCACGGGCTTTGGGCACTAGGGGGTCTTGACCTACGTTGCTCCGTTCTCCGCCGTTTGTCCTCCTTGCCCGAAACTGCGCCTTTGCCTCGGTTTCGCTTAGCGAGAACCGAGGACAAATCCTGGGCTGCGAGCACGCAGCAACGGGGCGTCCTCCGTCCTCTGTCCTTTGTCCTTTGTCCCCTACGCCTTGAGCAGGCAGCATTGCTTGTATTTTTTCCCGCTGCCGCAGGGGCACGGGTCGTTGCGGCCGATTTTCGGGGCGGCCGACTGGTAGGGAGCCGGGCCCAGCCGGGCTTCGCGGTTGTAGAGCCAGACGCCGTTGATCCGGAGAAACTCCGCCTTCTCCTGCAGGATTTTCTCCTGGCCGGCCTCCGTGCCATGGGCCGTGAAATCCACGAAGGCCTTGTCGGGATTGTCCGTCGTCTCGCAGGCGTGCACCTCGAGCCGGGTCCAGGTGACCGCCGGCTCGCCCGCCTCGGCGACATACGATTTCCCCGCTGTCGGCCGGTGCGTGTCATGGATGAATTTGAAATCATGCGCGACGTGCGCCGTGAACCGGGCGCGCATCAGCTGCTCGGCTGTCGCCGCTGGTTTTTCCCCGGCCAGCAGCGGCTCGCAGCACGCCTTGAACAACTGCCCGCTGCCGCAGGGGCACGGCTGTCCGCGTTTTGGTTTGTGATCCTTGACCGGCCCGGAAGTCATGCCCCCGACCAAGCCCGACCCGCCGCCCCAAGGCGAGGGGAAAGCTCGCCTGACGCAAAGCGACTGGCCGAGTCAGCCATAGGCTTGGCGACGGCTGACATATCTGTCATCTGTCTGCCTCATCATGCCGCTCCCCACCAAAGAGGCCGCCACTGCCCTGCTCCACGAGCACGTGCAGGATGAATACCAGCGACACCATGCCTTGATGGTCGCCACCGCCATGGAAGGCTATGCGACTCAGTTCGGCGAGGACCCGCTGCTGTGGTATGTCACCGGACTGCTCCATGACATCGACTTCGAGGAGCACCCCGACACCCACCCCGCTCCGTCGCTGCAATGGTTCAAGGACTGGGGCTATCCCGACGAACTCATCCATGCCGTCGAAGCCCACGCCTACGGCTACCACGGTTTCACGACGCTCCCGCAGACCAAACTCGCCGCGGCGCTGGTCGCCTGCGACGAGATCAGTGGCATCTTCTACGCCTACCGGAAAATGAATCCCGTCCGCTACGGCGAGATGAAGCCCGGCTCCATCAAGAAGAAGTTCAAGGACGCCGGTTTTGCGGCCAAGATCGACCGTGCCACCATCCAGATGGGTTGTGATCACCTTGGCGTGGCTCTGGACGACCACATCGCCAACCTCGTCCGGCTTTTTGGCGCGCTACCGTAACGCCTGCGCTTGCCTGGCCGAGGCACCGCTTGCCGTCACGGCCCCAGTCCCCCTAGATTTCACCCCATGAAATCCCACCGCTGGCTCGCCCTGCTCGTGCTCTGCCTGACTGCAACGCCCGCTGCCCTCGCCGCGGACGCCAAGGCCACGCGGGCCACCATCACCTCCATGCTGCAGGAGTTTCTCGCCAAGAATGCCGACCGGGCGCAACACGACCGCTTCTGGGCCGACGACCTCGTCTACACCAGCGCCATGGGCGTAGTGCGGACCAAGGCCGAGATCATGAAAAACTTTGACGAAGACAAGACTGCGCCCGCCAAGCCGAAGGAACCTTCCGCCACCTACTCCGCCGAGGACATTGTCGTCCGCGCGTATGGCACGACCGCCGCGCTCACCTTCCGTCTCGTCGCACACAATCCCGACGGCACAATCCAGTATTATCGCAACAGCGGCACCCTCATCTTCCGCGACGGCCGCTGGCAGGTCGTCACCTGGCAGGCCACCAAGGTGCCCGAGGACAAGCCAACGAGCTGAGCAGCGGGGCGGCATACTCCGGCCGTCCAGCGACCGGCCCAGTCAGATCTGAGTTGCCCGGCAAACCGCCGGCATCCTGAATCCGGTCATGAGCGAACCCAAGAGTTACCCTTACGTCACCCGGCTCAACATCCAGTTTCCCCAGCTTGAATTGATTGACGAAGGGGCGCTGTCCGCCGCGTGTCCGCACCGGTGGTTCAACCAGACCCTTTGCGCCGTGAATGATTCGGTCGTGCGGCTCGGCGTGGTCGAGGGCGAATACCACTGGCACAAGCACGACCATGACGACGAGTTCTTCTACGTCGTTGAGGGACTCTTCCACATCGACCTTGAGGGCCGCACCCTCACGCTCGCCCCGCGCCAGGGCGTCGTCATCCCCAAGGGCGTGATGCACCGCCCGCGCGCCCCGCAGCGCACGGTCATCCTGATGGTCGAGAACAAGGGCATCGTCCCCACCGGCGACTGAGGGCCAGGTGCGGCGAGACCGGGCTTTAAATCTTACCGGCCGGGAAGCCTGCCTCGCCGAAGCTGGCGGAGCGCAGGCGGGTCACTTCTGCTTCAGGGCGGGTTTTTCCGGTTTCACCTTAACCCGGTCCCGGAGATCATCCAGGATGGCCATGGCATCGGGCTTCATGCGGTTGGTGTCGGGAGCCTGGTCAACGAAGTGCTGCAGATAATCCGCCGCTGCCTGATACTTGATCCGGGCCCCGGTGTTTTTTCCGTCCCCCTCGTCGGTCGCGCCCAGCGTGTAAAGGATCAGGCCCAGGTTGCTGAGGGCATCGAGATCCTCCGGATTGTCCGCCAGGATTTTTTCATATTCCGCCCGGGCTTCGGCAAGGGCGGCCAGATCAAACAGCATCTGTGCCAGTTCGTGTTGCGCCTGCAATTTCTTCACTGGGTCGGGCTTGGCCGCCAGATACTCGCGATAGGCCGTCCGGCCGGCGTCAACCTGGGCCGGGTCGACCTTGGTGACGAACAGGCGCATCGCTTCCGCTCGGACCTTGAGCGCGTTCAGCTTGTTGGCGTTGGCCAGAGCCTGGCCGGCAGGGTCAGCCGGTGCCGCTTTGCCCAGCTCGACGGCCTTGTTCGCCGCATCCACCGCGGCGCGAAAATCCACCTGGGCCCCTCTCCGGTCCGCGGATTTGGCCGCGATCGCTGCGTTGTAGCGCTCGACGCCACGCGCCTTAAGGGCCAGGGCCTTGTTGATCATCAGGGCGGATTGTTCCGGTTCGGCAGCCAGGCCTTCATCATATTGCTTGATGGCCTCGTCGTAATTCTTCGCGAGCAGCGCGGCGTTGCCGGCCAGGAATGTCCGCTTCACGATCTCATTCGCCACCTGGTTTTTCCGGTTGGTCTCCAGGATCTCCTCGCGCTTTGCCTTGGCCGCCGGGTCCTCAACCGGTGCCGGCAACGTACCCTGGGCGGGCAGGGCCGCCAGCAAGCCCGCGCAAAGAAAGCTCTTTAGCCGGTATCGCATCCCCTCCTCATTAGCAATCAGCCGGCCCGATTCAAGCAGCCAGCCCAAGGGGGCGGGGGTCAGGTTTTACGTCCGCCTGTCCACTGTCCTCCGCCCTCAGCTTGGGAATTGACGCCCTATAGATCCCGAAACATAGTGGAGCTCTATTCAAATGACCGATCGGAAGTCACCGGCTCAACCATGAACCGCCTCCGACTTCCGCCGGGTACCTCTTAACCAAGGAATCCCATGAAACTCGTGGAATGGTCGATGCAGGGCGTGGAGTTCGTGAACTGCAACTGTGCCTGGGGCTGTCCGTGTCAATTCCACGCGCTCCCCACCCACGGCGACTGCAATGCTTACTGCTTTGTGCAAATCGAAAAAGGCCGCTTCGGCGATGTCCCGCTCGACGGTTTGCGGTGGGGCATTCTGGCCTCGTGGCCGGGCGCCATCCACCACGGCAACGGCACGTTTCAAACGATTGTGGACGAGCGGGCGGACGCCAAGCAACGCGAAGCCATTGAGGCGGTCTCGCATGGCCGCGAGACTGAACCGGGCAAGCTCATCTGGCAGGTGTTCTCCACCACTGTCACCAAATTTCTGCCCACGCTCTTCAAACCCATCGACCTCGTCATCAACCTCGCCACGCGAAAGGCGCAGGTCAACGTGCCGGGCGTGGTCGCGGGCAGCGCGGAGTCAATCCGCAATGATGTGACGGGGGCCGAGCTTCCCATCCGCATTACCTTGCCGGTTGGCTTCGAGTTCAACGACGCTGAGATCGTCAACGGCAAAGGACAAACCGTCAACGGCGCCATCAATCTCAAATACGACGGCACGCACGCCCATCTTGCGAAGATTCATTGGAGCACGCACGGTGTCGTCCGCTGAGGATCCCCCGCCGGCGGCCCGGCCGACCCAGCTCGAATCCCTCCTGCGGCGCGACCGCTGGCTGGTCGGGGCCGCGCTCGCCGTCGCCATCGTGCTCTGCTGGGCCTGGATCGTCCCCATGGCGATCGACATGTATGGGACCATGACCGGTCCCTCCGCGTGGATGATGACCGATAACTGGGACACCACGCATCTCGCGCTGCTCTTTGCCATGTGGGTCGTGATGATGGCGGGCATGATGCTGCCCTCCGCGGCGCCGGCCCTCCTGATCTATGCGGCCGTGGTGCGCCGGAGCCCCGCTGGCGACCGGACGCCGGCGCACACCTATGCCTTCGGGGGGGGCTACCTGCTGGTGTGGACGGTCTTCAGCCTGGCCGCCACCGTGCTGCAGCGCTGGCTCGCAAAATTGCTCCTGCTTACGCCGATGATGGACGCGGCGGACCGGCGCTTCGGCGGCGCACTGTTCATCGTCGCCGGGCTGTTCCAGTTCACGCCGTTCAAGCGCGCCTGCCTGCAATACTGCCGGTCGCCCGCGGAGTTCCTCACCCGCCACTGGCGGACCGGCGTGGCGGGCGGCTTCCACCTCGGCTGGTTGCACGGGCTTTACTGCCTCGGCTGCTGCTGGGCGCTGATGCTGCTGCTGTTTGCCGGCGGCGTGATGAATCTCTGGTGGATCGGCGGGCTCACGGTTTTCGTGCTGCTGGAAAAGGTCGCGCCGTTTGGCGAAAAGGGCGGCCGCTATTCCGGCCTGCCGTTGATCGCCGGCGGGCTGTGGTTGCTCGCCCGCGGCTGAGCCCTCCTAGCTGCCCGGCCCGACGTCGCTGGCGGTGAGCATGCGCATGGGCTCGGGCTTTTCGAGAAACTCGTCCGCTCCGATGTCTTTTTTCTCCGGACGCGGCTGGCCGTCCATGTCCACTTTCACGGCGGGATACGTGCCGGTGGCGGCATCGATGGCCGGGCTGCCCGCCGAGAGCCGCTTGAGGCCATCCTCGCTGGCGGCGAGCAGCGGGTCCGCCGTGATGAAACCACCGGCCGGCATCGCGCCGGCTTCGCCGGTCTGCCAGAGTAGATTGCCACTCCAGATCGCACCGGCATTCGGCCCGTCGATCCTGGCGACCACACCGCCGCCCTGAATGAGATTGTTGGCAAAGGTCGTGTGCGTGGCGCCCAGGCCGCTGGCGCGGGCGTCCATCTCGTAGCTGACTTCGTTGTCGATGAATGTGTTGAACGAGATGATGCAGTAGTCGGGCCGGTCGTGGCTCGTGAGCGGGGCCCCGTCGGCGACCTCACCGTCGCCGTTGCCGAGGTTGATGCCGCGCGTGTTGCCCTCGAAGTAATTGCTGAAAACCTGGTGGCGGTCGCCGAAGATGCGCAGGCCGTCGGTGCCCCGGAAAATGTTGCCGTAGACGAGGCAGTCGTTGCCGTGCCGGAGCGTGAGCTGGGCGCCCGGGCTGTCGAGCAACGTGTTGTAGCGATAGGTGTTCCCGCCCGACTTGTTCGAGATGAGCTCGTTCTCGCCGGTGCAGCGGACGAAGAGATTGTATTCCACCAAGCCGTCGCCCGTGGACATGCTCAGGCCGCTGAGCCCGAAGCGGATCGTCTCGGCGCCGTTGCCGTGCGCATTGGCGAAATCATGGAAATGGTTGTGGTGGATCCACAGCCGCTTCGCCACCTGGCTGCCGGTGCCCGTGACGGAAATCATGTTGCCCAGCGTGGCCTTGTCGCGGAATTCGTTGCGGTCCACCTCCGCGAGGTCGCCGCTCACCTCGAGGTCGGCGCCCGCGCCGGAACACGCGAAGGTGTTGCGGGTGAAACGCACGCGACTGGTCCCGGCCTCGATCCTGGTGGTGCCGGCCGCGTGGGTAAACCGGAAGCCGGCGATCACGACGCACGCGGCGGGCTTGATGATGCTGAACCCGTGCGAGCCCCCCAGCTCGACGCCGCCGACACTCTCCGCCGTGATGGTGATCGGCTGGGTGGCCGTGCCGGCGCTCTTGACGGCGATGGGCTTGTCCGTGACGTAGGCGCCGTTTTTCAGCGTGATGATGTCGCCGGGCACGGCCGCGTTGATCAGCGCCTGGAGGTCGGCAATCGAATCAACGAGGTTTGTCTCGGCCACAGCCGGGCCCGCCACGAGCAGCGCCCCCAGGCCAAACTGGAGGTGGCGGACAAAACGGGCGGGAAAGGACAGGCGCACGATGTTGATACAAGTAACCCGTCCCCGCGCTTTGGCAACGCCGCCACACGTTGACTTCAACCGGCCAAAATCCATTCTGCCCCCGTCCCCATTCCCTATGCGCCAATTCCCTTTGCCCCTCCCCGCTTTGTTCGCCGCGGCCGACACCCCCGCAGCCAGATCCCCGCGCCACTACGCCGTCGCGCCGCAGAAGTGATGCGCCGCAAACCGGAGTTTGTTTCCGCGTCCTGAATTCCGCCCGTGCAACCACACCCCTGGAAAAGGCCCTCATGGGAAGAGCGGAAACTGCGCTGCGCGCGCAAACGCCGGTATGGCACCCAGGGCGACGCCCTCGACGCCGCGTCAATCGCCGGGGTCGAACGCCAGCGCGCCGCCTATCTTTGCCCTTATTGCCAGTGCTGGCACCTGACTTCCCGTGACCGTCCGCGCCTGTGATCAATACCTGTCGCACCGCCCGGAATGATGGTCGTGCGCGCGCGAGTCGGGCCGGTCGTGACGTGAATTGTCGCCCGGCCGGCCATCGCTATAAAACGGATAGCTGACGTGAGTGTTGGGCGCGTCCGAAAACTGGCTCGGCGAGACGGCGTAAGGCAGGGGGCTGTCGTAGAAATGATATTCGATCGGCCAGAAAGTGAAGGGCTGGCGCGCATAGCCGTCGCTATTGAAGGAAGTGTAACTGCGGTTGCGGGCGGCCCGGGCCTCGGCGGCGGCCAGGCGGGCTTCAAGATCGGCCAGGCGTTCCTCCCTCAGCTCCCGGGCGCGTTTTTCCTCCAGTTGCTCGGCGAGGCGCAGGCGGGCGATGGTGAGCTGCTCCGCGCTGGTCACATCGGGATAGCGCCGCGAAAAATCCTCCCAAAAGGCGACCTGGTAGGCGAGCGGCGCGGCGAGGAATGAGGCATCGGCGAGCTTGCGGGCCTTGAGGGCTTCGCCCTCGGTGTTCAGCCTGGCACGAAGGATTTCCTGCTCCTCCCGGATGCGCCCCGCGGCAGCGGCTCGCCTGGCTTCGCGGGCGGTGTGATCCTCCACCGACAGCAAGGCCACGCGGGTCACAGCGCCGGTCCGCAGCTCGATCTCGCCGCGTTCATAATAGAGCAACTGCCGGCCATCGACGAGCAGCTGACCACGCGGCGTGCCCAGCGTGGCACGGACAAGCTGGAGGGAATCGCCGGGCCGCACTTCCGCGGCGCTCAGGACGAGCGGCAGGGTCAACAACAGCACGCAGGGAACGGTTTTCATGGCAGCATCCTTGATAAGGGACAGGTTGGGCAGTTTTCGCTGACATGCAACCGCAAGGTGCGGGGGCGCGTCGCGCTCTCACTTCCCTGATTGACGTCCCGGAGGACAGCGCCAGTTCGTCCATTTCTGCGTTTTCATTCCGCCTCCGTCCGTCCAGCGTGGCGCGATGTCTCCAACCGCCCTCCGTCTCATTGCCTGCCTCTTTGCGCTGGCCGCGGGCCTGTCGGCGCAGGAACCGGCTCAGAAACCCGCGGAAACTCCCGCCGAGCCCCTGCGACCGGAGGACACCCCCGCGCTGCCCGCCGAAACCGCGGATGAACCGGCCACGGAAAACCTCCGGCCAGTCGAGACCTGGGTGGAAGCCCAGATCGAACTGGCGCGCCGCGGCTTCTCGGGCGGCTCGATCGACGGCGTGCGCGGCCTGCAATCCGCCGCAGCGCTCCGGGCGTTCCAGCGCTGCGCCGGACTGACTGAAAACGGCGAGCTCGACAAGCCCACGCGGGAAAACCTGCTGCTGATGGCCCCGGCGTTCAAGCAGCACACCTTCCACGCCGAGGAACTGGCGAAGCTGCAGCCGGTCGCCGACACCTGGCTCGGCAAGTCGCAGCAAACTGAGCTGCAATATGCGACCGCGCTCGAGCTGGCCGCCGAGCGTTATCACGCCAGTCCCAACTTCCTCCGCCGGCTGAATCCGGATTTCAAGTGGGACGAAGTCCTGCCCGGCGCGGTAATTACGGTGCCGGCGGTGGAGCACGCCACCCTTTCCGGCAAGGCTGCCCGGCTCCATGTCCATCTCGCCGCGCATGAGCTTGAGGCCACCGACGACACCGGTCGCGTCATTGCGCATTTCCCGGTCAGCATCGCCCGGGACGTGGAAAAACGCCCGGTCGGCGAACTGCACGTGACCGTCGTCATCCCCGATCCCAATTACACCTTTGATCCGGAAGTCATCCCTGAATCCGCGGAGGGAAAAGAACTCGGCCGCAAGCTCATCCTGCCGCCCGGCCCCAACAATCCCGTGGGTCTCGCGTGGATTGGGCTCGACCGCACCGGCTACGGCATCCATGGCACGCCGGACCCGGAAAAAGTCGGCCGCACCGAGTCGCATGGCTGCTTCCGCCTCGCCAACTGGGATGCCCGCACCCTGCTCGACCTCGCCTGGGCCGGACTGCCGGTCATCGTCGAACCCTAGCCGGTCCGCGCGCGGCGTGCGCAAAAAAACCGCCCCGGGGGAAATTCCCCCGGGGCGGCGTCGTTTTCTTTAGAACCGGCGCTCCCGACGATCGGTGCCTGCCATGAAATAAATCATGGCAACCGCCAGCCAGGAGACCGTGATGGCGATGATAGTCAGCATGACTTTATCGTCCTCCATTGCCGCTTGCAGCGGCGGTCTGGGCCCGTTCCCACCCAGCAGGTCCGGGCGATTTCAATCAACTGCGGGAAGGAACCCAGCTCCTTCCGTCAGCGCTCAGGGTGAGGGGGAATGCTTCAAAAGCAAGCGCCAGACTGGTATATTTTAAACTTCTGATATTTAGCAATATAGGTGAATTATTTTACGCCAATATCAACGCTGGTATTGCCCGGTGTCGCACCCACAAATCACCCTCAATGTGGGTCGCACCAAGCCCAAAGCCAGCGCTTTGCGCCAGCCGCAGCCCCCTACCCCGCGCTCTCCGGGGAATTGACTTATCCAACGCAAGAAAATCATATGGGGAACCCCGATTTGTTCAGCCCAAAATCAACCCCGTAACAAGGAGACAAAAGATGCAGACCAAAATCAAAGTTCATGACGGCATTGTCGGCGCAACGATCCTCTTGAGTGTGGTTCTCGCCATGACGGTGAATCCCCAATGGCTTTATCTGGCCGGTGCGATCTCCGTTTTGATGGTGTTCAGCGCCTTCAGCGGATTCTGCCCGGTTTATTTCATCCTGAACAAGATGATGCCGGCCGCGGACGCCAAGAAATAGTCTTCCCAATCTGGTTTGTCATCGCGCGGTGCGCTTCGCGCCCCGCGGCAATCCCTCTGCTTGGATTGCTTCGTCGTCCCGCATGGCGGGTCTCCTCGCAATGACAGATTTGCCTGCCATCTGGTAAGCGCCTCCTTTTCTTTTCGCGGGTTTTGTGCCTTCTTGGGGCCATGCTGCCCCGCTACTTCCTCCTCGCCTTACTGCTCGCCGCCCCTTCCTTCGCCAGCGACGACTACGCCAAAGCCAACGAAACGTGGCGCGTCGAGCGCGTCGCCCGCCTTACCCGGCCGACCGGCTGGCTCAGCCTGATCGGCCTCCACTGGCTCAGCCCGGGTGAAAACTCCGTCGGCACCGCCACGGACAATTCCATCCGGCTCGCCGCCGGCCTCCCCTACCTCGGCACGGTGACGCTCATCGCCGGCAAGATCACCTTCGCAGCCGCCCCCGGCGCCATGGTGCAGGTGAACGGCGCGCCCGCCGGCACTTCGCCCGCCGAGTTGAAGCCGGACGACACCGGCGCGCCCACCATGGTCACGAGCGGCAGCCTCAGCTTCTACGTGGTTGTGCGCGGCGATAAAACCGGCCTTCGCGTTAAGGATACCGAGTCCGCGCGCCGGAAAAATTTCACCGGCCTGGACTATTTCGCCCTCGACCCGGCGTGGCGCATCGAGGCGCAATGGGTGCCGTTCGAGCATCCCCGCGCCGTCGACATCACCAATATCATCGGCCAGGTCTCGCCCGCCTCCGTGATTGGCAAGGCCGTGTTCACCCGCGACGGCCGCACCTACGAGCTGCTGCCCATCGATGAGGGCCCGGGCGAGCCACTGTTCTTTGTCATCTCGGATAAAACCAGCGGTGAAGAAACCTACGGCGCGTGCCGCTTCGTCTACGCCGACCCGCCGAGGGACGGCAAGGTCATCCTCGATTTCAACCGCGCGGAGAATCCCCCGTGCGCCTTCAGCCCCTTCGCCACCTGCCCGCTCCCGCCCAAGGAAAACCGGCTGCCCGTTCCGGTCCGGGCCGGCGAAAAAAACTATCGCGGCCATCACGACTGAAGCCCCGGTGCCTCCCCGGTTCATGCTTCCTCCACCTGCCATGAAACCACTCCTCCCCGTCGGTTTTGCTTCGCTCATCACGCTGCTCGGTCTGGCCGGCTGTCAGACCGGGTTCGCACCCAATGTCGCGCCCGCTGCGCGGCCGGCTCTCGCTTATGCCATTGGCGCCGACCTCTCGTTTCTCCGGCAGGCGGAAGACCGGGGCTCAGTGTTCAAGGACCAGGGCCAGACCAAATCCGGGCTGCAGATTTTCCACGATCACGGTTACAATTGGGTCCGGCTGCGGCTGTTTCACACGCCGACCCGGCTGCCCAACGATCTCGCCTACACCATCGCCCTCGCCCGCGAGGCCCGGCAGCTCGGTTTCAAGTTCCTGCTCGATTTTCATTACTCCGACACCTGGGCCGATCCGGCCAAGCAGTTCCTCCCGCTGGCCTGGGAGGGCAAGACCCACGCGGAACTGGTGTCGCTGGTCTTCGCCTACACCCACGACACGATCCGCGCTTTCCGGGACGCGGGCGTGATGCCGGACATGGTCCAGCCCGGCAACGAGGTCATCAACGGCATGCTCTGGCCGGACGGCAGGCTGCCGGACCATTGGGACAATTTTGCCGCACTGTTGAAATCCGCCATCGCCGGAGTGGACGCGGGCCGGGGTGACGCCCCGCGGCCGCTCATCATGATCCACATCGACCGCGGCGGGGACATGAAGGGCACCAAGGCGTTCTTTGACCGCTGGCAGAGCTACGGCGTGGACTACGATGTCATCGGCCAGTCTTATTATCCGTGGTGGCACGGCTCCCTCCTCGATCTGCGGGAGAACCTGCACTTCATGGCCGAGGCGTATCAGAAGGACATCATCGTGGTGGAGGCCGCCTACAACTGGCGGCCCGCGGAATACAAGGAGGGCGGTGCGCCTTTTCCCGAGACGCCCGGGGGTCAGCATGATTTCCTGGACGAGGTGAACCGCGCGGTGCTGGCCACGCCACACCACCGCGGCAAGGGCGTCTTCTGGTGGGAGCCCGCCGTGACGCCCTCCCCGATCCACAGCCGGGGCATGTTCGACCACGAGGGCAACGCGCTGCCCGTCATCACGGTCTTCGACAAGTTCGCGAAGGGCAAGCCGCCCAAGCCCCGTCCCTAGCGCGACGGTCTCCGGTGATTTTGTCCGTGCCATGCGCGCGAGGTGCGATTACTTATTTGGCCGATGAAGCCCCATCGCGTATCGTTTGCCCTGCTGTCCGCCACCCTGCTCAGCTTGGCCGGCTGCCAGAGTAATTCCACTCCCGCCGCCTTCACCAACTGGCCCGCGGGCCAGTCACCCGCCGAGATCGGCAAGCGCGTCGCGGAAAATTTCCACGCCCGCCCGCTCCAGTGGACCCAGGGCGATCGCCCGCGCTTTGTCATCTACCCGGAAGTCTGCGCCTGGTATGGCGCGCTGGAGGTGGCCCGGCTCACCGGTGACGCCGACCTGCAAAAACGGTTGATCGCGAAATACGACGTGCTGCTCACCCCCGAGGGCGCGAAGCGGATCTCGGAGCAGGACCACGTGGACTACCGCGTCTTCGGGGTCGTGCCGCTGGAAATTTTCCTGCTGACCAAGGAGCCAAAGTTCCTGGCGGCCGGCCTGCATTTCGCCGACGCGCAGTGGGAGAAGCCCACGCCCGACGGCATCACCCACGAGGCCCGTTACTGGATTGACGACATGTTCATGAGCCCGGCCGTGCAGGTGCAGGCCTTCCGCGCCACGGGCGACGCCAGGTATCTCGACCGGTCCGCGCTGATGATGGCCGCCTACCTCGACAAGCTCCAGCAACCCGGCGGGCTCTTCTACCACGCGCCGGACTCCCCGTTCTATTGGGGCCGGGGCAACGGCTGGGTCGCCGTCGGCATGGCCGAGCTGCTGCGGGACCTGCCCGCCCGGCATCCGCAACGCGCCCGCCTCCTCGCCGGCTACCGGAAGATGATGGCCGCGCTGCTCGCGAGCCAGGGCGCCGACGGCATGTGGCACCAGTTGCTCGACCATCCGGCCGAATCCTGGCCGGAAACCTCCTGCACCGGCATGTTCACCTTCGCCTTCGTCACCGGCGTGAAACACGGCTGGCTCGACGCCAAGGCCTACGCCCCCGCGGCGCGCAAGGCCTGGCTCGCCCTCGTCGGTTATCTTGAACCCAACGCCAACATCCGCGAGGTTTGCATGGGCACCAACAAAAGCCGCCAGGAAACCAAGACCGACGACCTGAAGGTGCAATACGACTTCTACCTCGCCCGGCCCCGCCGGACCGGCGATCTCCACGGCCAGGCGCCGGTGATGTGGACCGCCGCCGCGTTCCTGCGCTGATGCGCGGACTGTAAGAATGGCTTGGGTTTGCGGCCCACTCTGGGCTAGCGTGGGTTGGTCGCCCCACCCCGCCATGAAAGTTCTCCTGCTCCGGCTCGCCGTTGTCATCTTTTCCCTCGTCGTTGGCCCCGGGTTGCCCGCCGCCCTGCCGGCCTACCGCACCACCACGGTGCAAAATACCGAGCCGCGGCGTGACACCAGCGGCGAGATCATCGACGCCCATGATGGCTGCCTGCAGTATTTCAACGGCCGCTACTATCTCTACGGCACGGCCTACGGCCGCAGCGCGGGCTTCGGCATCAACAACCGCTTTCGCGTCTACAGCTCCGCCGACCTCGAGCGCTGGCAGTTCGAGGGCGAGCTGATCGAGGACCAGCCGGCCGGCGTCTTCTACCGGCCGTATGTCGTCTACAACGCGCAGACGAGGAAATATATCCTGTGGTTCAACTGGTATCCTCAACTCTGGGATGGCGCCATGGGCGTCGCGGTCAGCGACACGCCGGTCGGCCCGTTCAAGATTGCCACGCTCTACGTCAAACTCTCGCAGGCCGATCACCGCCCGGGCGACGGCAGCCTGTTCGTCGATGACGACGGCACGGGCTACTTCATCTACACCGTCATCGGCCAGGGCCATGCCGTCCGCGTCGAGCGGCTGACACCGGATTACCTCGGGTCGACCGGCGAGACCAGCGAAGTGCTGGCGTCGGGTTGCGAGGCGCCGGCGATGTTCCGCCGCGGCGGGTTCTATTACGCGCTTACCGACTCTGCCTGCTGCTTTTGCGCTCGCGGCACAGGCGCGCGGGTGTTCACCGCCACGGCGCCGCTCGGGCCCTTCACCTATCGCGGCAACATCAACCGCGATGCCGCGGACAAGCCCGTCATTGCGGCCCAGCAAACCTACGTCGCGCGCCTGCCCGGGCCGGACGGAGACGCCTACGTTTGGCTGGGCGACCGGTGGGTCTCTCGCCCCGACGGCATCAAGGGGCACGATCTCCAGTATTGGAGCGCGCCGTTGCAATTCCTGCCCGACGGCGGCATCGCACCCCTGGCCAACCTGCCGGGCTGGTCGACGCAGTTGCGCCTCGGCGCGGAGCGTCCGCCGGTGCCGGCGCTCTACCGGCTGCCCAAGCGCAAGGATTCCAACCCGCTCAAAATCCACCCCTGCTCGAACAAACCCATCCCGCAGGAGGAATGGGACACGGGCGAACAACCCTGAATCTATGAAAACTCCACTGCTTCATCTCGCCGCCGGCCTGCTGCTCTACTCTGCCGGTCACGCCGCGCCGCTTACGATTACTCTGCCCGCGGCGTCACCAGCCGCGGCGGAGACTTTTGACATGGGCACGGCGCGCCGGCCCGATGGGGCAATGCTCACGCTCGACGCGCACAGCTTCCGGCTTAACGGCCAGCCGTGGACGCCCGTGATGGGCGAGTTCCACTACGCCCGCTACCCGGAAAACGAATGGCGCGGGGAACTTTTGAAGATGAAGGCCGGCGGCATCGACATCGTCGCGACCTATGTGTTCTGGATCCACCACGAGGAGATCGAGGGTGCGTGGGAATGGAGCGGCCACAAAAGTCTGCGCCGCTTCATCGAGACGGCCCGGGAGGTCGGCTTGAAGGTCATCGTGCGCTGCGGCCCGTGGTGCCATGGCGAAGTGCGCAACGGCGGGCTGCCCGACTGGATCGTTGCGCGCGGCAACACGCGCTCCGAGAACCCGGCGTTTATCGCCAGCGCCCAATTGCTCTACGGGCAAATCGCCGCGCAGCTCAAGGGTTTGCTCTGGAAGGACGGCGGGCCGGTCATCGGCATCCAGCTCGACAACGAATACGACGGCCCGGCCGAGTATCTGCTCCGTCTGAAAAAAATCGCCCGCGACGCCGGGCTCGACGTCCCGCTCTACACCCGCACCGGTTGGCCGGCCCTGAAGACGCCCATGCCCTTCGGCGAGATCGTGCCGCTCTACGGCGTCTACGCCGAGGGTTTCTGGGACCGCGAACTCACGACGATGCCGGGCGAATACTGGGCCGGTTTTCATTTCTCCACCCTCCGCGTCGATTCCAACATCGCGAGCGAGGCGCTCGGGCGGCGCACGGTGCACGACGCGCCCGACGTGGCCCGTTATCCCTACCTCACCTGCGAGATCGGGGGCGGCATGATGAGCAGCTATCACCGCCGCATCCTCGTCGACCCGCGCGACGTCGAGTCCACCACGCTCGTCAAACTCGGTTCCGGCAGCATCTCGCCGGGCTACTACATGTATCACGGCGGCGTGAACCCCGAGGGGAAACTGACGACCCTCATGGAGGAGCAGGCCACCGCCCTCACCAACTGGAACGACATGCCGGTGAAAAATTATGACTTCCAGACGGCCCTCGGCCAATACGGCCAGGTCCGGCCGCAGTTCTACACCCTGCGCCGGCTGCATCTTTTCCTGCACAGCTTTGGCGAAAAACTCGCCGGGATGGACACCATGCTGCCCGACCAGCGGCCCACCGGCAAGGATGACATCACCACCTTGCGCTGGGCCGCGCGCTCCGACGGCCGGAGCGGATTTGTCTTCGTCAACAATTACGAGCGGGGTCGCACGCTGCCGGCGAAGGAGGGCGTGCAGTTCGCCCTCAAGCTCGCCGGCGGCCAAACGGTCACCTTTCCCACCGCGCCCATCACCGTGCCCGTTGACGCGTGCTTCATCTGGCCGTTCAACCTCGACCTCGGCCGCGGCGATATCCTTGCATGGGCCACGGCCCAGCCGGTCTCCGTAGTGGACGAGGGCAAAGTCAGGACGATCTACTTTGCCGAAACCCCCGGCGTGCCGGCGCAATTCTCATTTAACAACGGTCCGGGGCACGTCACCCTGCCCGGCCCCGGCATCGCACACAGCGTGTATCGCGATGACGGCTCGGTCGTCCGGATCGTGCTGTTGAGCGCGGCTGACTCGCTCTCTTTTGGCTTGAAACCAACTCCAGCCCCGACGGCCGTTGCGCTCCAAACCGAGTTGATCCGTCCCGCCGGGCCGTTGCGCACGATTGCCCTGGCCAAGACCAGGCAACCAGTCGCCGCCGCGCCGCTCGAGGCCGACTTTGCCAATGCCGCGGTCTGGCGGATCAAGCTGCCGGCGAATCTGGATTGGTCGGCCGATACGATTCTACGGCTGAACTACACGGGCGACGTCGCCCGCGTTTACATCGGCGGCAAGTTCATCACTGACGATTACTACAACGGCCTGCCGCTGGAGATCGGCCTGCGCCGTCACACCGCCGAGTTGAAGAACGGCGAGCTGACCATCGCCATCCTGCCGCTGCAGAAGAACGCGCCCATCTATCTGCCCGACTCCGCCAAGCCAAATTTCGGCGGCAGGGACAGCGTGGTCGAGCTTCGGAGCGTCGAGCTGGTGCAAAACCAAACCGTGGAATTCACCGGCAAGCCGTGATGAAGCGGCTCCTTCTGATTCTCCTCGTTGCGACGACGTCCCTCGCGGCCTCGTGGGTTAGTGAGCAGCATCACGACGGCGATTTTCCGCTTGTGCATGACAGTCATGCGGCGGTGATCGTGGTCTCGCCGGAAGACTTCAAGGTCGCTAGCATCGCCGCAAATGATTTGGCCGCGGACGTTGAACGCGTCACTGGCCAGAAGCCGGTCGTTCGCCCCGATGCCAAGGGTTTCACGAGCCCGGTGGTCCTGATCGGCACACTGGGCAAAAGCCCGTTGATCGACGACCTCGTCGCGAGCGGTAAACTTGACGTCAAGGATCTGCGCGGCCGGTGGGAGAGCTTTATCATCGTAACTGTCGCTGATCCGCTGCCGGGCGTATCGTTGGCGTTGGTCGTCGCCGGCAGCGACCGGCGCGGCACGGCGTTTGCCGTTTATGAACTCTCGCAGGCCATCGGCGTGTCGCCGTGGTATTGGTGGGCCGACGTCACCCCCGCGAAAAAGTCCGCGCTGTTCGTTGCGGCCGGCACGCGGTGCTTCGGACCGCCCTCGGTGCAGTATCGCGGGATTTTCCTCAACGACGAGGACTGGGGTCTGCAGCCGTGGGCGGCGAAGACCTTCGAGCCGGAGGTCGGCGACATCGGCCCGAAGACCTACGCCAAGATCTGCGAGCTCCTGCTGCGCCTGAAGGCCAACACGCTCTGGCCGGCGATGCATGCCTGCACCAAGGCCTTCAATCTCTACCCGCGAAACAAATTCGTGGCGGACGACTACGCGATCGTCATGGGCTCGTCGCACGCCGAGCCGATGCTGCGCAACAACGTCACCGAGTGGACCGCCCCGCATCCGGACTACGACTACGTGCACAACCGCGAGGGCGTGCGCGCCTACTGGGAGCAGCGCGTGAAGGAGAACGGCAAATTCGAGAACATCTACACGCTCGGCATGCGCGGCATCCACGATTCCAACATGCAGGGACCGAAGACCGACCCCGAGCGCATCGCCACGTTCGGACAGATCTTCGCCGACCAGCGCGCGATGCTGGCGCAGCACGTCAACCCGCACCTTGAGCAGGTGCCGCAGATGTTCTGCGCCTACAAGGAGGTGCTCGACCTCTACCGGCAGGGGCTGAAGGTGCCGGACGACGTGACCATCGTGTGGCCCGACGACAACTTCGGCTACATCCGCAACTTCGCCAGCGCCGAGGAGCAGAAGCGGAGCGGCGGCTTCGGCGTTTACTATCATATCTCCTACCTCGGCGCGCCGCTGTCCTATCTCTGGCTGGAGACGACCCCGCCCGCGCTCATCTGGGAGGAGATGAGCAAGGCCTACGACCACGACGCGCGGAAAATCTGGATCGTCAACGTCGGCGACCTGAAGCCCGGCGAGATTGGCACGGAGTTTTTCCTGCAGATGGCATGGGACATCAAACGGTGGCGAGCCGACAACCTGCCGGACTTTCTCCCCGAGTGGGCGGCGCGCGAGTTCGGCGCGAACTATGTTGGGGAGATTGGTGAAATCATGGACGGCTACTATCGACTAAATTTTCAGCGTAAACCCGAGCACCTGCAGTGGTGGCTGCCAGGCAAGCCTCCGCAGCCAAGTCCGCTGTCTACAACCGAGAGCGACGCACGGCTGGGCGATTTTGACTGGCTGCGGAGAGAAACGGAGGATCTCGCTTCTTCACTGCCACCCGCCAAACGAGACGCCTTTGAGGAGCTGGTCGCCTATCCGATACGTGGCTCCGCGCTGGCCAACGCGCGTTATTTCTACGGCGAACGTGGCGAAAAGCAGAAAGCTATCGCTGCCGACACCGAGCTCAAGGAATTGACGAGGCATTTCAACGAGGAGCTGGCGGGTGGCAAATGGCGTGGCCTGATGAACCTCGAACCCGCCGACAATCAGTGGAAGAGCATGCGCATCGCGCCGTGGCAACCGCCGGAATTCACCAAGGACCGCGCTGAAATAGCCGGGGGCATTACGCTTGAAGCTGACCGATTCATTGCCAACCGCGCAAATTCCAACGTGGTTGGTTGGGAGAAAATCCCTGGGTTTAACAAGCAGGAAAACGCCGTGGCAATTATCCCCACCACAGCGTCCAGCACGGATGAGACCAAACTCGCCCGCGATGCCTCCCGCTTGAGCTACGATGTCGATTTTCTCACAGCTGGTGAATTCACGCTGACCACCTATTTGCTGCCGACCCACCCCCTCGTGCCGGGCCGCGGGCTGCGGTTTGCGGTCGGGCTGGATGATGCACCACCCCAACTCGTCGTCTGCGACGTGAAGGACGGCTCGGCTGAGTGGGCGCAGGGCGTGCTGAACAATTACGTCACGGTCACCACCAAGCTCAGCGTGCCGACGGCGGGCCAGCACAACCTGCGCGTCTATGGTGTCGATGCGGGTGTGGTGCTCGACAAGTTCACCATCGAACCACCGACCCGACCCCGATCTCCGCCCTGAGCTGGAGCCCGCGGCAGCCGGCCATTGATCGCCAGATTCCGACCGGTAAACCCCGTGCATCGACCGCCGGCATTTGCAGACTCGCCAAGGCCGGCCGGCCCGGTGAAGGTTGCGGGCTAAATGGACACGCCTGCTGCCCGCAAACCGGCCATCGGTTTCATCCTCGTCACCCTGACGCTCGCCATCGTCGGCTTCGGGCTGCTCATCCCCGTGCTGCCGCGGCTCATTGTCCAGTTCAAGGGCGGGGACTACACCAGTGGCTCGCACGTCTACGGCTGGCTCATCAGCATCTTCGCGCTGATGCAGTTCTTCGGCGCGCCCATTCTCGGCTCACTGTCCGACCGCTACGGCCGGCGGCGCATCATCCTCATCGCCACCGCGGGCTCGGCCATCGACTACGTCATCATGGCCTGGGCCCCGACCCTGGGCTGGTTTTTCGTCGCGCGCACCATCGCCGGGCTCACCGCCGGCGTGATGTCCACGGCCAATGCCTACATCGCCGACGTCACCCCGCCGGAGAAACGCGCCGGGGCGTTCGGCCTGATGGGCGCCGCCTTCGGCATCGGCTTCATCATCGGGCCGGCGCTGGGCGGCTTTCTCGGCAACATCGACCTCCGTCTGCCATTCTGGTTCGCGGCCGGCTGTTCGGGGCTCAACTGGTTCTACGGTTTCTTCATGCTCCCCGAGTCGCTGGCGCCGGAGAACCGCCGGAATTTCGACTGGAAGCGTGCCAACCCCATCGGAGCGATTCTGGCGCTGAAACGGTTTCCGGCCGTGCTGGGCCTGGCTGAGTCGTATTTCATCCTGATGCTGGCGCAGAACATGATGTTCTCAACCTGGGCGCTTTACACCGACCATCGTTATCACTGGACCACGCTCGACGTCGGGCTCTCGCTAATGTTTGTCGGCGTGCTCTCCGGCCTGGTGCAGGCCGTGCTGGTCAAGCGCCTCGTGCCCCGTCTCGGGGAAACGCGCTCCGTGGTGATCGGCCTGTGCATTTCCTCCGCGGTCTTCATCGGCTACGGTCTCTCGCCCTGGGGCTGGCTGATCTACGTCATCATGACACTGGGGGCCTTCGCCGGCATCTCGGGCCCCGCGATGCAGTCCTATATAACCAAGCATGTGCCGGCCAACGAGCAGGGCGCGGTGCAGGGCGTTTACTCCGGCCTCGCGAGCCTGGCCGGCATTCCCGGCCCTTTCATCGCCACCTGGAGCTTCGGCTGGGCGATCGCCGCAGGCAACCCCATCCAACTGCCCGGCATCGCCTTTTTTGAAGCGGCCGCGCTCATCCTCCTGGCCCTCGGGCTGGCGGTGCGCAGCTTCCGCAAGGACGCGCGGCATCACGTGACCGTGACGCAGTCGGGAACGGACGGTTGAGCCGGGAAGTTTGGGCTGTAAGATTTCCGGCGGGAACACTAGCCTGCCGGCCCATGCTTCCCCGCTGCCTCCTCACCCTCTCGCTGCTCATCGCGACCACCTCGGCCCAGCCCGCCGCTCCCGCGACCGCCCCGGCCGCCTCCGCCGCGCTCACCCGCCTGGAAAAATCCCCGCGCCACCAGGAATGGGTGCAGATCAAGCAGGGCGACCGCATCGTGCACGCGTTTGTCGTCTACCCCGAGGTGAAGGACAAGGCGATGGTCGTCGTCGTCATCCACGAGAACCGCGGGCTCAACGACTGGGCGCGCGCCGTGGCCGACCGGCTCGCGGAGAACGGTTACATCGCCATCACGCCCGACCTGCTGTCCGGCGCGGCGCCCGGCGGGGGCAACACCAGGGATTTTGCGGCGCAGAACGACGCGACCGCGGCCATCGGCAAACTGCCGGCGGCGCAGGTGCTCGCAGATCTCAACGCCGTGGCGGATTACGCCAAGGCCCAGCCCGCCGCGAACGGCCGGCTGGCCGTCGCCGGCTTCTGCTGGGGCGGCGGGCAGGTGTGGCGTTTCGCGCTCGCGCGACCTGACCTCGCCCTGGCGAATGTCTTCTACGGCACGCCACCGGCCGACGCGGATTATTCGAAAATCCCCTGCCCGGTCTACGGCTATTACGGCGGCAACGACGCGCGCGTGAACGCCACGATCGAGAAATCCACCGCGGGCATGGCGGCCGCGGGCAAGGTTTTCCAACCCGTGATCTACGACGGCGCCGGGCATGCGTTCATGCGCTCGGGCGAGGACACCGACGGGGCGCCGGCCAACCAGCAGGCGATGACCCAAGGCTGGCAGCGCCTGCTGGCCGCGCTGGCCAGGGCCCGGCGTTAGCCACCCGCCGCAGTCGAATCCGAGCCCGGTCTTGGCCGGGGCAATCCGTGGCTTTTTTGCCGCCAATTCGCAACAGCTGAGCAGGCGATGGGGTGTTTCACCGTGCCAAATGGCGTTCTATTTTTTCGCTTTGTTCGGCTTGCGTGTCAGCGGGCCAGCCTCATGCTGCCGGACGAATCGATTGATTGGCTTCCCCGGTATTTCCGCCGGGGAAAACTAGCAAACACCTAACCTAGCCTAACTATGAGCATGAGTTCCTTGAGCAGATTGCGGAATGCGTATGCGTTGATCGCCTGCGCCTCCGTTTGCGCGGCCACTGGTATCGCCCAGCAGGCCGCTCCCACTAAAGACGCGACCGTGAAGCTGGAAAAATATGTGGTCACCGGCTCGCACATTCCGATGACCGTCACGGCGGGCGAAGCAACCACCTTCCCGGTGGTAGTCTTCGACCGCAACGAGATTGACCGCATCGGCTACAAGAACACCGCCGAGCTTCTCCAGAAGATCTCCTACTCCAACGGTGGCTCCGTGCCAATCTCGAACAATGCAACGGGCACCTCCGGCCCGCTCGGTGCCACTTCCGTGTCACTGCGCGGCATGGGCCCCGAGGCCACTCTGGTGCTGATCAACGGCCGCCGTGTCGCCCAGTTTCCCCTCGGTGCCGGTTCGGCCGGCGCCTCACCCTTCGTGGACCTTAACTCGATCCCCGTCGCGGCGATTGAACGGGTTGAAGTCCTGAAGGACGGCGCCTCCTCCGCCTACGGCGCCGATGCCGTGGCCGGCGTGGTCAACATCATCCTGCGGAAAAACTACACTGGCTCGAATCTGAAGATCAGCTACGGCAACACCACCGATAAAGACTCCTCCGAGACGACCGTCAGCTTCGTGAGCGGCGCCGACAACGGCAATACCCAGCTCACGGTTGGTTTCAATTACTATGCCCGTGCCGGCATCATGAATCACGACCGTGATTATTCGGCCATACCCCCATTCCTGAGCTCCAACGCTTCGCCGTTGAACTTTGAGATCACCTGGGCGGCGGCGTGGCAGGCAATGGGACTGGCACCGGGCTCAAACCTGCCTTCCGCGTCCTCCACGGCGCTGACGAGCCTGGTGTATAACCCGCTGACCATGACGCCCAACGATGGGATCAAGACCACGACGGGCGCGACACTTAATTCGAACAGCCTCGACCCCCGTCCCGGCAATCGGAATGCCACTAACAATGGCCTGCTCCCGGCTTCCCAATACAGCTATTTCCCTGACAACGCCAATCGCTCGCGTTTCAACTTCAACGAATTCTCGATGTCGCTGCCGCGCTCCCAGCGCGAAAGCGCGTTTTTCAATGGCGAGTCCAAACTGTTTGGGACCGAAAACGTCCGGGGCTACTATGACTTCAGCTACTCGAAGGTTTTCGTGGAGAATCAGCTGGCACCCTTGGCGACCGGCACCTTCACCTCCCCGGGGGTGGGTGAGATCGTCATTCCGGCCCGCACCGCCACCCCGTTGCCGTTGTCCGATGGCCGGGCGAGGGCCGCTGCGGTCGGTGCCTATAATCCGTTCAACCCCTTCAACATCGACCTTACCGGCGGCACCAAGGCGCGCATGTTCGAATTCGGCAACCGCATCCTGAAGGACCATGTCGACAGTTACATGGTCACCGGCGGCTTCAAGGCCGACGCCATCGGCGGCAAGTGGAACCTCGATGTCGGTTTCCGTTACAGCGACGTCAAGGATGTCTCCGACCAGCGGCTCATCTCGACTTCGCGTTACAACCGGATTGTGAACGCGGCGGACCCGATTTTCAATCCGTCCAGTCCGGAGTATATCGGCACCACGATTCCCTACAATCCCTTCGGCTACTTCCGCAATCCCATCGCGAGCAACTTCAAGCCGGTCAGCTATGCGCAGATCTGGACCAAGTCCATTGCCGAGGGCGCGATGTTCGACAGCACCTTCCTGCTGAACACCGACAACCTCTTCTCGATGCCTGGTGGTGACACCGGCTTTGCCGTTGGCTACGAGTATCGCGCCGAAAACATCGACCAGTCGATTGATGGCTTTGCCGCCGGCGGCGACATCATGGGCAACCTGCCCACCACCGCGACCATCGCCCAGCGCAAGGTGGGAGCCGTCTTCGCCGAATTGAGCCTGCCGATTTATTCGGCCAAGAATTCGATGAGCTTCGCCCACGACCTCTCCCTCGACCTTGCGGTCCGCAACGAGCAGTTCTATACCTCGCACAAGTCGACCACCGTGCCGAAGGTGGGCGTGCGCTGGTCACCGATGAGTGATGACAGCCTTGTCTTCCGCGCCAGCTGGGGCAAGGGCTACCGCGAGCCGTCGCTCTTCGAACAGTTTAGCAGCGTTTCGAGCAACCTCCAGTCGATCACCGACCCGCGTTTCAACCTGGACTATTCGGAAATGAGTGTCACCACCTCGGGCAACCGCAACCTCGCCCCTGAGACCAGCAAGTCGATCAATGTCGGCTTCGTCTGGACCCCGAAGGAGTTCAAGGGATTCACCCTTGCCATCGACTGGTGGAACCTGGATCGCAAGGGCACCGTTACCGTCGACTGGCAGGATGTGATTAATCGCGAGGTTGGCCGTACCCCGGGCGGCGCACCCGCTCCTGGCGGTCTCATCCCGGGTGAGAGCGTCATCCGCAACGCTGGTGGCAGTGTGGTCCTTCAGGTCAACGGTGTCTACCGCAACGTCGGTGAGACCGACGCCAAGGGCTATGACATCCAGACCAGCTATGCCTACCCGACGGCGGACTGGGGCCGGTTCGACATCAGCCTCGGCGGCACCTATATGTATAGCTTCAAGAAAGCCACCACCCCGGGCGCGCCCAAGATCGAGCTCATCGGCACCGACGCCTCGGTGGAGATTTCGGCCTATGATGGCTATCTGAAATGGAAGGGCCGCGGCGAGGTTTCGTGGACCCTCAAGCACTGGGGTGCCACCGTCTCGGCCAACTACACCGACGGATTCGGCGACTTTGATCCCGACGGCAATCCGTTCCGGGTCAAGTCGACCACCTTCATTGACACGCAGGTGACCTATGACCTCGGTTCCAAGTCCAACGACTGGTATGCCAACACGAAGTTCACCCTTGGGGCGAATAACGTGTTCAACAAGAACCCGCCGTTTGCCTCCGGCGGGGGCAACAACTCCGAGGGTTATCCCAGCCACTTGTATACCTCGACCGGGCTGTTCGTCTACCTCTCGCTCGAGAAGAAATTCTAAGCGTCCGGCTCGGCCTGATGATCACGAAGCGCCCCTTCCCGGGGCGCTTTTTTTTGCCCCGCCCCCGCTTGGGTCGCAGCCTACTCGATCCTCTTCACTGCCACCGCGAAGTCAGGCTCGACCTCGGGAATCAACAAGCGGTAGCCGAACCGGGTGTGCCGGATCATCACCTTGGGATTGGGAATGGACTTACCGATGTAGTAGACCTCCGGGATCCGCTGCTGCCAGACCTGGCCGTTGTCGAGATGGAAGACCGTGCCACCCTGCAGGCCCCGGAAGGGTTCGGTCATCCGCGCATCCACCTCGGCGTTCTCGTCAGCATCCCGGAGTTTCTTCGCGGGCAACTGCTCGGCGCCAAGGTCCGGCACCGGCGTGACCCGGCTCATTTTCTCCGCCGGTCCGGCGCTGACCGGCGCCGGCGCGGTGGGGCGGAGCTGCGGCCCGGCCAGGCCGCGCTGCTGCAACGCCTGCAAGAGGGCAGCCTGTTGCTCGGGATTCAGTTTGCCCAGGCCCGCGCGCCGATATTCCTCCGCCGTGAAAACCGTCTTCAGCGAATCTTCCGCCACCGCAGTCGCGGCGACCGCGATGAGTCCCGCGGCCATGGCCAACTGCAGTTGATTTCCAAAAAATGTGCGCATCATCGAGCGAGCCGGATCTGCTTATGTGCCAACCCCCTTGGCCTGTCCACGCTAACTTTTTTGCCTGATTTTTTGGCCCCAACGGCGACAGCGCGCAGCCCAGCCGCAGCGAAGGCTGCGCGACTGGTCCCGGGCTGGCAGCAGCCAGCAACAGGAGCGGTGAGTCGCCGGCCGAGGAAATCAGGACAAACACCGGGCCCGCAGAAGCGGGCAACGGTGTGCCCCCCGCTCACTGCTTACTGGTCACTTCACCCCTTCGGCGCCGGGCCGTAATGCGCCCGGTGCGCGGCGTAGGCCGCCGTGTCCGCCAGCATCGCGTCAATCGTCGCCGCCAGCGGTTCAATCCGCACCAAGCCGGAGAACACCGCCTTGTCGCCGATCTCGTCCGTCAATATGAACGCCGGCCGCTGGTCGATCTGGTGCGCGAAAAATTCCGCGGTGCTCGCCTTGATGCGCGCGGCCACCTCGGCCGACTCGGCCCGGGCGCGCAGCTTCTTCGCGTCGAGCTCTTGCCTCGCCGAAGCCTGGCGTGGGCGGGTGGCAGCCTTCACGGCCACCTTGATCGCCGGCTCCATCGAGGCCACCCTGACCCCCTCGCGGTCCGCGGCGTGCGCCAGCGCCAGCCGCAGCTCGTCGCCGGTGAACCCGAAATCCTTGCCGGCCTCCGCCACGTAGCTGGCGGCCGGGAACGGGCCGGCGCGATGCGGCTCGAGCCAGGCCGAGTTCAGCATGAAGGGCGAGCGCATCAGCATCCCGCTGCGCCGGTAAAACCAGTCGCACTGCTCGCGCGACCCCGGGTAGTCCGCGGGCCGCATCGAGGCGATCTTCCACTCGAACTCGACGCGACCCTCGTAGCGCCGCTTCAACTCGGCCCAGGTCGGCTCAACCCAGTAGCACCACGATGAAATGACCTCGAGGTAGTAGGTGACTTTCATGCCGGGAGGATTCCGGTGGCGGTTCGGCTCGTCAATGTTTCAACTGGCCGATGCCACACAGTGTCGAAGCCTTCCGCGCGTAACAGGTAGGGGCCGTTGCCCTCAACGGCCCGGCGGAGGCTTGAGGGCAAGCGCCCCCTGCCTCACCGCTCCTTTGCCCGTTTTTGCGCCATGAGAGCCGCCAGCTCACCGCTTACTGCTTACTTACTAGTCACCCGCCGTGGTTCTTCCTGAGCACGCGCTCGGTGGCCTCGAGCACGCTGTCGGGCCCGAGGTAGGCGTCGCCCTTGAAACTGTGCGCGAGCACCTTGCCGTCGCCATCCACCAGCACCAGGCACGGGATGCCGGGCCCGGCCAGCCGCATGATCCGTTCGAGGTTGTCGAGCTCGCTGTATTTGATCGCCGGCCAGGGCATTTTTTCCTCGCGCATGTAGGCGAGCATCTCGGGCGCATTGTGGTCGTTGCTCACCAGCACCAGCTCGAACTCCGGATACTGGGCGCGGAGGCTGCGGTAACCTTCCAGCAGGCGCGGGGCAAAATCGCGGCAGGGTCCGCACCAGCCGGCCGAGAACATGAGGCCGTAATATTTCACGCCATTGAGTTTCCGCAGGTCGAAGGGCCGGAGGGTGCCGTTTTCCAGCTTCACCAGCTTGCCCAGCAACTGCCGCTGCATCTCGGTCGGCTTGCCGTTGCCCGCCACCGGGGCGGTGGTCTCGCTGGCGGCCGCGGTTGCCTCCGGGACGCCCCCGGGCTCGCCGTTCGCGCGTTGCAGCAGGTCGGTCTTGTCCAGAGCGACCCGGACCGTCGCGCCACCGAGTTTGCCCGTCACCCCGTCGGCGGCGACGCCCATGACCGTGAGTTTCTTGCCCGCCCCGATGAGCATCGCGCCTGAGATCTGGCCGTTCCTGACCACCCCGGCCTTGGTGGTGGCGGTCACCGTGACCTCGAGTGGCCACAATTGCGGGTTGCCGATGATTTCCTCGAGGGTGGTCGCCGCCGCACTGCCGGCAAGCAGGCCGGCCATGAGGCAGAAACCGAGGACTGTTTTCCTCAACGGGATTTTCATGCCTCCCGGGCCTTTATCCGTGTTCATCTGTGAAATCCGTGGTTGCTTCCGGGTGATTCCGCTCAGGGCTTGCCGCCGAAGAGTTTTTTGATGCTGTCGCCGGCCTTCTTGGCGGCATCCGTCGCGGACTTGGTCGCTCCCGCGCCACCGTCCTTGGTCAGCGCCTGTGCGCTGGCGGTGACAATCTGGCCGAGCACCTGTTTCATCACGACGCCGAAAAGCTGGTCGGGCGTGATGCCACCCTCCT
Organism: Lacunisphaera sp.; assembly: GCA_043738215.1. Classification (GTDB taxonomy): domain Bacteria; phylum Verrucomicrobiota; class Verrucomicrobiia; order Opitutales; family Opitutaceae; genus Lacunisphaera. The sequence goes on from JAYUGX010000049.1 coordinate 95,813, forward strand.
TCACGCCGAGGTCGTCCATCGCGATCGTGGGCAGTGTCACCGGCAAGGAGTTGGCGCCGACACCGACGGTGGCCTTGCCGTTGGTCAGGCGGAATTTCTTCACCACAAACTTGATCGGCTGGCCGGTCTTGGTCGTCGCCACCTTCCCGCCCCCGCCGGAGTAGGCCTCGATGTTCTTCAGCAGGTCCTTGATGTTGCTGGAAATGAACTTCGTCTCGTAGAGGAACTCGGGTTGGTCAATGATGATCTCGTTGACGACGACGTGGTCGCCAAAGATCGAAAACGGCTCCAAGTCCACGCTCACCTTGCCGAGGTAGAAGGCGCGGCCGTCGGTCCATCCCTTCGGGTTGCCGACCGAGAGGCCGCGCAGCGAGCCCGACCCGGTGAGCGGCGAGATGTTGGCCTCGGTCAGCTCGACCTTCGTCTGCGTGAGCTTCGGCCCGAAATTGTTCACGCCGGACTTCACAATGGAGCCGAGGAAAAAGGTCAGCCCGATGTAAAGGGCCAGGACCACGACCAGACCGAACAGGAGGATTTTCTTGAACATGGGAGGAGACGATTGCCGGCACTATCGCGCATCTGCCGCCCGCGCGCAAGCCCCCACTCCTTGTCGGGCAGCTGGCCCGGCCAGTAATCACTTGTCACTTGCCCCTTGGTTCCTGTTACTTCTGCCAGTTCGCCGGGGTCTTTCAACTTTCACCCTTCAACTTTCAACCCCGGTTCTGCCCTCATGGCCTCCAATTATACCGAAGCCAGCATCAAGACCCTCAGCTCCCTCGAACACATCCGGATCCGCCCCGGCATGTATATCGGCCGCCTCGGCAACGGCGCCCACGCCGAGGACGGCATCTACGTCCTGCTCAAGGAGACCATCGACAACGCCATCGACGAATTCACGATGGGCGCCGGCCGCAAGATCGAGGTCGAGGTCACCGGCCGCACCATCCGTGTGCGCGATTACGGCCGCGGCATCCCGCTGGGCAAGCTCATCGACTGCGTCTCGATCATCAACACCGGCGCCAAATACGACAGCGAGACCTTCCAGAAATCCGTCGGCCTCAACGGCGTCGGCCAGAAGGCCGTCAACGCCCTCGCCGTCGAATACATGGCCCAGGCCGTCCGCGACGGCCAGACCAAGCTCGTCGAGTTCGCCCGCGGCAAGCTCGTCAAGGACCACCGCGTCGCCAAGACCGAGGAGCGCAACGGCACCATCATCGCCTTCACCCCCGACGAGCAGCTCTTCGGCAAGGACTTCAAGTATCGCATGGAGTTCATCGAGGACATGCTCTGGAACTACGCCTTCCTCAACCGCGGCCTCACCCTCACGCTCAACGGCAAGCCCTTCAAATCCGAGCACGGCCTCAAGGATCTCCTGACCAAGGAGCTCTCCGGCGAGCCGCTCTACCCCATCATCCACCTCGAGGGCGAGGACATCGAGGTCGCCTTCACCCACGGCGCGCACTACGGCGAGGAATACTGGTCCTTCGTCAACGGCCAGCACACCACCATGGGCGGCACCCACCTCGCCGCCTTCCGCGAGTCCCTCGTCGAGACCTTCCGCAACCATTTCAAAAAGGACTACGACGCGGCCGACGTCCGCCAGTCCATCGACGCCGCCATCGTCGTCCGCGTGCAGGAGCCGGTGTTCGAGTCCCAGACCAAGACCAAGCTCGGCTCGAACGACATGGGCCCCACCGGCCCCTCGATCAAGGAATTCGTCGGCAAGTTCATGCAGCAGGCCCTCGACACCTGGCTGCACAAGAACCGCGAGACCGCCGACATCATCAAGGCCAAGATCGAGGAGAACGAGCACGAGCGCAAGGAGCTCGCCGGCATCCGCTCCCTCGCCCGCGAGCGCGCCAAGAAGGCCTCGCTCCACAACCGCAAGCTCCGCGACTGCCGCCTCCACCTCGGCGACCGCAACGAGCGCGCCGAGGAGAGCACCCTCTTCATCGTCGAGGGAGACTCCGCCGCCGGCTCGCTCACCGCCACGCGCGACGTGCAGACGCAGGCCGTCTTCGCCCTCAAGGGCAAGCCGCTCAACACCTACGGCCTCTCCAAGAAAGTCATCTACGAGAACGAGGAGTTCCACCTCCTCCAGTCGGCGCTCGACATCGAGGAGGGCCTCGACGGCCTCCGCTACAACAAGATCGTCATCGCCACCGACGCCGACGTGGACGGCATGCACATCCGGCTGCTCCTGATCTCGTTCTTCCTGCAGTTCTTCCCCGACCTCATCCGCCACGGCCACCTCTTCATCCT
>JAYUGX010000050.1:0-32849 GCA_043738215.1 Lacunisphaera sp.
AGCGCCCAGAGGACGCCGAGCGTGGTCTGCTTGTAGCGGACCTTGATGTCGCGCCACGCGAGAAACCCCAGCAGCTCGCGGAAACGCCAGAGATCCTTCCAATAATGCCGGCTGGCGCGGCCGGCCTCGAGGATGAGTTCGGGAGTGTCGTCGAGGGCCATGCTAGTGGAGGGCGGCCGCGAGGCGGCGCGGGGAAGAGGGGAAAGCAAAGGAGTCGGCCCGGAGGCGTACAACCTCCGAATCGCGCGGCTGGCGCTGCACTATGCGCGCCCTGGCATTGTCATGCGCCATGGGCTCAAGTCTGGCCGAGGCCATGCCGGTTATGCGGCACATGGAGATAAAACACCAAGGATGGCTTCGCCGCGTCGCTTCCCGACCATGGAGGCGGCGAGGTCCCAAATTAGTTCGTCCACTCGCAATCAATGGCCCGTTTCGGGCCGCGATAATTCAACAGCAAGCCCCGCCGTGTAGCAATGCCGATTTCCCGCAAAGCCTTAGAGACAAATAGCTTTGCTGATTTCCGCCGCTTTGGCCGCTGAGGTCAGCAGGGCCACCAGATGCATTCCGAATTCCACCGCCGTGCCTGCGCCCCGCGAGGTGGTGATTTTTCCATCCGTTACAATGCGCTCCGTTGTCCGGATGGCCGGCAACTCGTCCGCCACCGAAAAATGCGCGGTGTAGCGCTTGCCGGCCAGCAGACCGCAGTCGTTCAGCACGGTGGGCGCCGCGCAGATGGCCGCGAGCCAGTGGCCGGCGGCATGCTGCGACAGGACCAGCTCGCGTACGCGCGGGTCGGCCCGCAGGTTTTTCACCCCGGCCCCGCCGGGCAGGAACAGCAGGTCGAAAGCCTGGCCCTGCACCGCCGACAACGCTGCGTCAGCGTGGGCCGTGATACCGCTGCGCCCGGTGGCGTGGCGGTTTTCGCTGAGCGAGGCGACCGTGACATCAATTTCCGCCCGCCGCAGCAAATCGACCGGGGCGAACGCCTCGATTTCCTCGAAACCATCAGCCAGCAGGACAAGCACAGTGGGCATGGGGAGGAGTTAAGCACTAGTCGCGTATATTGGGACACTTTTTTTCGCCACAGATTGCACCGATGGCCACGAATGGATGGCTTCACTGTAATGTTTTATCCGTGCCATCGGTGCAATCCGTGGCTTCTGTTGTTGGGAATCATGGCTTCGCTCCAAGGCAAACGGCTTGTCATCTTCGGCTGCGGCTACGTCGGCTCCGCGCTGGCGCACGCGGCGGTCGTGGCCGGCGCCCAGGTCGAGGCCCTGACGCGCAATCCGGGGAAAGCCGCGGCCTTGCGGACGCAGGGCCTGGCTAACGTGGTGGTGGCCGATCTGTCGTCGAATGACTGGCATGCCCAAATCACCGCCGGTGCGGATTACGTGGTCAACTGTGTCAGCTCCGGCGGGCCGGACACTTATCGCCAGTCTTATGTCGGCGGCATGCACTCGATTCTCGCCTGGGCGGAGGCGGGTGACACACCGGCCGGCATGATCGTCTACACCAGCAGCACGTCGGTTTATCCGCAGGGCGGGGGCGCGCAGGTGGACGAATCCGCCCCGGCCGACGGCGCGACGCCCAACGGCGCCATCATTCGCGAATCCGAGCTGCTTTTGGCCAACGCACCCGCGGACGCCTGCCGGCGCTGGTTCATCCTGCGGCTGGCGGGCATCTATGGGCCGGGCCGGCACCATCTGCTGGATCAACTGCGCGCCGGCGCGACCTCGCTCAACGGCTCCGGCGCCCACCGGTTGAATCTGGCGCATCGCGACGACATCGTCGCGGCGATCCTGGCCTGCCTCACCGCGCCGGCTTCAGTTGGTCGGGAGATTTTCCATGTGACGGATTCCGCGCCGGCTCCGCGGGAGGAGGTCGTGCGCTGGCTGGCGGAACGCCTGGGCCGGCCGATGCCGGCGTTTGACGGCGGAACCACGACGCGCCGGGGCGGGACGCCGATGCCGGACCGGGTCATCCTGAACGAAAAAATCCAACGGATGCTCGGGTGGCGGCCGCAATACCCGGATTACCGCGCCGGCCTTGAGGCCATCCTGCGCAGTCCCTGAGCGGTTTTGTGTTTGCTTCGCACCCCGCTGCGCCAATTTTTCCCCGCACCCCTTCAAAACCATGGCCGGCGTAGGCAAACTCCTCAAACAAGCCCAGAAAATGCAGAAACAGATCGAGACGATGCAGTCATCGCTCGAGACGCGCGAGATCGACGTGTCGAGCGGCGGGGGCGCCGTGCAGGTCAAGGTCAACGGCGCCGGCAAGTTCCTCGCTCTCAAGCTGGACCCGGAATTTCTCAAGGAAGATCCGAAGCTCATCGAGGAGACCGTGCTCCAGGCCGTGCAGGAAGCCGCGGCCAAGGCGAAGGAGCTGAATGATGCCGAGATGCAGAGAATCTCCTCCGCCTTCCAGTTGCCCGGAATGTTCTGAGGATCACCATGACGCCTGCGCTTGAAACCCTGCAGAAGCAGCTGAAGCAGCTCCCGGGCATTGGCTATCGCTCGGCCGAGCGCCTTGCCCTGCACCTGCTGGTGGAAAAACCGGCCCGCCTGCCCGAACTGGTCGCGGCGCTGCTGGCCGCGGAGAAAAATGTCCGCCGCTGCGCCGTGTGCGGCAACCTGTCCGAGACCGAACAGTGTCCCGTTTGCGCCGACGAGCGGCGTCGCACCGGCCAGGTGTGCGTGGTCGAATACGTTCAGGACCTCGCCGCCATTGAGCGCTCCGGGGCCTACCGCGGTCGCTATCATGTTTTGCACGGCAAGCTCTCACCCATCCGCGGCGTGGCGCCGGAGGATCTCAATTTCAACGCGCTGCTCCAGCGCATCGCTTCGGGTGAAATCACCGAGCTCATCCTCGCCCTGTCGAACGACGTCGAGGGGGAGGCGACCTGCCATTACCTGACCGAGCGCCTGCCCAAATCAGGCGTGAAGGTGACGCGCATCGGCTTCGGCCTGCCCAGCGGTGGCGGCGTGCTTTACGCGGACGCCGTGACGCTCAAGAGCGCGCTCGAGGCCCGCCGGGATTACTATTGAACGCCGTCCTTTCGACGGATTTCCGGTTGGGTTGCTCGCGGGTGCTTCTAATGTTGACGGACAGTGCTTCCCGGACGGCGTCCTAATTTCGCTTGGGATACCCGCAGCAAGCTGCGGGGAGGGGATAGCATTCATGACTTGCAGACCGGCGCCACGGGGCTTTTAGTCCCGGCTCGGTTCTTTGCGGGCGTAGTATATCGGTATTATATGTGCTTCCCAAGCATGAGAGGAGGGTTCGACTCCCTCCGCCCGCACCACTTTTCTTTCTGAAGCAGAAAGAAAAGTGTCCGCCATAGCTTTAGCGACGGCGGACCTTACCCTAACGCCTCAAAAGTCAGTTCAACCTCCCCAAAAAAAATGAAATCCCCCAAATCCATCGTTGCTCTCGTTGTGCTCTCCCTCCTCGCCGCCGGTGTCACGTTTGCGGCCGACGAAAAGAAGGACGCCCCCGCGTCGAAGCAGGCCGGTTGCTGTGCCAAGGCCGAGGCGGCCGGTGAAAAGTGCACCCACGCCTGCTGCATTGAAGCCGCCAAAGCCGGCAACAACTGTGAAAAGTGCAAGGGCAGCGGCAAGATCGAGAAGAAGGAAGAGACGAAGAAGTAAGCTGCTTTTTTGCAGGGCTGCCCCTTGTGGGCCAGCCCGACCCGACAGACGCCGCGCACCCGTGAGGGGCGCGGCTTTTTTATCCCCGGTCGACGGTGACGGACTCGGACTGCAGGTCGCGCCAGCGGGCAATGACGCGAGTGGCGATGTCATCAGGAGCGAGCCCGCAGGCGGCGCGAAGGACGTCGACGCTGCTGCCGTGCTCGATGAACTTGTCGGGCCAGCCGATCCGTTCAACCGGCGTGGTGCAACGGGCTTCCTGCAGGGTTTCGAGCACGGCGCTGCCGAAGCCGCCCGCGAGCACATGGTCCTCCATCGTGACGATGAGCGGCACGACGGCGGCCTGGCTGAGGAGAAGATTGCGGTCGAGGGGCTTGGCGAACCGGGCGTTGACGACGCCGACGGAGAGCTGCTCCTCGCGTTCGAGCCGCTGGGCCAGACGGAGGGCCTCGGGCACCATGTTGCCAAGCGCCCAGAGGATGATCTGGGTGCCCACCTTGAGCACCTCGGCCTGACCGACGGGCAGAAGGGCGGGCTCGGCCTTGACGGGGGCGCCGGCGCCGGCGCCGCGCGGGTAGCGGATGAAACCGGGGCCGGGCAGGTGCAGAGAAGTGTGCAGCATGTCCACGAGTTCGTCCTCATCCTTCGGTTGCATCACGACGGCGTTCGGCACGCAGCGCAGGTAGGCGATGTCGAAAAGGCCATGGTGCGTCGGGCCGTCGTTGGGCGATAGGCCGGCGCGGTCCATGCAGAAGGTCACGGGCAGGTTCTGCAGGCAGACGTCGTGGATGACCTGGTCGTAGGCGCGCTGGAGGAACGTGGAGTAGATGGCACACACCGGGCGGAATCCCTTGGTGGCGAGCCCGGCCGCGAACAGCACCGCATGCTCCTCGGCGATGCCGACGTCGAAGAACTGCCCCGGCACTTCCTTCGCGAGGTGGGAGAGGCCGGTGCCGCTGGGCATGGCGCCGGTGATGCCCAGCACCTTGGGATCCTGCCGGGCGAACCGCGCGAGCGCCGCGCCAAAGACGTCCTGGTAATTCGGCGGCGTACCGGGGATGGGGCGCACGTTCTCGCCCGTGACGGGGTCGAACGGGCTCGCGCCGTGGAATTTTTCGGGATGCTCCACGGCGGCGTCGAGGCCCTTGCCCTTCTTGGTGAGCACGTGGATGAGCACGGGCACGTCGCAGTGCTTGGCGAACTCCAGGTTCTTCACCAGCGCGTCGAGGTTGTGGCCGTCCACGGGGCCGAGGTAGCGCAGGCCGAATTTCTCGAAGAGCGACGACTCGACGAAGAAGTCCTTCGTCTCGCGCTTCCATTTCATGTAGACGCGGTTCATCTCGACGCCGGTCGGGAAACTGCGGAAGAAGGCCTCCACGTCGTGGTGCAGCTTGTTGTAAGTGGGGTTGGTGCTGATGCGGTTCAGGTATCTGGCCATGGCGCCGACGTTCTTGGCGATGGACCACTCGTTGTCGTTGAGGATGACGATGAGGCGCTTGGTGGAGCTGACGACATTGTTGAGCGCCTCCAGCGTGACGCCGCAGGTGAATGCGGCGTCGCCGCAGACCGCGACGACGTGCTCGTCCGTGTTGCGCAGGTCGCGCGCCGTGGCCATGCCGAGCGCGGCGGACAGGGCGGTGCCCGCGTGGCCCGCGCCGAACGCGTCATGCGGACTCTCTGCCCGGTAAAGGAAACCCGAGGCGCCGCCGCTCTTGCGGAGCTTGGCCATGAATTCACCCTGCCGGCCGGTGAGCAGCTTGTGCACGTAGCCCTGGTGCGCGACGTCGAAGACCAGCTGGTCCTCCGGCGTGCTGAAGACGCGGTGCAGTGCGATCGTGAGCTCAACGACACCGAGGTTGGGGCCGATGTGGCCGCCGTTGCGGGCGGTGATCTCGATCAACTCGTCGCGGATTTCTCGCGCGAGTTGCGGCAGTTGCTCCGACGCGAGGGCCTTGACGTCGGCCGGGCCGGTGATGCGGGACAGGAGAGTAGAGTCGGACGGGGAAGAGCTCATCGATGGGTGGAAGCGGGCCGGCGGTTATTCCGAGCGGCTGGATTCATACGGCTCGAAGGCGGCGGTGCCGTCCTTGGATTTCTTGAGTTTCTCGATCTTCAGCTCGGCTTCCTTGAGGCGACCCTCGCAGACCTTGAGCAACTTGCTGCCTTCCTCGTATTTGGCCAGCAGCTCCGCCAGCGGCACTTCGCCCGATTCCATCGAGTCCACGATGGCCTCGAGCTTGGTAAGGGCCCCTTCAAAACTGAGCTTGGCGGTCTTGTCTGGATCCACGCCGCCAACATGCGCCGGTGCTTAGCGATTTCAATCAATCTTTGAAGCTGGCAGGCAGTCATAATTTATCGCGAAAACACTGAAGGGCGGAATTGCGGAAAGGATTGAGGGGTTTCTACTTTCGCGTTTCCGTTCTTCAGCGCTTCCGTTATCTCAGATTCTGATTCTTCAAGCTGGCCCCGTCTTGGCAAAGTTGTCTGTGTTCTGCGGACATGCATTGGCTGCCCTTCACGGTCGTGGGATTGATCTTCATGCGCCTCGCCGCCCAACTGTCGCTCGAGGCCCTCAACCGCACGGAGGCGCGCCGACACGCTGGGTCGCGCCCGGCCGCGCTGGCGGACGTGATGGACGATGCGACCTATGCGAAATCGGTCGATTACACGCTGGCGAAAAGCCGCTTTGCCGCGATCGAGGGCGTCTGGGAAGTGACGGTGCTGCTCGTGCTGCTTTTCAGCGGCGCGCTGCCGTCCTTGTGGAAGATGTTCAATGACCTTGCGCCCGGCGCGGCGTGGAGCGGCGCGCTTTTCCTGGTGGGCACGATGATTCTGCTCGGCCTGCCGAACCTGCCGCTGGAGTGGTGGGCGCAGTTCCGGCTCGAGGCCCGGTTCGGCTTCAACAAGAGCACGCTCGGGCTGTGGGTGATGGACCACATCAAGTCCGTGCTGCTCGGCCTCGCCATCGGCTTTCCGCTTGCGTGGGGCCTCCTGGCGCTGGTCGGGTGGGTGGGGACGTATTGGTGGGTGTGGGGCTTTGTGCTGCTGTTCGGTTTCCAGCTCCTGATGCTTGTCCTCTACCCGAAGCTCATCCTGCCGCTGTTCAACAAGCTGGAGCCGCTGCCCGAGGGCGACGCGCGCACGCGGCTGCTGGCGCTGTCCGAGCGCACCGGCTTCCGCGCACAGACCATCCAGGTCATGGACGGCAGCAAGCGCTCGGGTCACTCCAACGCCTTCTTCACGGGCTTCGGCCGCTTCCGGCGCATCGTGCTGTTCGACACGCTCATGGCGCAGCTGGCGCAGGACGAGCTCGAGGCCGTGCTCGCCCACGAGATCGGACACTACAAGCGCGGGCACATCCCAAAGCGGCTGGCGACGATCGCACTGCTGCAGTTCGGGGCGTTCGCGGCTGTCGCGTGGCTGGCCAATGCCCCATGGTTCAACGCGGCGTTCGGCCTGCCTCCCGGGGCCACGGCCTCCACCCTCCTGCTCTTCGGGCTGCTCGGCGGACTCGTGACGTTCTGGTTCTCGCCGATCGGACACTGGGTGTCGCGGCAGCACGAGTATGAGGCCGACGCCTTCGCGAAGATCGCCATGGGCGGACCGGCGCCGCTCGTCGGCGCCCTGCGCAAGCTCTCGCAGAAGAACCTCTCCAATCTCACGCCGCATCCGCTCTATAGCGCGGTGTATTACTCGCACCCGACGCTGGTCGAACGCGAGCGGGCCCTTGCGCGCTGAGCGCGAAAGCTCCAATTTTCAACCTCCAACCTCCAAACATTTTCCAATATTCATCTATAGCCCCTCAAAGATGATTGCCGATTGTTTCTGGAGTTCTGCATTTGGTGTTTCTCTGGATGTTGGAGCTTGGAGCTTTCTGATAATTGCCCGCCCCGCCAGTGCGCTTTTCTGTCTCGCGACGACCCATGAACCGTAGACTCATATTACTTTTACTTTGGCTTTCACTGGCGGGCCTCGCTTCGGCGGCGCTGACGATCGCCGCCTACAACGTCGAGAATTACACCATCGCCGACCGGATGGTGGACGGCGTGTATCGCGAAGCCTACCCGAAACCGGAAAAGGAGAAAGCCGCAGTCGCGCAGGTCATCGCCGGCATCGCGCCGGACATCCTCGCCGTGGAGGAGATGGGCCCGCAGCCGTTCCTCGATGATTTCCAGCGCGAGTTGAAGCTGAAGGGTCAGGATTTTCCCTACACCGCGCTGCTGCAGGCGGTCGATGCCGACCGGCATGTGGCGGTGCTGTCCAAGGTGCCGTTCAAGGAAGTGCGGAAGCACGCGAACCTGCCCATCACCTATTTCGGCCAGAAGGACGCGGTGAAGCGCGGTGTGCTTGAAGTGATCTTCGCGACCAAAGAGGGCGATTTCTCGCTCTTCGTTGTCCACCTCAAGAGCCGGCGCACCGAGCGGAAGGACGATCCGGAGTCAGCCATCCAGCGGGCGCTCGAGGCCGAGGCGGTGCGCGACCTGGTGCTGGCGCGTTATCCCAACCCGGCTAAGGGCCGGTTCATCATTTGCGGTGACTGGAACGACACCCGCAGCAGCCGGCCGGTGCGCGCGCTGCAGAAGCGCGGCGACACCGAGGTGGGCGAGATCCTCCGCGCCGCTGACTCGCGTGGCGAGACTTGGACGCATTTCTACCGGCGCGAGGACACCTACAGCCGGATTGACTACATGCTCGTGTCAGCGGCGCTGCTGCCGAAGGTGGCGGCCGGCCGTGCTACGATCTGGGACGGCCCCGGCGTCGGCGACGGCAGCGACCACCGCCCGGTGTTCCTGCAGCTCAAGCTCGACCCGCTGAGGTAGGGGCGGTTGCCCTCAACCGCCCTACAGATGGATTCTTCGCTTCGCTCAGAATCCAGTCTTAGAGTCTTGGCCACCAACGTCCGACCTTCGCGCAGTAGGCTTCATAGTCGGAGCCGAAGGTCTGACGCAGCGTCGGCTCCTCGTGGATGATCACGAAAAGATGCATGACGATGAGGAACCCGACCGTATAGCCGAGGAGGGGGAGGGATTGGTAGGACATTGCCGCGCCGGCGAGCGCCAGCCCGGCGCCGACATACATCGGATTGCGCACGAAGCGGTAGGGGCCGCGAATCACCAGGCGACGCGGCGGGTCGAACGGCGCGGGTGTGCCCTGGCCGACAAACACGAAGGTGAAAATGCACCACAGGGATATGAGCATACCTCCACCCGCAAGGATCATGCCCGGGATTTGCCAGATTCCGCTCGGGGGAGCCATCACGATGCCAGATCGCGCCAACACCTGCGCCGGCAGGTAAACCATCAGGAAGCCGATGAACAGCGCGGCATAACCAATTGCGCGGATTAGCACGAACATAGCGTCAGGAGTGTCGGGGTTCGCAGACGACTTCGCTCAGCACGGAGTTGGCGATGAAGCACTCGGCGTGCGCGGCGTAATGCAGGGCGTCGAGCTGGGCCTTGTCGGGCACGTTCGCCCCGCTGAACACAACCAAGGGGCGAAGCGTGACCTTGGTCATGGCGAGTTTGCCTTGCGCGTTCTTCTCCATGACGCCCTCGGCCTTATCCTCATAGGAGTCCACGGTGAATTTCCTCTTCGCGGCGATGGAGAGAAACCAGAGCATGTGGCAGCTGGAGAGGCTCGCAACAAACGCCTCCTCGGGGTCCACGGCGTCGGCGCGCGACATCGGGAGAGGGATCACGCTGGGGGACGATGACGCCGGCACCTCGGTGCCGCCGTCAAACCGCCAGACGTGTCCGCGGCTGTAGCGATTGTCCAGGAACGGTTGGGCGCCGCGCTCCCAGCGGACGGTTGCGGTGTAGTGTGACATGGTTCGGAATTAATTAGCCACGGATTGCACCGATGGGCACGGATTATTTAGACCACAGAATACACGGAAAACACAGAAAGAGGATCTCATCAAACTGCTTCTGTGTATTCCGTGGTTAAACTGCCTTGGTTGCATCCGTGTCCATTCGTGAAATCAGTGGCGAAAAAGCATTGGTCAGAAATTAATCGCGAACAACTTTATCTCATCGGTGGGAGACATTCGCACCATTTTCTCGTAGCGCAGACCGAGTTTCTCGAGCACCCGGATCGAGCCGGCGTTGTCGGGAGAGCACACGGCCACGATCCGTTTCAGCTTCAGGACATCGCGGCCATACGCCACGGACGCGGAGGCCGACTCGAAGGCATAGCCCTGCGCCCGGAATTCCGGCAGAAAGGCAAAGCCCACGTCCACATCCTCCAGGTTTTCCCGTTTCAACAGCCCGCACAGGCCGATCGGGGCGCCGTCCGACTTGCGCAGAGTCAGCCACAGGCCGAAACCGTGCTGCGCGTAGCTTGCGACCGGCCCCTTCAAGATGTAGGCCGCGGCATCGGCCAAGGTGCGGACATTCCGGTCGCCGATGAAACGCAGCCAAGCCGGATCGTTCACGAGGTCGTAGATGAAAGGGGCATCCTCAACGTTGAGCTGGCGCAGAACCAGCCGGGGTGTCTCGAGGACGTTGATGGCCAAGCCTGACATCAGACGTGCTGCGAGACCGAGAGCAGATTGCCGTCGGGATCCTTGAACCACGCCACCCGGGCGCCGCCGGGTGCGTTCCAGATCCCGAGTTTGCCCTGCTCCATTCCCGGGTAGCGCTCGAAAACGACCCCGCGCTTGGTGAGCGCCGCGACTTTCTCCTGAATGTCGCCCACCTGCCAGCCGAGAATGGTGAAAGGCTGGGGTTGAAAGTCCTTCACCTTGACGACGCGAATCATGTTGCCCGCGCTCGCGAAAACCAGCGCAAAGCCGTCATTCGACACGAAGCGCAAGCCCAAGGTCTTTTCATAAAAGCCCCGGACCCGCTCGAAATCCTTGGTCGGAACAAAACCGATGATTGAACTGGCACCGAGCATGGAGATGGCGGCGGAACCTTGCAGCTTCTGCTTAGATGATTTTGCCGGCGTTGAAGACGATGCGGCCGGAGACGATGGTGGTCTTCACGCGGCCGGTGAGCTTTTGGCCAGACCACGGGGAGTTGAGCGACTTGCTGAAGCCCTTGCGTGCATCGTAGAGCCAGGTCTCGTCGGGGTCGAAGACGCAGACGTCGGCCACCGCGCCGGCGGCGAGCGTGCCGGCGGGAAGTTTCAAGAGGTCGGCGCCACGGCGGGTCATGAGGTCGATGACATGGGACAGCTTGAACTTGTTTTTCCGCACGAGCACGTCGAGGCAGACAGGCAGGGCGGTCTCGAGTCCGGTGATGCCGTTGGGCGCGTAGTCGAACTCGCGGTCCTTCTCGTCGGGCGCGTGCGGAGCGTGGTCGGTGCCGATGCAGTCGAGCGTGCCGTCGCGCAGGCCGGCGATGATGGCCTTCCGGTCCGCCTCGGTGCGCAGCGGCGGGTTCATCTTGAAATTGCTGTCGTAGGTGCCGAGCGCCCCCTCGGTCAGGGCGATGTGGTGCGGCGTGGCCTCGGCCGTGACGTTGATGCCGTCCTTTTTCGCCCGACGCATGAGCTCGACCGACATGGCCGAGCTGATGTGCTGCATGTGGATGTGGGCGCCGGAGTAGGCGGAGAGGATGATGTTGCGCGCGACAATGATGTCCTCGGCGGCGTGCGGCCAGCCGCGCAGGCCGAGCCGGGTGGAGACGGTGCCCTCGTTCATGACCGCGCCCTGCGTCAGCGACTCGTCCTGGCAGTGGTCGAGCACGGTGAGGTCGAACATCTTTGCGTATTCGACGGCGCGGCGCATGAGCTCGTTGCTCTCGACGCACAGGCCGTCGTCGGTGATGGCCACGACGCCGGCCTTCTTGAGCGAGCCGTGCGGGGCGAGCTGCTCGCCCTTCATCCCGGTGGTGATGCAACCGGTGGGATAGACGTGCACGGCAGCCGAGCGCGCGGCGTTGTTGATGAGCTCGACCGTGCCGGCGTTGTCGGCGGGTGGCACGGTGTTGGGCATGCAGACGACGGTGGTGAAGCCGCCGGCCGCCGCGGCCTGCGAGCCGGTGAGGATGGTTTCCTTGTGGGTCTGGCCGGGCTCGCGGAAATGAACGTGGATGTCCACCAGGCCCGGGCAGACCACGAGCCCACGGGCGTTGATGACCTTTGCAGACTTCTTTTGCGCAGCGGTGAGGCTGGCGACGATCCTGCCGCCGGCGATAAAAACGTCACCGGTCTTGTCCCGCTTGGTGGCGGGATCGATGACGCGGCCATTTTTGATCCAGAGAAAGCTCATTTTAATTTAGCCACGGATAGCACGGATGGGCACGGATAAGGATTTTACCGGAGGACGCGGAGGAAGCAGAGAACAGGCAGAGCAAATTTTCCTCTGCTATCTCAGTGGCCTCCTGTGAAAAATGTCTTTTTGGATTCATGATTCATTCCACCGGGGTGGTGACGTGCTCGGGCTGGCCGCCGGCGCAGAGGTAGAGCACCGCCATGCGGACGGCGATGCCGTTGGTCACCTGCTGCAGGATGACGCTGCGCGGCGAGTCGGCGAGGTCGCTGTCGATCTCGACGCCGCGGTTGATGGGGCCGGGGTGCATGATGATGGCGCCGGGCTTGATCCACTCGGCGCGGGTCTTGTTGAGGCCGAACATGCTGGTGTATTCGCCCAGCGAGGGGAAATGGCCGGCGGCCTGCCGCTCGTGCTGGATGCGCAGCAGCATGACGACGTCGGCATCGGCGAGCGCGGACCGGAGATTGTGCGAGACCTTGACGCCGAGTGACTCGAACCAGTGCGGCACGAGGGTGGACGGGCCGACGATGGTGACGTCAGCGCCGAGCTTGGTGAGCGCGTGGATGTTGGAGCGTGCGACGCGGCTGAAAAGGATGTCGCCGAGGATGACAATCTTGCGGCCCTTCACGCTGCCGAGCTTCTCGCGCATGGTGAACACATCGAGCAGCGCCTGCGTAGGGTGTTCGTGTGCGCCGTCGCCGGCGTTGATCACCGGGATGCCGAGCACGCGGCTGAGGTAGAGCGGCGAACCGCTGGCGGAGTGACGGAGGACGATCATGTCGGCGTTGAGCGCCTGAATGTTCTGGGCGGTGTCGCGGAGGGTTTCGCCCTTGGTGGTGCTGGCGGCGGCGGCGTCGAAGGAGATGACGTCGGCGCTGAGGAGCTTGGCGGCCATCTCGAAGGAGATGCGGGTGCGTGTGCTCGGCTCGAGGAAGAGGTTGACGACGGTCTTGCCGCGGAGGGCGGGGACCTTCTTGACCTTGCGATCGAGAATGCGACGGAAGGCGCCGGCCGTGGCGAGCAGCTGCTCGATCTCGGCGCGGCTGAGTTCCTCGATGGTCAGGAGATGTTTACGATGCCAGGGCACGGGTGGGAGATTTGGGAGTGCGGAGTGCGGAGTGCGGATTGGCCGGAGCCGGCTGGGTGGCGATCGAATCCTTGTCCGACTGGCGGGCGTCGAGATGCACAATTACTTTTTCAGAATCGCCGGCGACGAGCGTCAGTCCGCAGTAATCGGCGGCGATGGGGAGCTTGCGGCCGCCGCGGTCCACCAACACGGCGAGCTCGACGCCGCTGGGCCGGCCGTGGTCGAAGAGCTCGTCGAGCGCGGCCTTCACGGTGCGGCCGGAGTGGAGCACGTCGTCCACGAGGATGACGGCCGCGCCGTTGACGTCGTGGGGGATGATGGTCGGCGCGAATTCCTTGGGGATGGGGTGGCGGCCGATGTCGTCGCGATGGAAGGAGATGTCGATGGTGCCAAGGCCGGGCTTGAGGCCGGATTTTTTCAACCGCTCGGCCAGCCGTTGCGCAAAGATGACGCCGCCGTTGGCGATGCCGAGGAGCAGCAGGCGGGGGGATCGGGCGTGCCGGGTGGCAATGGAGGAAGCAACGCGCTCGATGGCTTGACTGATTGTCTTGGCGTCGTGCTTCGGGGGTGTGGCCACGAGCCCAACGTTTTGAGGAGCGGCGCGGGACACGTCCAGCGCAAAGGCTAAAATGGGTCGATTAACCGAACCCAGGCGGTGGGAAACCACTAATCGACACTACTAGGACACTAATTCTGGAGAACTTATTGGGCAGTCGTGTCATTCTTCCAGTGTAGGAGCCTGCTTGCAGGCGATTCTGGCAAACCATCGCCTGCAAGCAGGCTCCTACAAGAAGATGCACCTGATTGCCCCGCTTACACCGGCGTGACACAGTCCGGCGCCTCGTAACGGGCATTATTTACCCGGGGATCGACGCGGTGACCGGTCATCCGGGCGGCAGGCAGTGGCCGGCAGAGCCGGGTGAGCTGCGCCGGATCGAGCGGCTGGTCGCCCAGCCAGGCCGGGCCGCTGTTGGGTCCCAGGATGACCGGCATGCGGTCGTGGATGGGCTGGAGCAGGGCATTGGGCGCGGTGGTGACGATGCAGAAGACCGCCGGCGTGTCACCTTGCGCCGGCTCCCACAGACCGGCGAAGAAAAACGGCTGACTGTCCTTGAGGGCGAAGTAATGGGGCAGGCGGGTGGTGCCGGCCTTCTCCCATTCGTAGAAACCATCCGCCGGCACAAGACAGCGGCGGTGCAGCGTGGTGTCGCGAAAACTCGGTTTGGCGAAAAGCGTCTCGGCCCTGGCGTTGCCGAGGATCGTCGGGCGTCCGGTCGCAGTGCGCGCCGGTCGCATGAAACCAAAGTTCATCAGCTCAAGGACGGGCTTGGTGCGCTGCGTGATGACCGGCATGCGGCTGGTGAGGGCGACATTGTAACGCGGGTGCCACTCGATGCCGGCCGCCTCGGCGGCGTCCGCCATGGCTTCATTCCAAGCGTCGATGGCCAGCTGCTTGAGAGAGTAGCGCAGGCACATGACTCAACCGGCCTGGTGCAGCCAGCGGGCCAGGCAATCGCGCAGGGCCTCGGAACGGACGGGCTTCGCGATAAAATCGTCCATGCCCGCCAGGAGGCAGGCGGTGCGGTCCTCGGCCCGGGCACTGGCCGTGAGCGCAACGATCGGCAGGGATTGTTCGCTCAGCAGGAGGCGGGCGCGCCGGGTGGTTTCCATCCCGTCAATGCCCGGCAGCTGGCAGTCCATGAAGACCAGGTCCCAGTCGCCCGCCTCGATGGCGTTGAGCGCGCTGTGGCCGTCGGGGGCAACGTGGCATTGCAGTCCGAGCCGCTGGAGCATGAGGGTGATGACGCGCTGGTTCACGACGTCGTCCTCCACGACGAGGATTCGGCCGGTGAAATGAGCCGGCGCGGTCGCGCTCGTGGGGAACGGGGTGGCGGTGTTGCGCTCCTTGCAGAGCGGCAGGGTGACATTGAGTTCAAACAGCGAGCCGCCGCCGGGGTTGCCGTGCGCAGTGATGGTGCCGCCCATGCGCTGCACCAGCCGTTGTGAGATGGCGAGGCCGAGGCCCGAGCCGCCGTAGCGCCGGCTCATCGAGCTGTCGGCCTGCATGAAGGGCTGGAAGAGCTGCGCCCGGGTCTCCTCGGTCATGCCGATGCCGTTGTCGCGCACCGCCGCGGCGAGCCGGAGCTGCTTGGGCTCCACCAGGGTGCCGTGCAATTGCACCTCGATTTCACCATAGTCCGAAAACTTGATGGCGTTGCCGATGAGGTTGAGCAGCACCTGCCGGAAGCGCATCGGATCGCCCATCACGCGGGTGTTGGCGTCCGGGCGGGCGCTGAGCCGCAGCGAGAGAGACTTGGCGGCGGCAATGGGTTGCATCAGGGTGACGGCTTCCTCCGCCACCCGGGCCGCGCGGAAGGGGATGGACTCAAAATCCAGCCGGCCGGTCTCGATCTTGGAAAAGTCGAGAATGTCGTTAAGGATGCGCAGCAGGGAGTCGGCGGAAGTGGCGGCGGTGTCGACCTGCTCGCGTTGCGCCGGGTTGAGCGCGGTGGACTTGAGCAGATCCAGCATGCCGAGCACGCCGTTCATCGGGGTGCGGATTTCATGGCTCATCGTCGCCAGAAACTCGCTCTTGGCCTGGTTGGCCTTCTCGGCGCGCTCCTTGGCCGTGCGCAACTCGGACTCGATCTGCTTGCGGGTGCCGATCTCATCGCCCAGCTCCCGCACGAGGGTCTCGTATTCAAAGCCGAGCCGGAGGGAACTGCTCAGGCTGCGGTGGTAGCTGCGGGCCATCGTGACCAGAAACGCCATGTAGAGCACGATCAGCGCGCCCATGATTATCTCCACAATGCTGGAGCCGAGCAAAAGGCGCAGCATCAGCGGCCCCAAGGTGAGCACTTGAAAGGACCAGCATGCGGGGAGGATGGGGCCGAGCGAGCGGGTGGCGCCGGCTGTGATGCCCGCCAGCACGAGGACAAGCAGCGAGTGCTCGTTCGCACTCATGATGGGATAGAAGGCCCACCCCGCATAACCCCAGCCCAGGCCGGTCAGCACCGCACCCGCGATAAAACGGCGTTCCCATTTTTCCACCTGGCTGGGATCCTTTCCCGCGCGGCGATACCTCAGCCCGCTGACAAAACGCAAACTGATCATCAGGCACATGACGGTCAGCCACCCCCAAGTAAGGGCGGCGTCATGATTGCGGGCCACGACCCAGGCCAGGCCGGTCGCAGCGAAGAGCGTCGCGCCCAAACCGGCCATCAAATCGCTGTAACCCAGCTTCACCACCTCCGCCCGGGCGCGCCGGGCGCTGTCGGTTGCGACGGTGGAAGGACGTGACTCCATCCCCGGAGAGTAGAGGGCGAAATGTTTCCCGGGAAAGCTTTATCCGCCTTCTTCCGCCAAGGCCAGGGAGGGCATTTCGTTCCACTTTGGAAAGAAAAATGGTGGACCTTACTGGACTCGAACCAGTGACCTTTTCCATGTCAAGGAAACGCTCTAACCAACTGAGCTAAAGGTCCGCGAAGGGCAGGAGTGAACGAGACGCGTCGGGCGGTGCAAGGATAATTCGGAAGGAAAGCCACGAATGATCGCGAAGACACACGAATAGCAGGTTGGAACGCCACGATGCTTGAATTTGTGTTAATTCGTGTCCATTCGTGGTTAGAAAATGCTTCAGTCACTCCGCATCCGCAATCTCGCGCTCCTGGAAGAGGTCGAGCTGGATTTTGAGAGCGGATTCACGGCGGTGACCGGTGAGACCGGCGCGGGCAAGAGCATCCTGCTCGGCGCGCTCTCGCTGCTGGCCGGCGCGCGGGCGGACAAGACCATCATCCGGCAGGGCGCGCCCGCCACCGAGGTGGAGGCCGCGCTGTTCTTCGCCGACTCGCGCAAGCTCGACGCCGCGCTCACGCGACTCGACCTGCCGCCGTGCGATGACGGCGTGCTCATCATGAAGCGCAGCCTGCCGCGCGACAAGGCGCCGAAAATTTCCATCAACGGCAGCATGGCGACGCTCGCCGCGCTGCAGGAGCTGGGCGAGCACTGGATCGACTTCCACGGTCCGGGCGAGCCGCGCCGGCTGCTCAAGGAGGGCGGCCAGCGCGAACTGCTCGACCTGTTCGCGAAGAACGAGCCGGCGCTCGAGCAATACCAGAAACAATACCGCCAGTGGCGCGAGCTGGCGGCCGAGCGCGAACGGCTGCTCGGCGCGGAGAAAATGTCAGCCGACCAGATTGAGTTTCTCAAGGGACAGCTCGAGAAGATCGACGCCCTCGAATTGACCGAGGAGGCCATCGCCGCGCTGGAGCGCGATTTTCAACGGCAGCAAAGCGCGCAGGAAATCACCCAGCTCGCCGCCGGCCTGAGCCACGGGCTGAGCGGGGAGGACGGATTGCTCGGCCGGTTGTCGGCGATTTTGCGCCAGGCGCGTCAGCTCGAATCGCTCGACGCGGCGAGCAAGGCGCTGGCTGACCGCGTGCAATCGGCCGCCGTCGAGCTCGGCGACCTCAATGGTGAATTTTCCTCGCTGGCCTCGTCGTTGAACTTCGATCCCGAGCAGGCCGCGGCCCTGCAGGAGAAAATGAATGCGTGGCTGCAACTGAAGCGGAAGCATGGCGCGAAGGTCGAGGCCGTGCTGGCGGCGCGCGACGAGATGCGCCGGAAGCTGGAGTTGCAGGGCGACGTCGAGGGTTCGCTTGCCAGGCTGGAGAAGCAGATCGCCAACGCCCTGAAGTCGGCGCGGAAGGCCGCGGCCGAGTTGCGCGGCACCCGTGAGAAGGCGGCGCTGCAACTGGCCAAGGCCGCCGCCAAGGTCATCGTGCAGCTCGGATTCAAGAAAGCGGATTTCCGCGTGCAGCTCGTGCCCTCGCCGGAGTTGGGACTTCACGGTGACAGCGGCGTGGAGTTTTTGTTTTCGCCGAACGTCGGCGAGCCGCCGCTGCCGTTGCACCGGATCGCGTCGAGCGGCGAGCTCGCGCGCGTGATGCTGGCACTCAAGGCCGTGCTGGCGGAGATCGACGACGTGCCCTTGCTGGTGTTCGACGAGGTCGATGCCAACGTCGGCGGCGAGATTGGCCGGATTGTCGGGGAGAAAATGGCCGGCATCGCAGAAAAACACCAGGTGCTGTGCGTCACGCACCTGCCGCAGGTAGCGGCACAGGCCGCGAATCACCTGGTGGTGACCAAGGACCAGAGCGGCGACCGGGCTACAGTTGAAATCGAACCGATCCACGACAATCGCAAGGTGCGCATCGGCGAATTGGCGAGGATGCTCGGCGACCGCAACGCGATGAGCGCCATGGCCCACGCCGAGGAACTGCTGAAAGGGTAGGGCGGATTGCCGGATTTGGCCGCGTCCGGGACGGGATGCGCCGCAGCAAGATGCCTTGTGCGGCAGGTTTTCCGAACCAAAGCCCACTGCACGCTGTCATTCAACTGTAGCCAGGCACGACGGGCATGGCCTGCCGGCCCCACAAACGATGAAATCCAGCGCACTCGTAGCCAAAAACAGCAGGTTTTATGACGCCTTCTGGTCCAGAACCTACCTGACCAGGCCGGAGAGTTTCAATACGTGGCCCTTGATATCTGCTCTGCTACCCGGGGCTCCTCGACGCTTGGAAATCGGCCCGGGACTGCGTCCGCGCCTGCCGATCGCCGGCACCCATTTCCTCGACCTCAGCCCTCCGGTTGTCGCGCAATTGAATGCCCGCGGCGGGAACGCCCGTGCCGGCGAGATTACTGCGCTTCCGTTTGACGACGGCAGCTTCGATCTCGTGACCGCCTTCGATGTGATCGAGCATGTCGAGGACGACCAGCTGGTCTTTGCAGAGTTGACCCGCGTGCTCAAGCCGGATGGCTGTTTGATCATTTCCGTGCCGTTGCATCCCGCGCTCTGGACCACCTTCGATGACCACGTCGGTCACGCGCGCCGTTATGAGCCGGTCGTGCTGCAAGCATTGTTCACCCGCCATGGACTGGTGGTCGAGAAAAGCACCGTCTTCGGGATGCAATCCAACAGCCCGCGCCTGTTGCACTATGCGGTCCAGGGGCTCACGCGGCACCCGGCTGCGGCCGTCCGCTGCTACAACTGGCTGTTCTTTCCGCTGGGCCTGCTGCTCCAGAAGCGGCTGAAATTCACGGACGGCCTGATGTGTCTGGACGAGGTCCATGAAGTTTTGCTGGTCTGCCGGCGGGCAGAGTCTTCTGCCGGGTAGTGCGTCAGCGCAGGGCCAGACTGCCGATCAAGCGGGCTTGGGCTGGAAGCTCTTCCATTTTGCGAGCGGCAGCTGGGCGAGGGCGATGAGGGCAAGCTGGCTGGCGACAAAGGCGATGAGCCACCAGAAGGCGGCGTCCATGAAGCCGTAACTGTGCAGGCCGACGCCGAGCATGTTGGTGCCGAACCAGCTCCAGCTCGTGATGACATTGCCGAAGATGGCGAGGCACATGAGTCCGCGTTGTTTCACGAGGCCGCCCCAGCGCGCGTGCAGGACGATGGCGTTCCAGAGGACAATCATGACGGCGCCGTTCTCCTTCGGATCCCAGCCCCAGAAGCGGCCCCAGGACTGGTCGGCCCAGATGCCGCCGAGCACCGTGCCCACCAGACTGCAGAGCGTGGCGAAGCATACGATGCCGTAGACCATCCGGGCGAGCGCGTCCGCGGTGGGCATGTCGAGCGACTTGGTGAACACGCCGCGGAAAATATAGATGAGGGCGAGGAAGCCGGCGAGGAAAGTGGAGGCGTAGCCGGTGGTCACGACGACAACGTGGGTCGCGAGCCAGAGGTTGGTGTCGAGCACCGCGCGCATCATCTCGAGCGTATCGCCGCTGAGCGACAGGTGATGCGCGATAAGGAGCGTGAAGAAACCGATCATGCCGGCGGCGACCGAGCCGATGGCGTTGCGATAGATTTTTTCGAGGATCAGGCAGAGCCCGACCGAGCCCCAGCCGACAAACAGCGCCGAGGAATAGAGATTGGTGACTGGCGGGCGGCCCTCAAGCCACATGCGGGTGATGATACCCGCGGTGGTCGCGAGCCACGCGAGACCCACGAGGTAGAAGGCGGATTTGCCGAGCACGTCGGGCCACTTGAGCCACGAGAAGATGGCCAGCAGGAAGGCGCAGGCATAAAGCAGCATGCTCTTGTAGAACGGCTCGGCGGCGTTGAAACGCACCTCGAGATCGCTTTTCGCCAGCTGCGGCTTGAAACGCTTGGCAAGCTGGTCGCCAAAGATGCGGACAATGTCGTTGAACTGGCCGGCCTGCCGCTCCCGCCACGCGCTGCCGAGGGCGGCATAGGCCATGACGTTCGGGTTGATGCTGCCGGTCTCGAAGGTCTCGAGCAGGGCGCTGCCGGCGGTTCGCCAGGCGCTGGCGTCGGGCTCGCTGGCGCTCGGCGGAACGGTCAGCAGGTAGCCGAGCTTGTCCATGGTGTCGTAGCGCTCGGCGGTAGCCAGCATGGCCTTGAAGGCGGCCTCGTCATGCGCCTCACCCTTCTGGCGGGCGCGGACGGCGGCGACCCCGGCGGGCAATCCCTGCTGGAACTGGACGATCTCCGCGAGGAAGCCCGAAGAGTCCGGCACCTGCACGCTGTGCTTCAGCCGTTGGTAGAGGAAGACGCGCTCGCGGAGCTGGATGACGGCCTTCTGGAAGGCGGTGCGAAGCTGCGGGTCGACGGGCTCGGCGAGCTGGGCCTGCCGGTCAAGTTCCGCGAACTTGGGGGAAAGCTGGTTGAAAGAAAAGCGCGTGCGCGTGCCGGGCACGAAGTCGGCGACGGCGAGCGTGCGCATCACCGGATCATCGTAGTGGATCTTCGTCTCTGTTTCCGTGAGCCCCATGAGCGTGAGCAACTCGGGCGAGTCGGTCGCGCTGAGCCGGAAGGTCGGGTAGTCGTCGGCCCGAGCGGGCGCGAAGAGCACGTCGGCGAGCCACTCGACCGGCGAGGCGACGAGGGGCACGGGCTTGGTCGGGTCGCTGACCCGCTGGCGGCCCTGCAGCATGAGCAGGGAGGTGCGGGCGACGGTGTCGAGCGGCTTGATCCGGCCGTTGACGAGGACGGGCAACCGGCCAAAGGCTTGCAGGTCGAACTCGGTGGTGTTCTTCTGCGGGCGCAGCGCGGACGCCAGCCAGCCGGTGGCGAGAACGAGAATGGCGAGCGGAATCCAGCGTTTCATGTGGCGGAGCGTTTGCGGACGAAGCCGGTGAGGTGAATGCCGAACTGGATGAGGAGACCGAGGCCCATCATGACACAGGAAACATAGGGCAGCACCCAGCTGGGGTTGCGCACGACCTGCAGGATGGTGGTGTGGTCGTCGTTGTCGAAGCCCGCCTGGTAGAAGGTCAGCCCCGCGTGCCGCAGCGGATTGTTCATGTAGATGAGTACCTCGCGGTCCTGGCGGGCGTCGTCAGTCTTGAGCCGGATGCGGCTGGCGAAGTTCTTCGGGATGTCGGTCCCGGCGTATTTCTCGTGGGTGAATTTGAGCAGGGTGACGGCGAAGGGGTGGTAGTAGCGCTTGAAGCGCAGGGCGATTTCCCAGGTGCGGCCGGCGTAGTCGAATTTCTGCGGCATCCCGAGCAGCGGCGAGACCAGCCAGGTGCCGAGCGTACCCTCAGGGCCGACGAACTCGATGTCCGCCGCGGGCGCGTTGCGCTCATCCTGCTTGTAGGTGAGCGGCAGTGGAATGACGGCGACGCGCGGGCCGATGCCGGTGGTGGCGAGGCTGGGCGGGGCATTGGCCGCCTGGTCGCGCATCTGCACCGTGGCGTTGGGGTAATAATCGCGGATGCGAACCTGGAACGGCAGCTTGGGGTGCTGGATGACGCCACCGTCCGACAGCACAGCCTCTGGTATGGCGACGACCTCGTTGAAGTCCGGGTTCGTTGTGTCGAGAATCGCGAGTTCGTTGACCCGGTAGCTTTCGGAGTAATGCCTGGTTTCGCCCTCATCGAGGCGCAGATTGCTTTCCACCTGCATGAGGCTGGTGAACAGCTCGCCGAGCAGCAGCAGGATGAGTCCGAGGTGGGTGAGCAGGATGCCGGTTTTGCGACGCTCGAGCTTGAAGCGATAGGCGTGCGCGGCGACGAGGTTGATGAGCAGCAGACCGCCGATGAAGTAACCTCCGGGGAAGACCGGCACCGGGACGGAAGTGCCCGGCAGGTGCTCCAGCACGAAGAAAGCGTGGAAGAATTTTTCCTGCACGCCCCAGATGCCGAGCTGCACCTGCGCGAGGGTGGCCCAGAAAATCAGGACGATCGACAGTCCGAGCAGCACCACCGTGAGCTTGAGCGAGACGAAGAAATCGCGGAATTGCCGGACGAGGGGAGTCATGACTCAGCGTGGGCGGACAGTGCGGAGAAAATCGAGGAACGCGGGCTTGGCCCGGGCGACGAGGGCGTCGGGCCCCGTGAGCTTGAAGAACCAGGTCTCGCCCTGGTGCGGCACGATGGCGCCGAGGATGCGCGTCGGCGCGCCATTGGCGGTTCCGGCAAAATCGACGACGTCCACGCGGAGCGGGCCGACATCAAAATGCTCGAGGCTGGCCGCGAGCTGGTTTTCCGCGAGGGGTGGCAGGGCAATCTGGCCGCGCCAGCGGTTGAGATTCGCCAGCAGTCCGCCGGTATCGCCGGGGAAGGCGGTGATGGAGAGGTCGGCCTCGCCGCCGTCGCCCTTGACGGCGTAGGTCGCCTTGCGCATCGGCCGCTGCGGCATGGCGGTCCAGCCGGCCGGTGCGGTCCAGGTCAGGCTGTCGCTGCCCGTGGGCACGGTGGTATTGGCCATGGCGGCGGCGCCGGGCGCGGCGGCGGCCCCGATGGGCGGATGATTGGGCGGCAGGTCGTTGGTGTTGGCCATGCCGGCCGGCGTTGGCGCGGTGGCCGCGAGATCCTTGGGAGCGCGGTAGGCCGAGATCTCACGGTCGCGGCAGCCGCCTGCGAAAAGCAGGGTCAGCACGGCGGTGCAGGCAAGGGGACGGAAGGGCATGGCAGGAATTCACTCTAGCAATCTCCCCGCAACCGCAATCCTAACTAAAATCTATGAGCCGGACGCGGCGGCGGGATTAGCCGCAGTGACTTTTTAGCTGCGAACCGCGGGCCAAGGCATAGCAAGGGGCATGCAAATCACGCCGCTGGGCGACAATGCCCTGGTGTTGGAGGTGGGGGACGCCATTGACGAGCCCACGCACCGTCGCGTGCAAACGGCGTGGCGGGCGCTGGCGGCCGAGCCGTTGCCCGGCGTGGGCGAGCTGGTGCCGGCTTACACGACGGTGACGGTCTTTTATGATCCATGGCGGGCTGTGCAGGCGGGCGCGCCGGAAAACGACATCGCCGAATGGCTCGCGACGAAAGTGCGCGAGCGGCTTAAGAATCCGCCCAAGATGGAAAAATTCAAGGGGCGCACCGTCGAGGTCCCCGTGTGTTACGGCGGCGAGTTCGGTCCCGACCTCGCGCGCGTGGCGGCGCAGGCGAAGTTGTCGCCGGAGGAAGTCATCAAGCGGCACGCGAAGGCGGATTACCTGGTGCACCTGATCGGCTTCGCGCCGGGCTTCCCGTATCTCGGCGGATTGCCGAAGGAACTGCAGACGCCGCGCCACGCGAAGCCGCGGATGGTGGTGCCGCCCGGCTCGGTCGGCATCGGCGGCGAGCAGACCGGCATCTATCCGCTTGCCACGCCCGGCGGCTGGAATCTCATCGGCCGCACGCCGCTGCGGATTTTCCGGCCGGAGGAGAACCCACCGGTGCTGCTGGCGGCGGGAGATCACGTGAAGTTTCGCGCGATCAGCGCGGAAGAGTTTGTCAAGCTGGAGGCGGCGCGATGATCCAGGTGCGCAAGCCCGGCTTGCTGACGACGGTGCAGGACCTCGGCCGGCCCGGCTACCAGCAATACGGTATCGTGGTTGGCGGTGCGCTCGATGGCTTCGCCGCCCGCGCGGTGAACCTGATAGTCGGCAACGACGACAACGCCGCAGTGCTGGAAATGGCACAGACCGGCCCGGAGCTTTCCTTTGAAAAGGAAACGCTGATCGCATGGGGCGGGGCGAATTTTGACGCTCACATTGGCAGCGAGCCGCTGCCGCGCGACCGGGCGGTGCGCGTGGCGGCGGGCGAGACGGTCACATTTGGCGTGTCCGGCACCGGCATGCGGGCGTGGCTCGCGGTGGCGGGGGGAGTTGATGTGCCACTGGTCATGGGCAGCCGCAGCACCTACCGGCGCGCCGGAATCGGCGGCCATCAGGGCCGTCCGCTGGTGGCGGGGGACACGCTGAAACTCGGCAAGCTCTCCGAGTGGGCGCGGCAGATTCTCACGGGTTTGCGCACGGGCGTCAGGCGGACGACGGCTTGGACCGTGCGACCCGAGACCATGGGCCGGCCGGCGCCGGCTGGAGTGGTGCGCGCCCTGCGCGGACCCGAGTGGGATTGGTTCAAGGTCGAGGCGCAGCTGGATTTTTTCCGGGCGAAATGGTCGGCGACGCGGGAGGCGGACCGGATGGGCGTGCGGCTGACCGGGCCCGTGCTGGCGCGGGAAAGGGAAGGCGACATGATTTCGTCGGCGGTCAACGCGGGCGTCGTGCAGGTGCCCGCGGCGGGCCAGCCGATTGTGCTGCTGCCCAGCCGGCAATCGGTCGGCGGTTACCCGCGGATGGCCGCGGTGGCGGCGGTCGACCTCGGGCGCTTCACCCAACTGCGGCCGGGTGACACGGTGCGGTTCGAGGAAATTACGCTGGGGGCGGCGCATGAACTTTACCTGGCGCGGGAGCGCGACCTTAATCGCGTCCGCACCGGCCTGGCCCGCTTCGCCGGTTGATACCCATGCCCCACATTGATCTGAACTGCGATCTCGGCGAAGGCACCGGCCATGACGCCGGGCTGATGCCGCAGATCACCTCGGCCAACATCGCGTGCGGCGCGCACGCCGGTGACGAGACGATGATGCGCGCGACGGTTGAGCTCGCCCTGGAACACGGCGTCGCCATCGGCGCCCATCCCGGGTTGGCCGACCGGGAGAATTTCGGCCGGCGCGAATTGCCGGTGACCCCGGTCGAGGCGCACGGATTGGTCCTGGTGCAGACTCGCCTGCTGCAAGTCATCGCCCGCCAGCGTGGCGCAAGCGTGCGGCATGTGAAGGCCCACGGCGCGCTCTACAACATGGCGGCGCGCGACACAGCTCTGGCGCGCGCGGTGGCGGAGGCGGTCTATGAGGCCGACCCGCGGCTGATTCTTTTTGCGCTCGCGGGAAGCAAACTGGTCGAGGCCGGCCGGGCTTGCGGGCTGCAGGTGGCAAGCGAAGTGTTTGCCGATCGCACCTACCGGACTGACGGCACGCTGACACCGCGATCGGAGCCGGACGCACTCATCACCGATGAAAACGCCGCCCTGGCGCAGGTGCGGCAGATGATCCGCGAGGGCCAGGTGCGCGCGACCGACGGCACTGACGTGAAAATCACGGCCGACACGGTCTGCCTGCATGGCGATGGGGCGCATCCGGTGGAATTCGCACGGCGATTGCGGCGTGAATTGACGGCGGCCGGGATCGAGATCAAAGCATACGGCGCATGATCAAGCTCATCGGCATCCTCGTGGTCGCGCTGGGGTTTGCCCTGCGGTTCAACACGCTGCTCGTGGTGATGGCGGCGGGCATCGGCACCGGGCTGGCGGCCGGGATGTCGTTCAACGAGATCATGGAGCTGTTTGGGAAATATTTCGTGGAGAACCGCTACATCACCCTGACGGTTGTGCTGATGCTGCCGGTGGTCGGACTGCTCGAGCGCTACGGGCTGCGCGAACGGGCGGAGACGCTCATTAAAAAGACCAAGTCGGCGACGGCGGGTCGGGTGTTGATCTTCTACACGGCGGTGCGGCAGATCTCGATTGCGTTCGGCGTGAACATCGGCGGCCACACCGCCATGGTGCGCCCGCTGGTGGCGCCGATGGCGGAAGCTGCCGCCAAACTCCAATTTAAACGGGCGGCGCTTCCGGCCGAGGAAGCGGCGAAGGCGAGGCACCGCGAGTTGCCGGAGAAAACCACCCAGGCAATCCGCGCGCATGCTGCCGCGGCGGAGAACACGGGGAATTTTTTTGGCGAGGACACGGTCTTTGCCGTGGGTGCGGTCTACCTGATCAAGGGCGTGCTCGAGGCCCAGGGCCTGCAGGTCAGCGTGTGGGCGCTGTCACTGTGGGGCCTGCCGACGGCATTCGTGGCGTTCGGTCTCATGGCGTGGCGGGCCCGTGCGCTGGACAAGCGCATCGCGCGGGAGGTTGCCGCCGAACCCAAGCCGGAGGGGCCGCCGTGAAGCTGCTCAGCCTCGAGGTCTTTTATGTGGTCGCGGGCGTTTTCCTGCTGCTCGTGGCCGGTCGCATCGCCCTCGACCAAAATCACCCGAAGCGCTGGGGCTCGGCGTTGTTCTGGGGTTTGCTGGCGGTTACTTTCCTCGCGGGCAAAGCCCTGCCGCCAGTCGCGGTCGGTTACATGCTGCTCGTGATGGTGGGGCTTGCGGCGACGAAGCAGATGGGCCCGGCCGGCGAGCCCGGCGCAACCGTGGAGGAGCGAACCGCCTCGGCGGGGCGGTTGCGTGATGGGATTTTCGTGCCGGCCCTGCTGATTCCGGCCACGGCGGTGGTGGGCACGCTGTTGTTGAGCAAGCTGCACGCGGGGGACTGGTGGCTGCTGGACTCGGTCAACACCACGGTGACGTCGGTGTGCCTCGGTGCGGTCGTGGCCATGATCGTGGCGCTGCAACTGACGCGGGCCCGGCCGGTGACGCCGGTGATCGAGGGCAGCCGGCTGGTGCAGACCGTCGGGTGGGCGCTCATTCTGCCGCAGCTGCTGGCCGCGCTCGGCGGCATATTCGCCAAGGCCGGGGTCGGGCCGGTCGTGGCTGACCTTGCCGCGCACGCTTTACCGACGCAATTTCCGTTCGTCGCCGTGGTCGCGTATTGCGCGAGCATGGCACTGTTCACGATGTGCATGGGCAATGCCTTCGCGGCGTTCCCGGTGATCACGCTTGGCATTGGACTGCCGTTCATCGTGCAGCAGCACCACGGCAACCCGGCCATCATGGCGGCGATCGGCATGCTGTCGGGTTATTGCGGGACGCTCCTGACGCCGATGGCGGCCAACTTCAATCTCGTGCCCGTGATGCTGCTCGAATTGAAGGACAAGAACGCGGTCATCAAAGCGCAGGTGCCGATTGCCCTCGGCATCCTCGCGGCCAATATCCTCATCATGTATTTCTGCGTTTATCGTTTTTGAAATGACCACCACGAAAAAGAAGAAATCGCAGAATCGCCGAAGGCCGGAAACGCGCAAGGTTCTGCTCACCGGGTTCGAGCCATTCGGCGGCGAGTCCATCAATCCCTCGGGTGAGATCGTTCGGCTGTTGCACGGCACGGTCATTGGCGGACACCGGGTCACCGGCGCGCTGTTGCCCTGCGTGTTCGGGGCGGCGATCAGCGAGCTCAAGAATCAGATCCGCGCGACGAAGCCGGCATTGGTCATCTGCATTGGGCAGGCGGGCGGTCGGGCCGGGATCACGCCGGAGCGCGTGGCGATCAATGTGGACGACGCCCGCATCGCGGACAACGCGGGCCGGCGGCCCGTGGACCGGCCGGTCGCGCGCGGCGGACCGGCAGCCTACTGGTCGACGCTGCCGATCAAGGCCATCGTGCAGCAGCTCCGGCACCGGGGCATCCCGGCGGTGGTGTCACAGACGGCGGGCACTTTTGTCTGCAATCATGTTTTCTACGGATTGATGCACGAATTGCGCGGCCGGAAAAAAATCCGCGGCGGGTTCATCCACGTGCCGTTCCTGCCGGAGCAGACGAAGGAGATGCCGAGTTTGCCGCTGGAAGCGATGATCCAAGGCATCAAAGTGGCGGTGGAAACAGCGCTCCGGGTGAAACGCGATATCCGCATCGCGGGCGGCGCGACGCAGTAGCGATCAGGCTTGCCGGCGGCGCCAGGCAAAGAGTGCCGTCATTGCACCAATCAGAAAGGCGCCGTAAGTCGAGGGCTCGGGGACATTGGGCCGGATCTGGTTGTCGTATGAATCCCACCCGGTCTGGCTGGCGGTGAAGCCGTTGAAAGTAATCTGGTTCATCGGCGCGCTGCCCATGGTGTTGGGGCTGGCACCGGTCCAGTTGGTCGCGAAGAAGTGATCAGCCGCAGCGGTCCAGTTGATGATGCTGAGAGTGAAGCTGTTGAGGTTCAGGTTGGTCAGGTTGAGCGTGGCATTTACCGAGCTGGAAAAATCAATCGTGCTGTTGGCCGCGAGACTCAGGGTCGTGATCGTGTTGCTGGCGCTGCTGAGCTTGAGGGTGCCACCCGCCAAGGAGACCGTGCTGAAGCTTTGGTTGAAAGCCAAATCCAGCGTGCCGGCGCTGATGGTGGTGGTGCCGGTGTAGGTGTTGGCCGCGGAAAAGGTGAGGGTGCCGGTGCCGATCTTGGTCAGACCGCCCGTGCCGGAAATGACGCCCGCGAAAGCCCCGGGGCTGGTGTTGTCGCCGCCGACCGTGAGAGTCGCGGCGCCAAGGGTGACGTTGCCCCCGGTGGCTCCGCCGCCGGTCAGCGAACCAATCTGGGTGTTGAAGCCGGTGATGTCCAGGGTGGCGCCGGCGGTGTTGGCGAGGGTGACGGCCGAATTGTTGCCGAAAGCGCCGCTCGTATTGGCGACAGATGCCACGCCGGCCTTGAGGGTGCCCTGACTGACGGTCGTGGCGCCGGTATAGGTGTTGGCGCCAGAAAGGGTGACCGTACCGGTGCCAATCTTGGTGATGTTGCCCGCACCGCTGATCACGCCGGTGCTGAACGTGATGTTGGCGGTGCTGTCCGCCTCGAGGCTGGCGGCCTTGTTGAGGGTGACGTTGCCGGTGAAGGTGCCGGTGCCGGAGGTGATATTGCTGCCGAGGGTGGTGGTGCCCGTGCCGGAATTGGCGACGGTGATGGTGCGCGCGACCGAGACGCCACTGGTGCCGATCAGCAGGGCGTTATTGTTGGCGCCGGTGCTGGCATCATTGAGGGTGACGGTGGAGGCGGCGTTGCCAAGGGTGCCGGCCGAACCGCTCGGGGCATTGGCATTCAACTGCAGCGTGCCCTGACTGATCGTCGTGGTGCCGGTGTAGGTGTTGGCGCCGGAAAGGGTGAGGGCGCCGGTGCCGGTCTTGGTCAGACTGCCGCCCGTGCCGGAAATGACGCCCGCGAAAGCCCCGGGGCTGGTATTGTCGCCGCCGACCGTGAGGGTCGCGGCGCCAAGGGTGACGTTGCCCCCGGTGGCTCCGCCGCCGGTCAGCGAACCAATCTGGGTGTTGAAGCCGGTGATGTCCATGGTGGCGCCGGCGGTGTTGGCGAGGGTGACGGCCGAATTGTTGCCGAAAGCGCCGCTCGTATTGGCGACGGATGCCACGCCGGCCTTGAGGGTGCCTTGGCTGACGGTCGTGGCGCCGGTATAGGTGTTGGCGCCGGAAAGGGTGAGGGTGCCGGCCCCGGTCTTGGTGAGGGCGCCGGTCGTGTTGGTGCTGGCACCGGAAATGGTCAGGTTGGACGCGCCGGTGGAGACGTCAATGGTGTTGGTGGTGCCGGTGGTCAGGACGAAGTTGCGGTTGGTTGAGGCGGTCGCGCCGGTGTATTGCAAGGTGCCGCCGCCGAGCGTCAGGTTGCTCGCAGTGGTGGTGGCCGCGCCGAGATTGCCGGCCACGCCGCCATTGCCGATCGTGCCGACGCTCAAGGTGCCGGCGTTGATCGTCGTGGCGCCGGTGTAGGTGTTGGTGCCGGAAAGGGTGACCGTGCCGGTGCCGATCTTGGTGATGTTGCCCGCACCGCTGATCACGCCGGTGCTGAACGTGATATTGGCGGTGCTGTCCGCCTCGAGGCTGGCGGCCTTGTTGAGGGTGACGTTGCCGGTGAAAGTGCCGGTGCCGGAGGTGATATTGCTGCCGAGAGTGGTGGTGCCCGTGCCGGAATTGGCGACGGTGATGGTGCGCGCGACCGAGACGCCACTGGTGCCGATCAGCAGGGCGTTGTTGTTGGCGCCGGTGCTGGCATCATTGAGGGTGACGGTGGAGGCGGCGTTGCCGAGGGTGCCGGCCGCACCGCTCGGGGCATTGGCATTCAACTGCAGCGTGCCCTGACTGATCGTCGTGGTGCCGGTGTAGGTGTTGGCGCCGGAAAAGATCCAAGTGCCCGTGCCAGACTTGATGATGCTTCCGGTGCCTGACACGACAGCCCCAATGGCATTGCTCGCGTTCGTGCTCGAGCCGTTCAGGGTCAGGGTGAAGGTGCTCAGGTTGAACGAAGCCAAGGTGCTGCCAAAAGACAGGGCGCCGGTGCTGTTCGAGGTGAAGGCGGCATTGGCGCCCAGCGCGATGCCAAGGTTACCTTGGTTAAAGGTCTGGGTGGAGGTGGCGTTACTGACGATGCCAGAAGCACCGAGCGTGAGGGTTCTCGTGCCGGAGTTGCCCGAGAAGATCCAAGCCCCCGTGCCAGTGGTAAAATCCAAGCCATTGATGCTGCGGTTGCCGGTCAGTTGTGGATTAAAGCTGACAGTTGTAGCTTGGAATGAACCGATGTCAGTGGTGAGGTCGTTGGCGGGTGCGGTTCCGCCAGTCCAATTGGTGCCGGTGCTGAACTGAGTGCCTGTATTCCCCCAGAGAATGATTGCGGCCCGCAGCACCATCGGCGACACTGCAAAAAAGAGACCCGCGCACAGAGCCACCAGCAGTCTCCTGCTGAACAGGTGAGTTGGGGCGATGGTGTTCATGAGCGGTGGTCTTTCAGATAAAGGGAGAGCATCTCGTTATGCAATCTAGCAAGCACATGAGATGGGTATAAATACCTATAGTCAACTAGGAAGTCTTAGCTGGCGGCTAAAATGCCGAAACCAACTTACAGTCAAAATGTTGCAGCCACCTAGCTCCTGCACTGAAGGGCCGATTTGGGCAAAACGCCTTCAATTATTGAAACGGAAGAGTGCCACGTCGCCATCATGGAAAACGTATTCCTTGCCCTCGAGCCGGTATTTGCCGGCCTCCCTCGCCGCCGCGACACTGCCGAGTCGGACTAGCTCCTCGTAGGAAACGACCTCGGCCTTGATGAAGCCTTTTTCGAAATCCGTGTGGATGACGCCGGCGGCCTGGGGGGCCTTCCAGCCTTTCTTGATCGTCCAGGCGCGGACTTCCTTTTCGCCGGCAGTGAAATAAGTCATCAGGCCGAGCAGCGTATAGGTACCCTTGATAAGCGCGGAGACGCCGGAGTCATCGACGCCGAGATCCTTGAGAAACGCCATGGCCTCGTCGGGTGGCAGGTCGATGAGCTCAGCCTCGATCTTGGCGCTGATCGGCACATAGGCCGCATCGTGGTGCGTACGGACATACTCCGCGACCTTCTGCACGAACTTGTTCTGCTCCGCGGTGGCGAGGTCGGACTCGGCGACATTGCAGGCGAACAGCACGGGCTTGGCCGTGAGCAGCTGGAAGAGTTTCATCATCGCCACTTCCTCGGGCGTGGCGGGAAGGGTGTTGGCGGTCTTGCCGGCGTTGAGGTGGGGTTCGAGTTTATGGAGGAGTGCGAGCTCGATGATGGCCTCCTTGTCGCCCGCCTTGGCGTTCTTCTGCGTCTTGTGGATGCGCTTGGCGACGGCCTCGAGGTCGGCAAGCACGAGCTCGGTCGTGATCACCTCGATGTCGCGCACCGGATCCACGCCGCCCATGGTGTGGACGACATCGGGATCCTCGAAGCAGCGGACGACCTGCACGATGGCGTCAACTTCGCGGATGGTCGCGAGAAACTGGTTGCCGAGGCCCTCGCCCTTGCTCGCGCCGGCGACGAGGCCCGCGATATCCACGAATTCAATGGCGGCGGGCACGACGACATTGGTCTTGGCGATTTTTTGTAGGACGTAAGAGCGCTCGTCCGGCACAATGACCACGCCGACATTGGGATCGATGGTGCAGAAGGGATAGTTCGCCGCTTCCGCCTTCCGGGAGCGGGTGAGGGCGTTGAAGAGGGTGGATTTGCCCACATTGGGCAGTCCGACTATGCCGGCTTTGAGCATAAAATGGGTGCGGTAAGGGTCGAATGCAGCGGGGGCACTGGGGGCTTGACAAGAGCAAACTTGTCCCGTGCATTCTCACCCTTTTCCCAGCGAAACCGCATCCTTTTAAGCAACACAGACACATCAAATGGCACTCAAAATCCGTCTTTCCCGCGTCGGCACCAAGAACGAACCGCACTACCGCGTCGTCGTCGCCGAGGAGCGCTCGCGTCGCGATGGCGACGCCGTCGAGCAGATCGGCTCCTACAACCCGCGCGCCAAGGGCAACGTGCTGACCATCAAGCTCGACCGCGTCGACTACTGGGTCTCGAAAGGCGCCAAGCCGTCCGCGACCATGCACTCGATGATCAAGCGCGCGCGCCGCGCCGCGCCGGCCACAGCCTGAGGCCGCGGCCCAACGCTCGCAACCTTTCAAGGTTCGGCTCGCGCCGAACCTTTTTTATTGGATAATCGCCCCATGCGCATCGACGTCCTGACGCTCTTTCCCGCCATGCTCGACGGCTTCCTGACCGAGAGCATGCTCGGCCGCGCGCAGGAGGTGAAGCTCCTCGAGATCAAGGTTCACAACCTGCGCGATTGGGCGACCGACAAGCACAAGACGACCGACGACCGGCCGTTCGGCGGCGGGGCAGGCATGGTGTTGAAGTGCGAGCCGGTGTTCGACGCCATCGAGCAGCTGCAAACCCCGGGCTGCCGCCGCATCTACCTTACGCCCGACGGCACGCCACTTTCGCCGGCACTGGCCTTGGAATTATCGTCGCAAAAGCACCTCGTGTTGCTCAGCGGCCACTACGAGGGCATCGACCAGCGCATCCGCGAAAAAGCCATCGATCAGGAGATCAGCATCGGGGATTATGTGCTTACCAACGGCACACTTGCGGCGGCCGTGGTCATCG
>JAYUGX010000051.1:0-32775 GCA_043738215.1 Lacunisphaera sp.
GTCGAGCGCGTGCAGCAGATCATGAAGATGGCGCAGCAGCCCATCTCGCTCCAGTCCCCCGTCGGCGACGGCGACGACACCAGCTTCGGCGACTTCATCGAGGACAAGTCCGCGGACAATCCCTACGACATGACCGCGTTCTCGCTCCTCCGCGAAAAGATCATGGACGTGCTCGACTCGCTCACCGAGCGCGAGCGCCGCGTGCTCACGCTGCGCTTCGGCCTGGTGGACGGCTACAGCCGCACGCTCGAGGAGGTTGGCAAGCAGTTCAAGGTTACCCGCGAGCGTATCCGGCAGATCGAGGCCAAGGCGCTCCGCAAGATGCGCCACCCGACGCGCATCCGGCAGCTCCACGGCTTCTTCGACGCCGAGCAGATCGACAACCCGCAGAATCTGCTCAAGAAGCCGCCGACGATCCCGCCGCAATTCATCAAGCAGGGCGGCCCGCTCGGCAAGATGCTCTTCCCGCAGGACTGAGTTCGCTTTCGGCCTTTACGTTTCCCACGCCCAGACCTACCTTCCCGCTATGTCCCACCTTACGTCACCGCTCGGCCTGTTCAATCTCGGCACCACCGAGCTGATCATCATCCTGGCCATCATCCTCCTGCTCTTCGGCGGCGCCAAGCTGCCGGCCCTGGCCAAGGGCCTCGGCCAGTCCATCAAGGAATTCAAGAAGGCGGCCAAGGAAGGCGAAGACGACGCCAAGGACGAGAAGAAGCCCGACGCCGGCCAGAAACCCGGCAATAATTGAGCCGTCCGTCCGGCTGGTGATCTCTCGCCGCGTCATCAGACGCGGCTTTTTTGCTTTTGGTGGTTGCCGATGTCCCGATCGGCGACAGGCGCCGGTGTCGAAACCGGCGCCCACCTCACTTCCTTACCGCGGCCTTGAAGGCCGAGATCTGGTCCGGGCTGCCGAGCACCAGCACGTCGTCGCCGGTGAACAGTTTCACCTCGCCACCGGGATTCAGGATGCGCAGGCCGCCGCGATTGATGCCGGCCACTTGCAAACCGTAGGTGCGGCTGAGCATCAACTCGGCCAGGGTGCGGTCGTTCAATTCGCAGCCCGGCGGCAGGGTCACCGCCTCCATCCGCACCTCGTCGAAATTGGAAACGATGGGCGCGCCCGAGGCCTGTTGCAGGAATTCCTTGCCCGCGGCCACCTGTCGCGGGTCGCCGAGGAGCAGCACCTTGTCGCGGGGATAAAGAATCATGTCCGAGGTCGGGTTGCCGACCATCACGCCCTGCCGCTCGACGCCCGCGACGGTGCAGCCGAACTTCGCACGCAGCGCCAGCTCGCCCAGCGTGCGCCCGCGACAGTCGGCCAGGTCCGGCAGCACGCAGTCGGTGAGGGCCAGGTTCCACTCGCTGTGCGCCGCCATCCAAGGCGCGGTGGTGCCGGTGAACTTCTGATCCCCGCGCTCCAGCATCTCCGCCAATTCCACCTCGAGCTGGCTGTGCCAAAAGACCAGCCGGCGGCGCAGCAGGAGGAAGCTCAGCAGCACCACGGACACAGCGACAAGCGGCAGCCAGCGGGCCATGCCGCTCAGGGGCAGGATGGCGCCCAGCCAGAGAAGGAGCAGCAGCCCGGCGCCACCTTTGAGGGCGGTCTCCACCACCGGCGCCAGCCTGGCTCCCTTGGGGTGACCGGTGGTGCTGACCTGCGCGTAGAGCAGCGAGAGCGCCGAGATGTTGCGCCAGATGGCGACCATGGGCGCGAGCGCAATCAGCGCCAGCCCGCTCCAGAAAATCAGCTCGGACCCGAGCGGGAAATTGCGCTTCGCCGGCAGGTAATCGCTCACCAGCCCGAAGACCTGCTCCGAAAACACCAGCAGTCCGGTCACCAGCAGGATCTCCACGCCAATCTGCAAGAAACGTTTCTTGCTCAGCTGCCACAGGGTGTTCTTCCGTTCGCGCTGCTGCAGCCGGTCGAGCCAGCGGTGGTAATATTGCTCCCAGTCGGCGAGCCATTTCGGCTGCTGGGCAGCAATCCAGCCGCTGATCCCCTCCGACCGTCGGATCAGCAGCGGCCCGGCCAGGGTGGTCAGCAACGAGACGCCCACAGCCAGCGCCTGGAATCTCTTCGGCACCGCGCCGGCCGTCACCCCGAGCTGGGCGATGATGAAGGAGAATTCACCCAGCGGCGTGACCGACAGCCCGACGCGCAGCGATTCCCGGGTGGAGCCGCCGATGAACATCATGCCGATCGTCACGGCCAGCGGCCGGGCGACAAGCACAAACCCGGTGATGCCGAGGATCAGCAGCCAGGACTCGGCCAGCGCCGCGGGATTGATCAACATGCCGATGGAGACGAAGAACACCGCGCTGAACACGTCGCGCATGCCCTCGAAGGCCCGGCCGACCTGGGTCCGGTGCGGGGTCTCGGCCACGATGGCGCCGAGCATGAAGGCACCGAGCGCGAGCGAGAACCCCGCCTTGTCCGCGAGGAACGCCAGCACGAACAGCAACCCCGCCACCACGATCGTCGGCAGCTCCTCGCCGGCGCTGTGGCTCATTTTCTTGAGCAGCCACGGCACGACCAGCATGCCCCCGATGCCCGCCAGGGTGATGAACGCCCCCAGCAGGCCGAGGGTGGCGCTGATCGAGGCGTGGGTGACGCCGCCGATCTGGTAGAGTGAATTGAGGATGGTCAGCATCACGATCGCCACCACGTCCTCCAGCACCGAGACGCCCATGGCCAGCTGGCCGGATTTTTCGTGGGTCGCGCCGGTTTCGTGCAGCACCTTGCTGATGATGGCCGAGCTGGAAATCATCAGCATCGCGGCCAGGGTGGCCGTTTCCACCGGGCTCCAGCCCAGGGCGCCGCCCAAGGCGCGCGTCAGGTTATACATCACGATGGCTCCGGTGAAGGTCGCGAGCACCAGCGACAGGCCCAGCCGGCGGAGCTTGCGCAGGCTGAGGCCCATGCCGATGGAGAA
Source organism: Lacunisphaera sp. (assembly GCA_043738215.1). Lineage (GTDB taxonomy): Bacteria > Verrucomicrobiota > Verrucomicrobiia > Opitutales > Opitutaceae > Lacunisphaera. The sequence goes on from JAYUGX010000051.1 coordinate 2,937, forward strand.
CATCAGGAAGATCAGGCCCACCTGGGCCAGGGTCTCGATCCGGCCGGTGTCCGACACCAGCGAGAACGGCGGCGTGTAGGGGCCGATGACCATGCCGGCCACCAGGAAGCCGAAAACAACGGACAGGCCCACCCGGTGGCAGGCCCAACCCACCAGCCCGGCCACGAGCATGACCACCGCCAGATCCTTGATGAAATCGATTCCGTGCATGGCGTTCCGGCAGCCATTAAGACGCCACAACCGCTCCATCCGTCAAGCCCGCAGCCCGGGTCCGCCCTGCCCTAACCTGTTTTCAGCAGCGAGTTTGCTTTTGACAATTTCGCCGCCGGCCGGCTTGTATTCTCCAACCCCCCGCCACCGCCACCAATGTTCAACCAACTGCTGGGACTTTTCTCCAACGACATCGGCATCGACTTGGGCACGGCCAACACCCTCGTCTATGTGAAGGACAAGGGCATTGTGCTCCGCGAGCCCAGCGTGGTCGCCGTCCACACCAGCTCCCGCAAGGTCCTCGCCGTCGGTGACGAGGCCAAGAAGATGCTCGGCCGCACCCCCGGCAACATCACCGCCATCCGCCCGATGAAGGACGGCGTCATCGCCGACTTCGACATCACCGAGGCGATGCTCCGCTATTTCATCAAGAAGGTGCACAACAATTCCAAGGTCGTGTCGCCCCGCGTCGTCGTCGCCATCCCCAGCGGCATCACCGAGGTCGAGAAGCGCGCGGTGAAGGAATCCGCCACGCACGCCGGCGCCCGCGAGGTCATCACCATCCTCGAGCCCATGGCCGCCGCGCTCGGCGTCGGCCTGCCGGTGGACGAGCCCGCCGCCAACATGATCGTGGACATCGGCGGCGGCACCACGGAGATCGCCATCATTTCGCTGCACGGCATCGTGTTTTCCAAATCCATCCGCGTCGCGGGCGACGAGATCGACCTCGCCATCATCAACTACATGAAGCGGGCCTACAACCTCCTCATCGGCGAGCGCACGGCGGAGGAGATCAAGGTCACCATCGGCTCCGGCTACCCGCTCGACACCGAGCTGGCCATGGAGGTCAAGGGCCGCGATTCGGTCGCCGGCCTGCCCAAGACCATCCACATCACCTCTCAGGAAATCCGCGAGGCCATCGGCGACACCATCGGCGCCATCGTCGAGGCCGTCCGCGCCGCCCTCGAGCGCTGCCCGCCCGAGCTCTCCGCCGACCTGGTGGACCGCGGCTTTGTCATGTGCGGCGGCGGCTCGCTCATCCGCGGCATCGACAAGCTCCTTTCCGAAAAGACCGGCCTGCCCGTCATCGTCGCCGACGACCCGCTCTCCGCCGTGGCCAACGGCACCGGGGTGTTTCTCAACAACATCGACGAGCTCTACCGCACCGCCGCGGACTTCTGAGGTAGGGGCGCTTGCCCCCAAGCGCCTCCGGGCGGTTAAGGGTAAACAGCCCTACCGAAATATTTCACCGCCGTGCTCCCGAAACGCTTCGACCAGGCCCGCCCCTTCGTCACCCTGGGCATCGTGCTGCTCGGATGGCTCTTCGTGCCGCTGGTGCTGAAGACCTTCACGCGTTCCGCCTTCTTCGAGATCCAGGCGCCGCTGGCCGTGGCCGACTCCTACGTCGCCGATCTGCAGAATTTCTGGGCCACTGAGCTGCATTCCAAGAAGGAACTGATGGTGGCCGGCCGCGAAACCTCCGGGCTCATCGCCCAATATGAGGTGGGAGTGAATGCAAACGAGCAATTGTCGGCCGAGATTCTCCGGCTGGAAAACCTGCTGAAGCTGCCCTCGATGCCCGCCTTCCGCTTCGAGCCCGCGCGCGTGGCCCGGCGCGATTTCTCCGGCTGGTGGTCGCGCATGGTCATCCGCAAGGGGGAGAACTACGGCATCCCGGTCGGTGCGCCGGTCGTGTTTGCCGGCGGCGTGGTGGGCCGGGTGACGGAGGTGCACCGCTACACCGCGGTGGTGGACCTGATCACCAGCCCCACTTTCCGGCTCGCGGCCAGCGTGGCCGGCGATGGCCGGCCCATCAGCTACCAGGGCGGGTTGAATGATTCCTTCAAGTCCCCGCGGGGCCAGGTGGAGTTCGTGCCGCTCGAGTTCTTTGCCACCCGCGGCGCCACCAAGCGCCTCGTGACCTCCGGGCTCGGCGGCGTGTTTCCGCCCGGGCTCTCCATCGGGGAAATCACCAACCTCGAGCTCAGTCCGGACGGATTGTTCAAGTTTGGCGAGGTCCAACTCGACGAGCGCCTCGGCTCGCTGACCGAGGTCACCGTGCTGGTGCCCCTCAACCCCGAGGACCTCTGATGCACCGTTACGATCCCCGCTGGCTCATCGTCTTCCTGGCCAACCTGGTGCTCTGGTGGCTGGCGGGCCTCGCCAACCACTATCTCGCGGGCGTCGCGGTGCACCTCTACGTCGGCGGGCTGTTTGTCGTCTACGCGGCCCTGCGGCTCGACCGGAAGCACGGCCTCGTCGCCATCGTGCTGACCGGGCTGCTGGTGGACGCCGGCGAGCCGGTGCCGTTCGGCACGAGCCTGGTGCTGCTCGGGCTGGTCCACGCCACTCTGCTCCACGGCCGCCAGCGCTTTCCCCGCGAGGGCGCGGTCTTCGGCCTCGTGGTGGCGCTGCTGGCCAATCTCTTCCTCTTCCTCGCCCTTTCGTTCCTGCTGGTCGGCGCCAATCCCCGCCCCGGCGAGGCCTGGCTGCGCATCATGGTCGACCTGCTCGTCTCGCAACTGGTGCTCGGGCTCATCACGCCGTGGTTCCTGGCCCTGCAGGATTCCGCCATGGAGCTGGTGCAGATTCACCCCGAGACCGGCCGGCGCGTGACGCTTTGATTTTTGCCGCCGCCTGCATCCCTTGTCGTCGTGAGCAGACTCATCGAAACCCACCGCGCCCGCAATCCGCGCCTGTTCCTCTTTCACGCTCTCGTCGCCGGCACCGTGCTGCTGCTGGTGGGCCGGCTCACCTACCTGCAGTTCCGGCAGACCAGCCTCTACAGCGAGCGGGCCCGCGTGCAAAACCAGCGGCGGGTCATCGTGCCCGGCCCGCGCGGCAACATTCTCGACCGCAACGGCAACGTGCTGGTCGGCAACCGGGCGCGTTTGTCGGTCGTGCTGAACCTCGCCGAGCTCCGCCCCGAATTCCAGGACGAGTATAAGAAGATCAAGAAGAACTACGCCTCGATGGCGGCCGGCGAGCGGCCGAACAGCAGCCAGATGGAGCGCATCGCCCGCGCCACCGTCGCCCAACGCTATCTCGACCAGATCAACTTCATCCTCGGCCGCAACGCGAAGGTCCGCACCGACGACTTGAACCGGCATATCAACCAGTCGCTGCTGCTGCCCTTCGTGCTGCTCGACGACCTCGCGCCCGAGGAATACGCCCGGCTCATCGAGCGGCTGCCGGTCATCTCGCCCCTGCAGGTCTACACCTCCAGCGCCCGCTACTATCCCTACAATGCCGCCGCCGCCCACGTGCTCGGCTACGCCGGCGTGAACAACGACCCGGACGTGGAGGACTTCGAGGGCGAGGACCTGCTGACCTTCAAGATGAAGGGCTCGTTCGGCCGCGACGGCCTGGAGAAAAAATTCGACGCGCAATTGCAGGGCGAAACCGGTGCCGCGATCTACCTGGTCGATCCCGCCGGCTACAAGATCAACTCGCCCGACCTGCCCCACCGCCTCCCCGTCCAGGGCCACAACATCCACACCAGCCTCGACATTGATCTGCAGCAGGCGGCCGAGAGGGCCATGGAAGGCCGCACGGGCGCCGCGGTCGCGCTCGACGTCCGGACCGGCGAGGTGCTGGTGCTCGCCTCGATGCCCAATTACGACCTCAACTCCTTTGTCCCGGGCATTTCTCAGGAAACCTTCAAGGGCATCGAGGACGCCACCGGCTGGCTCAACCGCGCGATCCAGGGCCAGTATCCACCCGGCTCCACCTTCAAGCTCATCACGGCCATTGCCGGCCTGCGCGCCGGTTCCATCGATCCGGGCGTCTCAAAGGTCATTTGCCCCGGCTACTTCATGGTCGGCAACCGCAGCTTCCCCTGCCACCTCCACACCGGCCATGGCGAACGCGACCTCGTCGGCGCCATCCGCGACTCCTGCAACGTGTTTTTCTACAAATACGGCCTCGAGACCGGGCCCGAGCTGATCGCGGCCGAGGCCCGGCGGTTCGGCTACGGCCACCCCACCGGCATTGAGCTGCCCTCCGAATTCAGTCATCCGCGCGTGGCGGACCCGGCGTGGAAGGAGGCCAACATGAAGGAGCGCTGGTTCCCCGGCGACACCGCCAACATTGCCATCGGCCAGGGTGACACGCTCATCACGCCCCTCCAGGCGGCCTGCATGGTCGCCTCCCTCGCCCGCGGCGAGACCGAGACCAAGCCCACCATCCTCCATGTGGACAACCGCGCCCCGCAGCATTCCGCCCCGATCGGCCTCTCGCCCGGGGATTACGCTACCATCCTGAAGGGCATGGCGCAATGCTACGGCATTGGCACGGGGCGCTTCGCCCGCGTGGACGGCCTGAGCGGCGCCGCCAAGTCCGGCACCGCCCAGAAGGGCCGCATCGATCTCGCCTGGCTGGTCGCCTTTGCCCCGCTGGAGAATCCCCAGATCGCCGTCGCTGTCGTGCTCGAGGGCGCGGTCGACGACAACAATTTCGGCGGCGGCACCTACGCCGCGCCGGTGGTCCACAGCATCCTCGAGGCGTGGAAGGAAAAAAACGACCGGCCGCCGGTGAAGTCGGTTAACTTCAAGGTCGATTGACCGACCCGCCGGCTGTCGTGCCGGCCTAACGCCTGATCGTCTTCCGCGCCTGCTTCGCGCGCCGGAACACGCCGCGCGGTTCCGGCCAGGTCTCGCGCCGGCCATAGCGCAACCGCCGCAGGTCCAGGCGCACGTTGGCCAGTTCCGGGCGTTCCGCATTCCGCACTCCGCACTCCGCAATTCTGCCCAGCCATTTCCCCGCCGTCCGGCGCACCGGGTCGAATTCCGCGGGCCGGCGCCACGCCTGCCAGCGCTGCCAGCCCCACTGGCCCAGCGCCCACAGCGCCCAGCCCACCGCCCCCACGCCGGCGACCAGACCGGAGAAGCGGCCGATGCGGGCGACATTCCACGGCCGGAGCAGCCAGGCCTTGAACCGCCTGGAATATTCCTCGAAGCGCACCCGCAATGCCTGTCCCGAGTCAGTCGTAAATGTTTTCACCTGCTCCAGCATCTGCACCTGGGAACGGGAGTCGAAATTGACGATGCGCCGATACCAAAGCACGCGCAGGCTGTCCAGGCGCGCCGACCAGCTGCTGTCCTGCTCCTGCGGCTGGCCCACCCCGGCATTCGATTCCGTCACCGCGACGGACCCCGGGGTCGGGTCCACCCGCAGCCACGCGAGCTGACGGTCGTCGTAGATTTCCGCCCAGGCGTGAGCGTCGGAATTCCGCACCATGTAATAGTTCTCAAAACCGTTCAACACGCCGCCGTGGAATCCCGCCACCACGCGCGCCGGATAGCCGGACGCCCGCGACAGCACGGCAAATCCCGCCGCAAAGTATTCGCAGAACCCGGGCTCGTTGGAGTCCAACCAGCGCACGATGTCGTCCTTCCCCGGGCCGGCCGGCAGTTTCACCGACAGCGCATAGGCGTGGCGAGCCTGCAGCCACGCCGCGGTGCGCCGGGCAAATTCCTCCGCCGGCAGCGTCGCCCCGCCGGTGATCTCAGCGATCACGCGCTGGAGCGCGGCCGCATTCTCCGGGCCCTCAGGCCCGCGCAGGGTCAGCCGGGGGTCGTAGCGCGGAGCTTCCCCATCCTGCTTCACCACCGCCGGCCGGCCTTTTTTCAGCACCAGGGCGAAGCCGGGATCGTTGATCTTGCGGTCCATCTCCACTCCTTCCAGCTGGAATGCGGTCATCGTCATCGCCTCGATCCGCAACGCGACCAGCCTGACCCCTTCGATGGGGGCCATGACTGTTGACCTGTTCTGGCTCTGGGGCTGGCTGGTTTGCAGCAACACCGGCTCGCGCAAACGCAGGCTGGCAAAGCTGCCCGGCAGCGGCAGGAAACGGCTCACCCCGGGCTCGATGTAAAAGGTCCAGCCGCCGCCCTCCGTCCGGGCCAGAGGCACCGAGACGGATCGTCCGCGCAGCGATTGCGTGACGCGCTGCGTGAGCAACAGCTCGTTTTTCAATCCCGCCGACAGCTTGAACCCGTCCCTGGTGTATTCGTCCAGCACCACCAGCCGCCAGTAGGGCGACCCGTGCAAATTGGTCGTGTCGGTCAGGTCCACGCGCATGGCGACGCTTTCGTCGCGAATGAGCTCGCTCACGTCGCCAAACTTCACCGTCTCGGTGAAGCCGGTGCGGCTCTTGCGGGTGATGTAGCGTTCGAGGAAGAAGCCCGTCGCGAGCTCAAACCGCGGAATGACCATGAACAGCACCGCGGACATCACGACCACCATGGCGAACAGCGTCGAGGCGAACGCCAGCAGCCGCCAGTCCGCGACCACCCGCAACCGGCTGAAGAATTTCGGCCCGTCGAGCCGGGTCCAGGCGGTCTCGGCCCCGGGGGTGCGGGCCTCGCCGGATTCCGAGGCCGCAATCAGGTTGATGCAAAAAAGAAAACCCAGGGCGCACGCCGTGAAGAGCAGCAGCAGGAACGCAAAGCCCAGCGAGACGGTCAGCACGCCCGCCACCACGATCAGGAACATGCCGAGCACGATGAGCTGCAGGTCCTCGCGCTTGCGCCGGTAGGTCACGGCGCGGTAAAGCACCAGCAGGATGGCCAGCCGGATCAGCACGGGCAGCGTGTCCGGGCTGAAATGAAAATCCGCGGCGATGGTCACGATGATGGCCGGCACGGAAAGTCTCAGCAGCAGCGGTGGCACCCGGCCCGGCAGTTGCGGCCAGACCAGCACCGCCAGGATCATGCCGCCGGCCAGGGCCACCAACCCCAGTGCCTCCACGTCCAGGAAGAATACGGTAAACAGAGACACGAGCGCCATGACGCCGCCGAGCAGCCAGTTCAGGCGCCGGAGCTCGTCGAGATTAAGCTGACGCGGTTTGACGGCCGTCGACATGGGCGGTGACTCCTCGCGCTCCTTCGGGCGCGAAAGTGATTACGTTTTTGCCGGCTCCGCGCTCCCCGCTCCCGGCTCCCGGCTTCTCCACCGGCTGCAGCCGTGCAAGTTCATCGAGCAGGGCCTCCAGATCCCGGATGCGGCGCGTTTCCAGCAGCGGTGCGCCATTCACGGTCACCCCGCGCAACCGGCCGGCGGCGAACAGGTCCTCCGCCATCGTGCCGGCGAAGCTGCACAACAACTCGAATTGTTCGGGCCGCGTCCAGACGCCGGCGGGCGTGTCGATCCGGAGCACATAGCCGTCGTGGCTTTCCGCGGCGAACTGCCGCACCATGAGCTGGCCGAGGCGCGCGCTGGCCTTCCAGTGGATCAGCCGGTGCGAGTCGCCCTGGTTGTAACTGCGCAGGGCCAGGAGGTCGTCGCCGGTGCCGGCCCGGGCCGTGCGCTGCCCTTGCGCCCCCGAATGCGCCGCCACGGCGCCGCTCCATTGGTAGGCGACCTGCGCCGGCCAGACGAGCACGGTGTGCTTCAGGGCGGTGCCGATGTTTTTCCGCAAAAAACCAAAGGGGAACAGCGAGCCCACCGCTCCCAGCTCGACCACGGCCTCGCCCCGCGCCGTGGGCCTGACCAGCCAGTCAACCGTGGCGGCCCCGCCCGCCTCGAGCCGGTCGCGCAGGAAAATCCGCCCGCGGGTCACGTATTTTTCCGCCGCGGCGAGGATCTCGCGGATATTCATCTCCTTCTCCGGCCGGTCCGCCCCGGGCGGGCGCCGGGGCTGGGTCGCCAGCTCAAACCACAGGCTGTAGGTCGGCAGCCAGCTCTTGCGATTCTGCACCTCGACGGTGACCAGGGTCTCATGGCCCGCCCGCCACGGGCCCTGCGGGCGCACGCGCCAGCACACGCCCATGAAGTTGAACCACGACAGCAGGCCGCTGAGCAGCAGGCAGGCCAGCAGGAGGGACAGGGTGATGAAAAGGATGTTGCTCGCCGTGTTGTAGGCGGCGCTGCCGATGCCGATGGCCAGCACCATCAGGAAAAAACCGGGCACCGTGAGCGCGATGCGGTGCCGCTTCGGGGGAAACACCAGCAGCCAGAGCAGCGTGTGCCACTTGAAGCTGCGCGACCGGCGCGCGCGCCCGCCCGGTCCCTGCCAGTCGAGGCTCGGGCTGGACAGGATTGTGTGGGCCGCGGAGTTCATTGCACGCCCGAGCAAAACTCCAAGCTCCAACCTCCAAGCTTCAAAGAAATATCAATCAACAAAGCCTCAATTGGAGCTTGGTGCTTCACTGGAGGTTGGATGTTGGAGCTTGGTGCTTTCCGCAAAATCACTCGGGCACCGGCACGGCCGCGATGATCCGGCTGAGGGCGGCGTGCACGGTGCGGCTCTCCTCGAGCGCGTCGGAGGTCTGGCGGGCCAGCGAGAGGCGGTGGGCCAGCACGGGGCCGGCCATCTCCTGCACATCCTCGGGAATGACGAAGTCCCGGCCCAGCACCAGGGCGCGGGCCTGCGCGGCCACCCGGAGCGAAAGCCCGCCGCGCACGCTGACGCCGGCTTTGAACTCCACCTCGGTGCGCGTGGCGGTGATGATCTTCAGGATGTAGTCGAGCACGCTGTCCTCGACGAACACCTTGCCCGCCAGCGCCTGCATCTTGAGGATGTCGGAGCGGGTGGCGACCGGGTTCAGCGCGATGGCGTCGTAGCCGAGCCGCGGCGTGCGCAGGATCTGCAGCTCGTCGCCGGGCTGCGGGTAGCCCATCTGCAGCCGCATGAGAAAACGGTCCATCTGGCTCTCGGGCAGCGGGAACGTGCCCTCGTAGTCCACCGGGTTCTGCGTGGCCACGACCATGAACGGCGCGCCCACCGCGTGCGCCTCGCCGTCCACCGTCACCTTGCTGCGGTCCATGACCTCGAGCAGGGCGGACTGGGTCTTGGGCGTGGCGCGGTTGATCTCGTCCGCCAGCACGATGTTGGCGAAGACCGGCCCGGGCTTGAAAATGAACTCCTTCACCGTCTCGTCGTAGATGGAGACGCCGGTGACGTCGGTCGGCAGCAGGTCGCTGGTGAACTGGATGCGCGAGAACGCGCAGTCCATCGAGCGGGCCAGCGAGTAGGCCAGCGTGGTCTTGCCCACGCCGGGCAGGTCCTCGATCAGCAGGTGGCCGCCGGCCAGCAGGCAGACGAGCGTCTGCTCGATGACATCGTCCTTGCCCTTGATGGTCACGCGCATGTTGACCTTGAGACGTTCGAGGGCGTCACGGGCCGACGCCACTTCCGCAGCCGGTGCAAAATCACTCATGGCTGCAGCATAGGCAGACGCTCCACCGGGGCAAATGGATTCCCGGCCCACCGGCGGCAGGTTTTGCGCTGGCCGATGGGCGGAATGAGGTTATCCAAGACCTTGTGTTCAAGGCCGCCACCAGGCCCAAGGAGCCGCTTCCCCTCGAGGCGCGCCAGCGCGCGCTGCGGCAGGGCGCCCTTGGCGTGGTGGGCACCATGGTCGGGATGATCGGGGCGCTCTGGTTGCTGCACGCCCTGGGCAACACGAGCCGGGCGCCGATGTTGCTGGTTTTTTCCCTCTGCTTGGCCGGGGAAGTATACGGCGTGTGGCAGCTCGGCCTGGCCCGCGACGGCCGGTGGGATGGCCGGGGGATCCTGGCCCTCGGGCTGATGTTCCTCGGCTATCCGCTGCTGTTTTTCTACGCCGGCTGGTTCACCATGGGCCTCTATGTCATGATTTCAGGCCAGCCGCTCAGGATCTTTGGCGATTGACGGCGCCTGGCGGGCCCATGGCCCGGGATTGCAAGATGGGTGCAAGCGGCGCGCCTGCGTCAGGCTTGAGTGTCTCCCGCTTTCCTCCCAGCTTCAGGCCATGAACGAATCCGGGGCCCACACCGAAAACGTCCGCCTGTCCGCCGTCAGGATCACCGCCGCGCTCGCGGGAGCGCGGCCCCGCATCGCCCTCATCCTCGGCTCCGGGCTGGGCGGGCTCGCGCGCCAGGTGCAGAACCCGGTCAGCCTGGCTTATCGGGATCTGCCCGGCTTTCCGGAGCTCACCGTCGCCGGCCATGCCGGCCAGTTGATCACCGGCCTGCTCAACGGGGTGCCCGTCATCGTCCTTAACGGCCGCAAGCATTTCTACGAGACCGGCGACGCTTATCCGCTGAAAACGATGATCCGGGCCGTGCGGGCCGCGGGCGTCGAGACGCTGTTCCTCTCCAATGCCGCGGGCAGCCTCCGCCCGCACATCAAGGTCAGCGAACTGATGGTCATCACCGATCACATCAATTTCATGGGTCTCAACCCGCTCGTCGGCCCCAACGACGAGGCCTTCGGCCCGCGCTTCTTTTCCGTGACCGACGCCTGGGATCCCGGTCTCCGCACGAAACTCCAGGCGGTGGCGCAACAAACCGGCGTCACCCTCCACCAGGGGGTCTATGTCGCGTTCCGCGGACCATCGTTCGAAACCCCTGCCGAGATTCGCATGGTGCAGGGCTGGGGCGGTGACGCGGTGGGAATGTCGAGCGTGCCGGACTGCCTCATCGCCCGTCACTGCGGACTGAAGGTCGTGGGTGTCTCGTGCATCACCAACATGGGTGCGGGGCTCTCCGCCGAAAACCTCACGCACAGCCACACGCTGGAGAACGCCGGCAAAGGCGCCGGCGCGTTCGAGAAGCTTGTCCTGGCCGCCGTCAAGGTGCTCTAGGCCCCGTCAAGGCGCTCGACGCGGGCCCGCGTTCACTCGTGCGGGTTTTCTGAACCGCCGGCGGTTTGAGATGGTCACTCCGCCACAATAACCCAGCCTGCCACCATGAAACTGCTTCGATTTTCCCTCCGGGCCGGCACCGCGCTTGGCCTGTTCCTCCTCGCCCTCTCCACTGCGTCTGCGCAGGCCACGAGAACCTGGGTGTCGGGCGTCGGCGATGATATTAACCCCGGCAGCCGCACGGCCCCGTGCAAGACATTCGCCGGCGCCATCTCCAAGACGGCGGATGGCGGCGAGATCAACTGCCTGGATGCGGGCGGATTCGGGGCCCTCACCATTGTCAAGTCGATCACCATTGATGGCAGCGGCACGCACGCCTCGATCCTGAATTTCCCGACCAACGGCATCATTATCAAGGGCGATGGCATCGTGGTCACGATCCGCAACCTGTCGATTCAAGGGGCCGGTAAAGGCGTCTCCGGAATCAAGGTGGTAAACTGTGCCGTCCTGAATGTGGAGAACTGCGTGATCGCCAACCAAACCGGGCAGGGCATCGAGATTGTGCCGGGCTCGAATGCCCGCGTCTTCATCAAGGACACGATCATTCGCGGCAACGAACCGAAAGGCGGCGGCATCAAAATCGCGCCGGAAGCCACCTTCAGCGTCAGCGCCTTCCTGGACAATGTGCGGCTGGAAGGGAATCTTTTTGGGCTGCTGGCCATGGACCGGGTGACGGTCACGGCCCGCAATTGCACGGCCACCGGCAACGCCAGCGCGGGATTCCTGGCCGCGGGCGTGACCGACCCCGTCAACCTGACCCTTGAGAATTGCCTGGCGTCCGGCAACGGCGAGTTCGGCATTCGCAATAGCGGCAACAACCCCAGCTGTCTCATCCGCCTCAGCAACGTCACCGTAACGGGCAATGCCACCGGGGTCGGCGCCACCGGCAGCTCCCTCATCCGCTCTTTTGGTAACAACCGCATCGATGGCAACACCGTTGACGGCAAGCCGACCGAGACGAAGTCGCCGCAATAGCGTAGGGCTTCAGCCGACCCAGGACAGGGCCTGGATTTTTTTGGCGAGCACCACGTCCTTCGCCGTCACCTTGCCGCTGGCGTCGTGGGTGTTCAGCCGCACGGCGACGCGATTGTAGACGTTGGTCCAGTCGGGATGGTGGTCCATGGCCTCGGCCTCGAAGCCCACGCGCACCATGAACGACAGCGCCTCCTTGAAAGTGCCGAACTTGAACTCCTTCGCCAGCGCGTCGCGGTCAAACGACCAGCCGGGCAGCGCCGGCAGCGCCGCTTTGATTTCCGCCGGGGTCAGGGGTTGGCTCGCCATGGGGGAAAGCATCTACACCCCTTACACCTTGTCAAACCCGCCGCCGGCTACCTAAATCGCGTTTCTCCCGCATGTCGTCCCCCGGTCCCGCCAAGATTCCGCAGCACGTCGCCATCATCATGGACGGCAATGGCCGCTGGGCTCAGCAGCACGGCCTGCCCCGCCTCGAGGGCCACCGCCGGGGCGTCGAGACGGTGCGCACCGTGGTTGATGCGGCGCGGGAGATCGGCATCCGTTACATCACCCTCTACGCTTTTTCCGTCGAGAACTGGAAGCGGCCGTCCGACGAGGTCTCGGGCCTCATGGGCTTGCTCGATTTCTTCCTCAAGCGCGAGCTGGACAACCTCATCAAGAACCGCGTCCGGCTGCTCACCATCGGCCGCACCACGGAGCTGCCCGCCAACGTCCAGCGCGAGTTGAACCGCGTCATCGCGGCCACCAGGGATTTCACCGAATGGACCCTGGTGCTGGCCCTGAACTACGGTTCGCGCACCGAGATCGGCGATGCCGCGCGCGACTACGCCGCGGCCGTGCAGTCCGGCCGGGAAAAACTGGCCGACGCCTCCTGGGAAAATTTCAGCCGCTATCTCTACACCGCGGCCATTCCCGAGCCCGACCTCCTCATCCGCACCTCGGGTGAGCAGCGGGTGAGCAATTTCATGCTCATGCAATGCGCCTATGCCGAGATGGTGTTCACGCCCGTGCTCTGGCCCGACTTCGGCCAGGCCGACCTGCAGTCCGCGGTGGACGAATACGGTCGCCGCGAGCGCCGCTACGGCCTGACCAGCGAGCAAATCAAGGCTGGCACGAAATAACCCGCCCGCGCTTACTCCCCACCGTGCTTTCCCGCATCCTCAGCACCCTTGTCCTGTGGGCCGTCCTCCTGGGCAGCCTGTTCTTCTTCGGCGCACACGCCGCGGTCGCCCTGATCACGCTGCTCTCCGCTCTGACCCTGCATGAATTCTACGGCCTGACCGAAAAGATGGGCGCCCGGCCGTTCCGCTGGATGGGGATTGTTTTCAGCGTGCTGATGACCGCGGGTCCCTACTATCTGGCGTTCTACACCGAGGAGTCCGAAATGTTGGGCGGACTGGCCACCGGACTGCTGGTGCTGGCGATGCTGGTCACCTGCGGCCGCGCGCTGGGGGAACGCGATAACAGCAGCCGCATCGAGACCATCGCCGCCACCGTGGGCGGCCTGTTCTACATCCCCTTCCTCATGCAGTTTCTGGTCTGCATCCTGATGCGCGAATCCAACAGCGGCGAGAATCTTGCGCTATGCCTCTGGGTGGTGGCGGTGGCCAAATTCTGCGATGTCGGGGCGCTGCTCACCGGACTCGCCATCGGCCGGCACAAGATGTCGCCGCTGATCAGCCCGAAGAAAACCTGGGAAGGCGCCGTGGGCGGCGTGCTGGTCTCCGCGGGTGTCGGCGCCGGTATTGCATTTTTTGCTTCCGCTCACCTGCCCGGCAGCCTGACACCCCTGGTCGCCGCACTCATCGCCGCGCTCCTGGCCATCATCGCCATCATTTCCGACCTGATGGAATCCGCGCTCAAGCGCCGCGCCGACATCAAGGACACCGGCAAACTCATTCCCGGCATCGGCGGGGCGTTTGACCTGACCGACAGTCTGATCCTGACCGCGCCGGTCGCGTATTTTATCTTCCTGTTCCTGGATTAAGCGCGCCGCACGCGTTCCCCACCCGCCGTGTCCCACCCGACATCCAGAAAGCGCGTCGTTCTCCTCGGCGCCACCGGCTCCATCGGAGCGAGCACGCTGCGGGTCATTGCCGCCCGACCCGACCGGCTTGAACTCGTCGGCATTGCCGCCCACGGCAAGCATCCGCGCCTGGCGGAAATCGCCCGGCAGTTCGGCGTGCGCCACGTGGGCCTCTACGACTCCGCGGCCCTGACGGCGGCCCGCGGCAGCGCCGACTTTCCCGCCGGCACCAGGTTTTATGGCGGCCCGGAGGGCTTGAACCAGCTCGCCGCGCTCCCCGAGGCCGACACGGTGCTGATTGCCGTCGTGGGCACCGCCGGTCTGCAACCCGCGCTCGCCGCCATCGCGGCGAGGAAGACCATCGCCCTGGCCTCGAAGGAAATCCTCGTGCTCGCCGGCAAGTTCATCATGGCCGCCGCCCGCGCCAGCGGCAGCCGGCTGCTGCCGGTGGACAGCGAGCATAACGCCGTCTTTCAATGCCTCGAGGGACACCGCGCCAGCGACGTGCGCCGTCTCGTGCTCACCGCCTCCGGCGGGGCCTTTCGCGACTGGCCGCTGGAAAAACTGGCTCAGGTCACGCCCGCCGACGCGCTCCAGCACCCCAACTGGGCCATGGGGCCCAAGATCACCGTGGACTCGGCCACGCTGGCCAACAAGGGCCTCGAGCTGATCGAGGCGCAGTGGCTCTTCGGGCTGCGCGCGGAGCAGTGCCAGGCCGTGCTGCACGCCCAGAGCATCGTGCACTGCCTGGTCGAGTTCACCGACGGCTCGATGCTCGCGCAGCTCTGCCCGCCCTCGATGACCTTCCCGATCCAGCACGCGCTGCTTTACCCCGACCGCGCTTCCGCCAGCACCGATACCGCGCTGCCGCTTGACCGGATCTTCTCCCTCGATTTCCGGCCCGTGGACGAGGCGCGCTATCCATGCCTCCGGCTGGCCCGCGAGGCGATGGCGGCCGGCGGCGTGGCCCCGGCGATATTTAATGCCGCTAACGAGGTGGCAGTCGCGGCTTTCCTGCAAAGCCGGGTGCCGTTCCTTGCCATTCCGCGGATAATCGGCAAAACTCTGGCCGCAGTGAAAAACTTTGAACCCTCCACGCTGGAGCAAGTCCTAGCTACGGATGCCGCCGCCCGGCAAACCGCCGCGCATCATCTCACCTCCTGATGTCTTCCGATATCTTCACCTCCCTGCTCAGCAACATCTGGTCGCTCTTTCTGATCGTCCTTTTCTTTGGCGGATCGATTTTCGTGCACGAACTCGGCCATTTCCTCGCCGCCCGGCGGCGGGGCGTGAAGGTTACGCGCTTCTCCATCGGCTTCGGCCGGGCGATCTGGTCGCATACGGGCAAGGACGGCGTGGATTACCGCCTGTCGTGGATCCCGATCGGCGGCTACGTGGCGCTGCCCCAACTCGCCGACCTGACGGCCATCGAGGGCGAGTCCGACACCGACGTCGCCAGGCTCCCGCCCCTGAGTTACAGCACCAAGCTGATCGTCTTCGCGGCCGGGGCGTTCTTCAACATCCTGTTCGCCTTCGCCCTCTCCTGCATCTTGTGGGTCGTCGGCCAGCCGGTCGTGGAGGAGGACCAGACCACGCGGGTGGGCTTTGTGCACAAGACCATTGAGCTGCCCAACGGCAAGCCGGTCCCCGGGCCCGCCTACCTGGCCGGCATCCAGAGCGGCGACAACATCCTGTCGGTCGACGGGAAGACCGTGAAAACCCTCAATGACATCGGCCAGCTGGTCGTGCTCGGCGGCGGCCGCGATGCCACGGGCCGGCCCAGCGTGGAAATCGAGTTTGAACACAACGGCGACCACCGGCGCGCGACACTGATCCCCGAGTTGATCGGCGCGGAGGAAATCCGGGATATCGGCATCGAGCCCGCCGCGAAGGTCACGGTGGCGGGCGTGCAACCCGGCCTGCCGGCGGAGGCCGCGGGGCTGAAGTTCCGGGACATCATCACGCACATTGACGGACAGCCGGTGGGTTACGTGAGCTTCATCTCCGATTATCTGCGCACGAACGGCGCCAAACCGGTGAAATTGACCTGCCTGCGGGACGGAAAAAGCAGCGACGTGTCCATCACGCCCGTCAAGGTGACCGATGCGGACACCAAGACCGACGTCTATCGCCTCGGGGTGTCGCTCCGCGGCGCGCTCACGATCAAGACCATCCGCACCACGCCTTGGGCCCAGGTTTGGGACAAGGCCGTGTGGACCTGGCGCACCCTCCAAAGCGTGCTCAGCCCGAGCTCCAGCATCGGCATCTCCAAGTTGAGCGGTCCCCTCGGCATTGCCGCCCGCGTCCCCCAGTTTGCCCAGATCGATTTCCGCCTGCTGCTCTGGTTCGTCATCCTGATCAATGTGAACCTCGCCATCTTCAATCTCCTGCCGATTCCGGTGCTCGACGGCGGCCACATCGCCTTTGCGACGCTTGCCAAGCTCCGCGGCCGGGACCTGCCCGTGAACATCGTGGCCGCCATCCAGAGCGTGTTCGTGGTGCTGCTGCTTTCAATGATGCTCTATGTGACCGTTTTCGGCGACCTCCGCCGGATGATCCAGGATCACCGCGCCGACTCCCAGGCCAGGGAAACCGCGGCCGAGCAACAGAAGAAGGCCGCCGAGCCGGCGAAGCCCTGACGGGCGGGAAGTTACAAGGGCCAAGTAACAAGTATCAAGGACGGGCAGTCAGCTGGTTGCTTTCCGACTCTTGCCACTTGCTCCTTGTTATTTGTTACTTCTCTTCAGCCCATGTCCTACTGCGCGTCCCGCTACCACACGATCCGCCGCCGCACCGTCGAGGTGATGGTCGGGGGCGTGGGTGTGGGCGGCACGAATCCCCTCCGGCTGCAGTCGATGACGACCAGCGACACACAGGACATCGACGCGACCGTGAAGCAATCCATCGCCCTCGCCGAGGTCGGCTGCGAGATCGTCCGCATCACCGCGCCCAACGTCGCGGCGGCCAAGTGCCTGAAGGAAATCCGGGAAAAATTCACCGCCGCCGGCTTCGCCCATATCCCGCTGGTCGCCGACATCCACTTCCTGCCCTCCGCCGCGATGGAGGCGGTCGAGCACGTCGAGAAAGTCCGGGTGAATCCCGGCAATTACGCCGACAAGAAGAAATTCGCCGTCAAGGAATACAGCGACGCCGACTATGACCGCGAGCTGGAGCGGCTGCACGAGTCGTTCTCCCCGCTGGTGAAGCGCAGCAAGGAGCTCGGCCGGGCCATGCGCATCGGCACCAACCACGGCTCGCTGTCCGACCGCATCATGAACCGCTACGGCGACACGCCGCTCGGCATGGTCGAGAGCGCGCTGGAATTCCTCCGCATCGCCCGCATCCACGACTATCACGCCATCATGCTCTCGATGAAGGCGAGCAACCCGAAGGTCATGATCCAGGCCTACCGGCTGCTCGTGGAGCGCATGCAGCGCGAGGACATGCATTACCCGCTGCACCTGGGTGTGACCGAGGCCGGCGACGGCGAGGACGGCCGCATCAAGTCGGCCATCGGCATCGGCAGCCTGCTGCTCGACGGGCTCGGCGACACCATCCGCGTCTCGTTGACCGAGGATTCGGTGTATGAAATCCCCGTGGCCCGAGCCATAGCCGACAAGGCGATGTCGCTCTGGCAGTCTTCCCACTCTCAACCCTCAACACTCAACTCTCAACTGTCGCAAAGCGACTCAATCGATCCCTACCATTTCACCAAGCGGGAGACCACCACCCTGCAATTGTCGGACAAATGCCTGGTCGGGCCCGAGCAACCGCCGCGCGTCATTGTTCGCAGCACGCTCACCGGCATGGCGGAGACGCTCAAGCAACTCGCGGAGCCCCGGCTGATCGACACGCCCGCCGAGGGTCTGCTCGTGCCGATCAGCTCTGCGGCTGATCTGCCATCTGTAGGAGCCTGCTTGCAGGCGATACCTCCGTCGTTCGAGTTCCTTGCCCTCGAACTCGCCCCGGCGCTTACGCCAGCGGATATCGAATCCAAGATCTTTGCCTCGGCGAAGACCGGGGACAAACCCCGGGCCGCGAGCACCGCGGCAACGGGGCCAAATTTCAAATCGAAGATCATGTTGGTCCGGCGCTTTGGGCCGGCAGACGCAAAGTTATTCGAAGAGTTCACCGCCCTCGTGCGCCGGCACGGCCATTTCCTCGCCGTCGAGATCGACCCGGAGAATTTCGGCCCTTACGAGACGATCCTGCGCCGCCTGGGGGATGCCGGTCTGATTTTCACACTGTCGGCCCTGCGTCAGCCGGCGATTTCGGCCCACGCCATCGGTTCCTGCCGCCGTTTGCTCGAGCATCTTCAGGCCGCCGGCTCGCATGCCCCACTGTGGATCCGCAATACCGCCGGCACGGCCGTGCGGGGTGACAACAGCTTCCTGTCCAAGTTGCTCGAGGCGAGTTTCCTGAGCGGCAGCCTGCTGTGCGACGGCGTGGGCGACCTGGTGAGCATCGAGACCGAGCCGGACGCCGCCCGCGCGGCCAAACTGACCTACAATGTCCTGCAGGGCACCGGTGCGCGCATCTCCAAGACCGAGTTCGTCGCCTGCCCCAGCTGCGGCCGGACGCTTTTCGACCTGCAAACCACCACCCAGCGCATCCGCGCGCAGACCGGCCACCTCAAGGGCGTCAAAATCGCCATCATGGGCTGCATCGTCAACGGCCCGGGCGAGATGGCTGACGCGGATTTCGGCTACGTGGGCGGCGCGCCGGGCAAGATCAACCTCTACGTCGGCAAAAATTGCGTTCAATACAACATTCCGCAGGCCGAAGCCGACGCCCGGTTGATCGCGCTCATCCGGGAGCACGGCAAGTGGGCCGATCCCGAGCCGCACCAGCTCGCGAGCGCCTGAATGACAGAGTTCATTCAGGTGGAACGCGGCCTCCGGACGCGTTTTCTTCCCTCAATCTCAATTGAACCCATGTCCGACCTGTCCGCCATAGCCTTGGCAACGGCGGAAGGCCGGGTTTCGCCCATTGGCCTCGCTCATTTATTAGTGAAATCCCGGTGGGCTTCAGTGGTTGAAGACCGCCTTGGTCTGAATCCGTGCTGATCCGTGCCATCCGCGGCGAAATATGCTCCCTCCGAGGGAAAACCGTAGCCAGCACTCGCATTTTTTTTCGCAACATTAAAATTCGGAAAGTTATGGGCCGGCCCGTGTGAACAAGATGTCGGAAAGTTGCGCTTGAAACGCATTTTTTGATTCACGTTAGTCGCAAAGTATCTTTTAACTCTCCTCCTCCCGACTGTTCTTTGCCAACTCCGCCGCACCTCCCGTGCCCCGGTTCATCCAAGGTTACCACCAGACAGTGGCCACAAAACGCTTTGCCCCGCAGCCTCCGCCGCCGGGCCGGTGGTGGCCTCCAGACCCATTTTCCCTTGCGCATGACGGATCACGGCGAACTCCAGCGGATGTTGTCGCAAGTGCAGTCCTGAGGTTTGAATAAAACCGCCACTTATCCGTCCCGTCATGCCCCAACCCGTGCTCCAGACCAGTCTCTGGGAATCCGTCAAATGCGACCTCAAGGGACTATTCCCGGAGGACGTATTCTCGATGTGGTTCGAGCCCATTCACTGCGTGGAGACCTCGGAGGACAGCCTCACCCTCGGCGTGCCGAATGATTTCGCGGCGATCTGGATCCACGACAACTATCTCGACCTCATCTCGCAGCGCCTGCGCCTGGCCGCCGGCCGCCTGGTGCACGTGACCCTCCGGAAAACCGAGCAGGGCAATGGGACGGCCGCCAAGCTTCCCGCCCTCGACCCCAAGGCCCGTCCCGCCGCCAAGCGCACGCTCCGCTATGACGAGCGGATGGCCGCCGCCAGCTCGCTCAACCCGCGCAACACCTTCGAGAACTTCGTCGTCGGGCCGAACAACCAGCTGGCCCACGCCGCCGCCCTCGCCGTCGCCGCGGCCCCCGCCCAGGCTTACAACCCGCTGTTCATCCACGGCTCGACCGGCCTCGGCAAGACCCACCTGATGCACGCCATTGGCCATAGCATCCTCCAGCGCAACCCGGAGACCAAGGTCGCCTACCTCTCCACGGAGAAATTCACCAACGAGTATATCCACGCCATCCAGGAGAACGCCCTGACCAAGTTCCGCCAGCGCTACCGCAGCGTCGACGTGCTGCTGGTGGACGACGTGCAGTTCCTCGCCGGCAAGGAGCGCATCCAGGAGGAGTTCTTCCACACCTTCAACGACCTCTTCGAATCACAAAAACAGATCATCATCTCGAGCGACCGCCCCGTCGCCGAGATCGCCACGCTCGAGGCGCGCCTCGTCTCCCGTTTCCAGTGGGGCCTGTCGGCCGACATCTCTTCACCAGACTTTGAGACCCGCGTCGCCATCCTCAAGACCAAGGCCGCCACGCTGAAGATCGAGCTGCCCATGCCCGTGATCGAGTTCATGGCGCAGCACATCTCGAAGAACATCCGCCGGCTCGAGGGCGCCCTCATCAAGATTTCCAGCTATGCCGCCCTCACGGGCAAGGTTCTCGACCTCGCCACCGCCGAGCACCTGCTCAAGGACGTGCTGATGGAGGAGGCCCAGAACCGCCTCAACATCGAGGGCATCCAGAAGCGCGTCGCCGACCATTACCAGATCCGCCACTCGGACATGACGAGCAAGCGCCGGCCCAACGCCATCGCCTTTCCCCGCCAGATCGCCATGTATCTCTCCCGCCAGCTCACCCGCCACTCCCTGCAGGAGATCGGCGAGGCCTTCGGCGGCCGCGACCACGGCACCGTCATCCACGCCGTGAAAACGGTCGAGAACATGATGGAGCAGGACGACTCGGTGCGCGGCAGCGTGGATTTCCTGAAGACGCAGCTGTCGAAGTGAGGCGGCGCTCTGCGCCGTCACAGTTGAAGGTTGAAAGCTGAAAGTAGCGCATTGCCGTTTAACGGTCTTGTGTCTTTCAACATTCAACTTTCACCTTTCAACTCTGCCATGCAGCTTTCTCCCGAACAAAAGCAGGCCGTCGCCGCCTGGGTCGCCGCCGGCGACAATCTCTCGGCCGTCCAGAAGAAGCTCGCCGACCAATTCAAGATTTCGATGACCTACATGGATGTCCGCTTCCTGGTGGATGACTTGGGGTTGGAATTGAAAAACGCCGCGCCCAAGGCCGACGCCGCCGATGTCGCCAAGGCTCCTGTCGCTGGAGGCGGGGTGCCCCCACCCCGCGCCGATGACGCGCTGGGCGACGATGACCCGCCGGTTGACGAGTTGCCGGAAACAGCCGGGGATGACCTGCCCGCTACGCCCGCCGGCCCCGGCGGTATCACCCTTGAACTGGATCGCATCGTGCGGCCGGGCTCGGTGGTCAGCGGCACCGTGACCTTCAGCGATGGCGTGAGCGGCAAATGGGCCCTGGACCAAATGGGCCGCCTGATGCTTGAGACTCCGCAGAAGGGCTACCAGCCCAGCCCGGCTGACGTGCAGTCATTCCAGCGCGAACTGCAGGTGCAGCTCCAGCGGCAGGGTTTCTGAGCTTGTAGCGGCGCTCTATGACCGCCGCTACAACTGCCATTGACCCGCCACCTACCTGCCGTATCCTGCAGCCAACCGGCGGACATTGGGCCCGCCGGGCCCACCCCAACCAAAAGGCTGTCTCATGGAAAAGCTGCGTCAGTTGATCGACTGGGCTGAAGCCCACCCCAAGGTCTGGCTCGATTGTGTGCGAATCTATCTCGGGCTGGGTCTTTTCATCCGCGGCGTGTTCATCATCACCAACACGCGCGCGGAGTTCATCGCGGACCTGCTCAAGCGCATGGAATATCCCTGGGTGGTGACGGTGGTTTTGCTCCACTACATCGCGCTGGCCCACCTCGTCGGCGGGCTGATGCTGACGGTCGGGTTGCTGACCCGCATCGCCGCCTGGGTGCAGATCCCGATCCTCGCCGGCGCCCTCTTTGTGCATCGCAGCGAGGGGCTGATGAGCTCCGGCCAGGGCCTTGAGTTCTCGGGCCTCGTGTTCTTCCTGCTGGTTATCTTTTCCATCAGCGGCGCGGGGCCGCTCTCCGTGGACCACGGCATGCCCAAGCTCAAGCCCGCGATCACGCCCTGAGTGTTTCGTTGTAGGAGCCTGCTTCAGCGGTCGCTGGACACCGCTTTCAATTTTTCCAGCATCTCCCGGGCGTCCTGCATCCCGGGCTCCAGCCGCAGCGCCTCGGCAAAATGCCGCCGCGCTTCATCCCAGCGCTGCAATTGCACGAGGGCGTTGCCGAGGTTGTAATGGGCCAGGGCGTAATCCGGCCGGAGCCGCAGCGCCTGTTCGTAGCAGCCGAGTGCCTCGGCCGGACGGCCCGCCACCGCGAGCGCGAGACCCAGATTGGCGTGCGTCTCGGCCAGATCCGGCCTGAGCCGCACCGCCTCGCGCAATTGGCTAAGCGCCTCCTCGGACTGCCCGCCCTGCGCCAGCAAAATGCCCAGATTCAGCCGGGCCAGGGCGTGGGTGCGGTCCAGCCGCACCGCCTCGCGGTAATGGGCCATTGCGTCGGCCGTGCGGCCCAGCGCCGACAGTTGCACCGCGTAGTTGTAGTGCCCGTCCGCCAGGTCGGGCTTGAGCTGCACGGTTCTTTCAAAGGCCGCGAGGGCCTCCGGTATCCGCCCCTCCTGCGCCAGCACCTGCCCCAGGCTGCTGTGCGCCTCCGCCAGGTCCGGCAAGTAGGTCAGCGCCGTCCGCAAGTGCGTCTCGGCCTCCTTGAACCGCCCGAGCTTGAAGAGCATTCCGCCCAACTCGGCGTGAGCCGGCGCAAAGTAAGGCAGGATCCGCACCGCTTCCTCGTAGCATTTCACAGCCTCCTCGTAGCTGGCCGCCGCCGCCTCGTTCCGGTGCAGTGCGTCGAGGGTCAGGCCCAGGTTGTAATGGGTCTGGGCGATACGCGGATTGATTTGGAGGGAAATTTTATAGCGCCGCACCGCCTCCGGCAAATCACCCTGATGATAATAAGCGGTGCCGAGGCTGCTCTGCGCCCGCGCGCTTCCCGGGTAGTGGGCCACCGTGTCCTGCCACAGTGACATCTCGGTTTGATAAACCGCCGTGCGGCGCACGGTCAGACCACCCGCAACCAGAGCGAGGGCGAGCAACCCGGCCAGCGCCCTCCGGCCCAGCCACGCGCCGGCGCCTCCGGCCGCCAGCACGATCAAGGCCGCCAGGGGCAGATACATGCGGTGCTCGGCGATCGTCTGGGTGGTCAGCGGCACAAAGCTCGAACTCGGCGCCAGGATCACGAAAAACCACGCGCCAAGGAAACCCAGCACCGGTTTGCGTCGGAGGGCAATCCCTGTGGCCAGCAAGAGCGCAACAATCAGCAGCCCCTGCCACCAGACTTCCCAATAACCCCTCACCAGCACCAAACCGTAATCCACCACCAGCGGGTGCGGCCACAGGGATAATTTCAAATAGATCGTCAGCGCCTCGCACTGCGTCAGCAGGTAATCCCACGAGTTCATGCCGAGCCCGAATCCCACCGTGCCTCCCCTTTTCAGGCTGTGCGCCATCAGCCAGGCGAGCGGCAGCCAGGTGGCGGCCAGCGCGCCATGGAAGAACTTTCGCCGCCGCCACGCTTCCCTAAAACTGCCCGCCACGAACGTGCGGTCATACAACAGCACCAGCAGCGGCGCCGTCGCCACGATCTCCTTGCTCGCCATGCCCAGCAGGCAGGCTGCGACCGCGAGAACCTGCCAGCCGCGCCCCGCCGGGGTCGTCGTGGTGGCGCGGATGAAACAATAAAACGTCAGCAGATAAAACAATCCCGCCAGCACCTCGGTGCGCTGCACAATGCACACCACCGACTCGGTCAGCAGCGGATGCACCGCCCAGAGCAGGGCACAGGTGAATGCCATGAGTTCGGCGTCTTTTTGTAGGAGCCTGCTTGCAGGCGATTCAGTCGTCGGTTGCTTGATTCCATCGCCTGCAAGCAGGCTCCTACAGGGGAATCGAAGCGTCCGCCGCAACACCCCCCACAGCGTCAGCGCGGCGAAGGCGTGCAGCAGCAGGTTCATCACATGGTAACCGCGCACTTCCAGGCCGCCGAGGGCGTAGTTGACGGCCAGTGAGAGATTCACCGCCGGCCGGCCGGTGACACCGGAGCCATCGCTGGGCGGACTCAGCACCTGCCCCAAGGGCCAGAGGTGCCGGATCGTCGGGTTGTCCACCACCGCTGGGTTGTCGTCGAAGAGGAACGGCGCCTCCAGGCTGCGCTGATAGACCGCCAACGTCGCCAGCACGAGAACGACACCGGCCAGCAGGACAAGCCGCCGGTTATTCATCCGGCAATCCGGAGGAATTCCACCTCGTTTTTTAATCTAAAACTTTGCAGCATGGGGAAAACAGTCCTTAGGTTCTCAAACAGACTATATACGGCAATGGAAGAAATTACCTTCAAGGTCCAAGGTTCGGCTCCCCAGCCCTACGTCGTGCACTTCAGCAAGACGGGCAATAATCTTACCGCCCATTGCACCTGTCCGGCTGGTGCGAGAGGGCTATACTGCAAACATCGCATGCGCATCCTTGAGGGCACTGTCGAAGGCATCGTAAGCGGCAACGAGAGCGCAGTGCCAACCATAGTCTCCTGGCTGCCCGGCTCGGATGTGGAGACAGCCTTGAACGAGCTGCTCAGCGCCCACGACAAGCTGGAAGCGGCCAAGCAGAAGCTGGCCACGGCCCTGATGAACTAGGCGGGTGCGCCTTGGTCATGGCCGCCTTCTGCCCCAGCGCCCTACCACTTCAGCATCCGGAGAAACTCCGCCTCGTCGATCACCGGCACACCGAATTCCTTTGCCTTGTCGAGCTTCGAGCCGGCCTCGGCGCCCGCCAGGACATAGTGGGTTTTTTTGCTGACGCTGCCCGACACCTTGCCGCCGGCCGACTCGATCTTCGCCGCGGCTTCGTCACGGGTCATCGTGGGCAGCGTGCCCGTGAGCACGAAGGTCTTGCCGGCGAAGACCGTGCTGCCGCCCGCCGCCTTGGCCGGGGCTTTGGCTTTAACGCCGACCGCCAGCAGATCCGCCACAAGTTTCCGGTTTCGCTTCTCCGCGAAAAAACCCGTGATCGCCGCCGCCATCGTCTCCCCGATGCCGGAAATGACACTCTCCTTGTTGGCGATAAAATCCTCCATCTTCGCCGCGGCGAGCTTCTCGATGTCGCGAAAATGCGTCGCCAAGTCCCTCGACGCCGACACGCCCACGTGCGGGATGCCGAGCCCGTGGATCAGCCGCCAGAGCTCGACCTGCTTGGCCGACTCGATCGCTTGGAGGAGGTTGTCCGTGGATTTCTCCACGCTCTTGCCGAGCGTCAGGAGATTGTCGCGTTTCAACCGGAACAGATCGGGCAGCTCCTTCACCCACCCTTTCTCGACCAGTTCGTCGATCATCGCTCCGCCGAGGCCGTCGATGTCGAGGCAGGCCTTGGACACGAAATGCCCCAGCCGGCGACGCACCTGAGCCGGGCAACTGAGATTCGGGCAGCGCTTCGCGACCTCCTCCTCCAACTGGACGACCGCCGTGCCGCAGACCGGGCATTTGTCGGGGAATTTATAGACGCGGCAGCCGGAGGTGCGGCGCTTCAGGTTCACCTCGATAACGGCAGGGATGATTTCGCCCGCTTTCTCCACCAGCACATAGTCGCCCACCCGGATGTCCTTGCGGGCAATCTCATCCTGGTTGTGCAAGGTCGCGCGGGCCACTGTCGTGCCGGCCAGCAATACCGGCTCGAGTTCCGCCACCGGCGTCAGCACACCCGTGCGGCCGACCTGCACGGTGATGGCGTTGATTCTAGTCTCGGCCCGTTCGGGTTCGAATTTATAGGCGATGGCCC
This sequence comes from Lacunisphaera sp., assembly GCA_043738215.1. GTDB lineage: Bacteria > Verrucomicrobiota > Verrucomicrobiia > Opitutales > Opitutaceae > Lacunisphaera. The sequence continues at coordinate 28,611 of JAYUGX010000051.1, forward strand.
AGCGGGGCGCCTTGGCCGTGCTGCCGGCCAGGCTGCGCAGCGCAAATGAATCCAGCTTCGTCACCGCCCCGTCCGTCCCGTAGGCAAAGGCGTGCCGCAGCTTGTCGAGTTCGCCGACGGCCTTCCATGCCGCGTCGATGCCCCGGGCCGGCCAGAATTTCTCCACCGTGGGCAGGCCCCACTGCTTCACCATCGCCAGGAACTCGCTCTGGGAATCAGCGACTGGCGGTTCGCAGTAGCCGACGCCGTAGAGGACGATCTCCAGCTTGCGCCGGGCGACTTCCTTGCTGTCGAGCTGCTTGATGGTGCCGGCCGCGAGATTGCGCGGGTTGGCGTATATCTCCTCCCCCGCCTCTTCCCGCTCCGCATTGATCCGCTGGAACTCCGCCAGGGTCAGATAAATCTCGCCGCGAATCTCGATCACGTCCGGCGCCGGGGCCTTCTTGGACGCCTTGAGCTCACCCGGCAGCGAATAAATCGTCCGGGCGTTGACCGTGATGTCGTCGCCCTCCTCGCCGTTGCCGCGGGTGACGGCCCGCGTGAGCTTGCCCTTCTCGTAGGTCACGCTGACCGCGAGCCCGTCGATTTTGGGTTCGACCACATAGGCCAGCTCCTCGCGCTCCAGCTGTTTCACCAACCGCTGGTGGAACGCCCGGTATTCCTCCTCGGAGTAGGTGTTGTCGAGGCTCTGCATCGGCTGGCGGTGCCGGTAAGTCGAGAAACCCTCCAGCCGGTCGTCGCCGACTTTCTTCGTCTGGGAGGTCTTCTGCGCGAATTGGGGGAATTCCTCTTCCAGCTCGGTCAGCTCGCGCTCAAGCTTGTCGTATTCCCGGTCGGAAATCTCCGGCTTGGCCTGGCGGTAGTACAGCTCGGCATGCCGCGACACCTCCGCGCGGAGTTCGGCAATGCGTTTCTTGGCCTCGATGGGGGTCATTTACAGGCTTAAGCTTGGGCGAAACTCCGCGCTTCGTCGCGGTTAAAATAGCCTATATGAATAGGGTTTAGGTTTGAGGGACCAGCCGACCGCCTGTATGACTGTATGATCTTCGCTATGTCCAATCAGCCGGACAGTGGCGACGACATTGATGCAGACGAGAGAGCTGAGCAGAATGAATGGTTGCGTCAATTTGAGGCCAATTTCGATAAGGATATCCAAACGCTTATCACTGAAGGTAAGATCGAGAAACCACCGACCACCCAAGCGAGAAAAAAACTACTTGCTGCTGCCGCCGCCCGGAAAGCTGATCTCACGTCACTTGATGAGATAATCAAAGATACCTGTCCCCGAATGATGAGCGCCACCTGGCGAGATGAAGAAAGGGAAACAAATAAATATTTTCGCAAGGAGCGAGACCATTGGGATAAAGAAAACCAGCGTGGCAAATATGCACCGGCCATAGACGTGAGTGGTCTGATTCCAGTCAGAAAATTAGGGGAGGCAAATGCTACAGAGAAGCAAAAGAGTTATCTCCAGCAACTCGGAGTTACTGACCAACGGCTGATTGCGAATCTGAGCAAGTCACAAGCCAGCGCCGCGATCAAAGTAGCACTAACCAAACGCGAAAAATCAGGGTGTGGACCACTTACTATAGTCGTCAGTGTTCTTGTCGTCCTTTTTTTGCTTTGGATGTTACTCGCATCAAGGTCGTGAAAAGTTTTCGAGTGTAGGTATCAATATGCTCATCATATGCGTTGCACTTTTGTCCGTCGGTGTAGTCTTTTTATTTATGCACGAACCGAAGAAACAGAAAAATGAAACCCCTCGCGAAGCACAAATCAAAGCGTTTAGGCGTGCCGTTATCGCCTGCGATACGTTTCGACATGTTATTGCAGCGTGTGAGTTAATGTCAGCGCCCACAGTTCGAGCTAATTCTGAATACTACGGGATCGTCTTAACTGGGGTAAACGTGGCCTATAATAGGCCCTTTGAGAACGCGCACATGCTCGGCAAACTCGGTCCTAAGTATAGTGAATTCCCTACTGGCAGTGAACATGCGCGGACGCACAAAGATCTGCGGGCGGGCAGAGACCCGATTTTTGCACACTACTCTCCCACGCAGGCAGCAGAGTATTTGACAGACCCGCTGCAACGTCAGGAGCAGAAGCGACTGCGCTTTCGAGTGGATGGAAATGGAAACATCTCTTTTCGTCCCCCGCAAATTTCCTGGCCTAAAGAGAACATGCCATTTATTATTTCACTCTGTAATTTTCAGATTGGACGCCTGCAGAAGGAAATCATTTCTTTAATGGTTACTCTCAGTGCCGGAGAAGTATACCCACCGGGAGAGTATATTCTCGGAGAAACTTTTCCCTGATATGCACCACAATAGCCCGGACGGGGGTCGCTACCAATGTGGTTCAAGCAAAACACCTCGATTTGGTCGAATCGCGTCTATTCTGCACACAGAAAGCACACATCCTGCGTTCGTTTCCGGTCACACCCCGTCATCTTCGGTCACCTCGCGTCGCAACAGTTAAGTCTGCAACCACTCTGATACGCCGCCACTGGTCACAAAAGGGTGTAATCGCATGGTCTGCGTGTCCGAATGAACAAGCGGAAAAGAAAGATTCTGGTCGTTGTGCTCGCGATCTTCGTCGGGTTGCCGCTGACGCTCATTGTCGGCGCGAACGTGTATGGCTACGTGATGGACAAGACCAACGGTTCGATCGTTTCGTCGGGAATAACGCGGCGTTACTTATTATACGTGCCGAAGAGCTACGATCGCGCAAGGCCGACGCCGTTGGTCATCAGCATCCATCCCGCAGCGTCGTGGCCCGCCTTCGAAAGAAACATCAGCCGCTGGAACGACCTCGCCGACGAGCACGGTTTCATCGTCGTTTACCCGGCTGGAAACGGCGTCTTGGGGGGTGGATTCAGCCCAGGCCCAAGCGTCTGGAACATGGGTCGTAATCTGGGACGCGACATCAAATTTGTTTCCGAACTGATCGACCGGCTGCAAGCCGAATACAACATCGATCCGAGCCGCATTTACGCCAACGGCCTGTCGAATGGCGGCGCGATGGCGTTTGCCTTGGGCTGCGAGCTTCACGAGCGGATCGCGGCGGTGGGAGTGGTCGCACCGGCATGTCCGCCCTTGCCAGGACAAGACCGCCGCGGCGATGCCAAGCCGGTGCCGACGGTGGCGTTTCATGGCACGGCCGACCCCATTGCGCCTTACAACGGCGGAAAATCGCCTGTCTCTCCAGGACGGTTTCCGAGAATTCCGGAGTGGATCGCCGGTGTGGCGCAGATGAACCAGTGCAAGCCAGAGGCGGTGGAGACGCGGGTCTCGCCCCGGGTGCGCCGTCTTGCCTATGAGAACTGCGCTAACAATGCGGACGTGATCCTCTACACCATCGACGGCGGAGGCCATACCTGGCCCGGCGGTGGGCATCTGCCGGAATGGATCGCTGGACCGACGAGCGACGAAATCAACGCCACCCGGATCACGTGGGAGTTCTTCGCCCGACATCGGCGTGAACCGAAATGACGCAACAAGGCGTTGCCAGCTTGCGCACGCTGCACCCAAACAGCGTTCGTTTCCAGTCACATGCTGACAACTTTGGTCACCTCGCGTCGCAACAGTTAAGTCTGCAACCACTCTGATACGCCGCCACTAGTCACAAAGAACCGCATCACGTCTTCATGATGCGGTTCGGGGTAAATGGTCGGGCTGGTGAGATTCGAAATCAGCCGGCCGTTGACCGTTCATCGGAACCGTCAACATGATGCAAAAGTTGGCCGTCGTGCAACACTCAAAAACGCGCACAGGATTCTCGGATAGCCAGCCTAGGGCGGATTTTTCAGACACCGCCTGAAAATTTGCCGCTCCTGCGCACACGTGATTCAGGGCGAGTGAAACCTCAAGACAGATTCACCAGACACTATCTGGTGAATCTATGCTGCCGGATTTTTAGCCCGCCACAGCACTGCGGCTTCGGCGGCGGGAGACTGATCGGCTCAGATTTGCGCGCGGGGACGCAACTCAGGGCGGGGGCGCGGTGCTCCGTCGGCGAGACTGCGGCCGCTTTGCCCGATCGAGGTGATGATCTGCCGAAGGTCCCGGAGCGTTTTCAAGGCTTCGGCCTTCTGGGGAACCGATTTCCACTGATAGCCGCGGGCCGCCCCGACCGGAAGACTGGTGATCCAAGCTTCATAGGCCGG
>JAYUGX010000052.1:0-4872 GCA_043738215.1 Lacunisphaera sp.
GCCATCAGTGCCGCCAGCGCGTAGCCCAGCCGCAGCGAAGGCTGCGCGACTGGTCCCGGGCTGGCAGCAGCCAGCAACAGGAGCGACCAAGGGAGCTGGCGCAGAACACGGGACAAACACCGGGCGCCCAGCAGGGGCGCAACGGTGTGCCGGCCAGAACTAATTACGACCCGCGTGTCATATTCCCGGCCTTCATTTTAAAAATCCCCCGGTTGGCCCGCTGCTTGCTTTCATGCCAACCGTGGCTCCGTCAGTTCCCTGGCCCGGCCGCGACTGACGGCAACCGCACCAACCACCAACCATTATATCATGAAGAAGATTACACTCATCCTCGCTGTGCTCATTGCGGGCGCTTCGCTCTCGGCCCAGACATCCGCTGCAGCTCCCGCCCCGGTGAACACCTCACGCGTCAAAATCTATGGCTGGATTGAGCCCGGCGTTACGCTCAACAGCAGAAGCCCGGATGACCATCAGAATTTCGGCCGGCTGTTTGAGGATCGCGCCAATGAGCCGCTGCTCAACGAGGCGGTGCTAACGGTCGAACAGACCCTCGATCCCAAACCGGGCCAGTTTGACTGGGGTTTCAAGCTGCAGGGCATGTATGGCAGCAATGCGCGCTTCATTCACTCGCTCGGGCTGCTCGACAACACGAGCAATGCGCTTCTCCAACCCGATGTCGTCGAGGCCTACCTCAACCTGCACTTCGCGATTGACGCGACCGCTGGCGGCCTGGACCTGAAAGTCGGAAAGTTCGTGACCTTGGAGGGGGCGGAAACCATCGATCCGCGCACCAACGTCTTCTACTCGCACACTTATATTTTCAACTTTGGCATTCCATTCAACCACTCGGGTGTGCTGGGCGTGCTCCATGCCACCAAGGAAATCGATCTGTATGCCGGCCTCACGCGCGGCGTGAACACCAGCCTCACCGACAACAACGGCGCAGTGGCATTTCACGGCGGCATCGGCTTCACCGGCCTGATGGGAGGGAAACTCACCGGCTTGTTCTCCACACACTTCGGACCGGAGACGCCGCATGACAGCAAGAACTACCGCTATCTTCACGATCTCACCTTCACCTACGCTCTCTCCGACAAGCAAAACCTGATCACCGACCTCAATTACATCAAGGATGACGCCGCCAAGGCCAAAGGCTACGGCATTGCCGAGTATTACACCCAGAAAGTGAGTGACTCTGTGACCATCGCCGTGCGCGGTGAGATCTGGCACGATCCCCAGGGGTTCTATGTGGCGCAGTTCGGAAATAACGATGACGTGATGAACGGACTGCGCGGCGTTCCGATCAACGATCCGCGGACAGTTGGTGGTGGTGTCAATACCTACAAAGCAATCACCATTGGCGCCCAGGTTACTGTGCCCGTGGCCAAGCCGTTCGCTGGATTGGTGGTCCGTCCCGAAATCCGCTACGATTGGGCCGACGCGAACGCCTTTGTCGATTCCAAGCACAAGTCGCAGTTTACGGTCGGCTTGGACGCGATCCTCACCTTCTGATCCGCCAAGCGTTCATTGCCGGAATAACTTTGGTTCAGCCCGCCCTTATTCGTGGCGGGCTTTTTTATTGCGGGCGCGAGGCTCGAGTGTGACCGTCGCCAGCAAGCTTGCTCCCGCCACTCAGGCCGGCACCGCGGCATTGAGCGTGCCCAGCAGCCGCTCAATCCGGTCGCAGGCCGCCGTCAGCTTCTCCTCGTTGGCCGTGAAGCAGGCCCGCACATGGCCCTTGCCGGCCTCGCCAAACGCCGTGCCGGGCACGACCGCCACCTTGTGCTCCGTCAGCAGCCGGCGGGCAAACTCCTCTTCGTCGAGCCCGGTGGCCGTGACCGAGGGGAAGGCGTAGAACGACCCGTGAGGCAGATGGCAGGTCAGGCCCGCGGCATTGATTCGGCGGACAAACAGGTCGCGGCGCTCGCGATAGCGGTCGCGCATGAACTTGGTCGCGTCGTCCCCGAGCCGCAGCGCGGCGAGGGCGCCTTCCTGGCTGATGCTGGGCGCGCAGAGCATGGAGTATTGGTGCACTTTCATCATCGCCTCGATCAGCGGCGCCGGGCCGCAGGCATAGCCCAGCCGGAATCCGGTCATGGCAAAAGCCTTGGAGAAACCGTGCAACAGGATCGTCCGCTCGCGCATGCCGGGCAGGCTTGCGATGCTGGTGTGCACGCCCTCGAATACCAGTTCGGAGTAAATCTCGTCACTGACCACGATCAGGTCCTGCTCGATGGCGAACTTCGCGATGCGCTCCAGCTGTTCGCGGGAGCACACGCCGCCCGTCGGATTGCACGGCAGATTCAACAGGAGCAGCTTGCAGCCGGGCTGCCAGGCCGCGGCCAGCGCCGGGGCGTCCAATGAAAACTGGTCGGTGGCATGCGTGCCCACCGGGACGCCGATGCCGTGGACCAAATCCACCGAGGGCGCGTAGGAAACATAGCAGGGCTGGTGATAAAGCACCTTGTCGCCCGGGTTGAGCAGGGAGCGAAGGGTCAGGTCCAGTCCCTCCGAAACGCCGACCGTGACCAACACCTCGTCATCGGGCCGGTAACTGACCTTGAAATGACCCTCGGCATAGCGGCTGATCTCCTTGCGAAGATCCAGCAGGCCCATGTTTGACGTGTAATGTGTTTTGCCGGTGTTCATCGCCGTCGTCACCGCGTCGCGGATGGGCTGGGGCGTGTCGAAGTCCGGCTCGCCGATGCCGAGCGAGATGACGCCGTCGGTCTTGGCGACGAGCTCGAAGAAATCGCGGATGCCGGAGCGGCGCAGACCCGCCACGTGCCGCGCGATGAAACGCGTGGTATCGAGGGGTTTTTGGGAAGGAGTGGTCATTTGAAAAAATAGGCAGGCATCGGTCAACGGGGGCTGGCGAGGAGTCGCTCTCGCACGGCCTCGCCCATCTGGGTCGTGGTCAACGGTGACTTGGCGCCCAGGTCCGCCGTGTGCTTCCCTTCCTCCAACGCCAGGTTTACGGCGGCTTCGACCTCGGCCGCCTCTTTTTCGAGGCCGAGTGAATGGCGCAGCAGCATGGCGACGGACAGGATCGTGCCGACCGGGTTGGCAATGCCCTTGCCCGCGATATCGGGCGCCGAGCCGTGGATCGGCTCGTAAAGTCCCTTCGGGCCGGCGCCGAGCGAGGCGCTGGGCAGCAGGCCAAGCGAGCCGGCCAGCACCGCCGCCTCGTCGGTGAGAATGTCGCCGAACATGTTCTCCGTCACCAGCACGTCGAACTGCGCCGCGTGGGTCACCAGCCGCATCGCCGCCGAGTCCACCAGCTGGTGCTCCAGCTTGACGTCGGGAAATTCCTTCGCGGTCTCGGTCGCCACCTGCCGCCACAGCCGGGAGGTTTCCAGCACATTGGCCTTGTCGATCGAGGTCACAAGGTTGCGGCGGCCGCGCGCCAGCTGGAAAGCCAGCCGTACCACGCGGCGGATTTCACCCGTGCTGTAAATCATCGTGTCGAACGCCTGCTCGCCATCTTCAAACGGCTTGCGGCCGCGCGCGCCGAAATACAGCCCGCCAGTCAGCTCGCGCACGACGAGGAAATCCACGCCCTTGATCCGCTCGGGCTTGAGCGGCGAGATGTGCGCCAGCGCCGGCAGCGGCCGCACGGGGCGCAAGTTCGCGTAAAGCTGCAGGGCCTTGCGCAGCCCGAGCAGGCCTTGCTCCGGCCGCACCTTGGCCGTCGGGTCGTCCCATTTTGGGCCGCCGACCGCGCCAAGCAGCACCGCGTCCGCCGCGCGGCAGGCCGCTAGGGTCTCGTCCGGCATCGCCGTGCCCTTCGCGTCGATCGCACAGCCGCCGAGCAGATGCTCGGTGAAATTGAAGTGGTGACCGTGGCGCCGGCCGACCTCCTCGAGGACGAGCCGGGCTTCATTGACCACTTCAGGGCCAATGCCGTCACCGGGAGTGAGTGCGATGCTCGCTTTCATGAAAATCAGGCCTTGGCCGCCGCGTGGTGGGGCTGCGGGGTCAGGATGTATTCATAGCCGTCCGCGAGCGCGAGCCAGGTGGCGTCGAGAATGTTGCTGCCGGCACCAACCGTGCTCCAGCGGCGCACCGCTCCGTCGTGCCAGTCGATGAGCACGCGGGTGATCGCCGCCGTGCCGAGGTTGGAATTGAGGATGCGGACCTTGTAATCGGACAGCTGGATGTCCTTCACCTGTGGAAAAAGCGGCTGCAGGGCCTTGCGCAGCGCCTGGTCGAAGGCGTTGACCGGGCCGTTGCCCTCGGCCGCCGTGTGGACCTCATGGCCGCCGATGCGGAGCTTGATGGTGGCCTCGGCCATGCTGCGGTCGCCGTGGCGGTTCACCATGCCGCGATAGTCGAGCAGACTGAACAGCGGATGATAGCCCGGCGTGAGCCGGCGCACCAGCAGTGCAGCGCTGGCTTCGGCGGCCTCGAAAGAGAAACCCTCGTGTTCCTTGGCCTTGATGAGCTCGACCACTTTCGCACTGGTGGCGGCATCGACGTTCTCAAAACCCAGCTCACCCGCCTTGGAAACCACATTCGCGCGGCCGGAAAGTTCGCTGATCACCACCCGCGTCGAGTTGCCGACCACGGTCGGGTTGATGTGCTGGTAGGCGTCGGGATGGCGCTGCATCGCGGCCACGTGCACGCCCGCCTTGTGCGCGAAGGCACTGTCACCCACATACGCCATGTGCACGTTGGGCGCCAGGTTGGCAACCTCGGCCACGAAACGCGCCACCTCGTGCAAGTGCTGCAGAGCCCTGGCGGGCAGTGCGCGCAAGTCGAGTTTCAGTTCCAGATTGGGAATGACCACGCACAGGTTGGCGTTGCCGCAGCGTTCGCCGTAGCCGTTGATCGTGCCCTGCACGTGTCGCACCCCGGCGCGCACCGCCGCGA
>JAYUGX010000053.1:0-4855 GCA_043738215.1 Lacunisphaera sp.
CATCGCGATCCACCAGGATGCCAGCGGCAACGCCAAGCACATCGCGCTGTCCTACGCCAAGGGCATCGGCGGCACCCGCGCCGGCGTGCTCGAGACCACCTTTCCGGAGGAGACCGAGACCGACTTGTTCGGTGAACAGGCCGTCCTCTGCGGCGGCTGCTCCGAGCTGGTCAAGGCCGGCTTCCAGACGCTGGTCGAGGCCGGTTACCAGCCCGAGATCGCCTACTTCGAGTGCATGCACGAGCTGAAGCTCATCGTGGACCTGATGTATCGCGGCGGCCTGAACTACATGCGCTATTCCGTCTCGGACACCGCGGAGTGGGGCGACTACGTCTCCGGCCCGCGCGTCGTCACCGCCGAGACCAAGGCCGTGATGAAGAAGATCCTCGCCGAGATCCAGGACGGCCGTTTCGCCAAGGACTGGATCGCGGAGAACGAGAACGGCCGCCCGCGCTTCAACAAAATCCGCAACAGCGAGCGCGACCAGAAACTCGAGCAGGTCGGCGCCGAGCTGCGCGCCATGATGCCCTTCCTCCAACCCGTCACCATCAAGCCCGGCGACTAAATTTTCCCTGCCATGAAACCCGACTACGTCCGCATCTTCGACACCAGCCTCCGCGATGGCGAGCAAGCTCCCGGCGCGTCCATGACCTCGGCCGAAAAGCTGGAGGTCGCCCGGACACTGGCGCGACTGGGAGTCGACGTGATCGAAGCCGGGTTTCCCGCGGCGTCACCGGATGACCTGGCGGCGGTGCAGTCCATTGCGGCCGAGGTGGGGCAGGAGTCCCTGGCCGGCCGCCCGCAGGCCGAGCCACCCATCATCTGCGGTCTCGCCCGCTGCACCCGCAGCGACATCGAGGCGGCGTGGAACGGCGTCAAGGGCGCCAAACACCCGCGCATCCATACTTTTCTCGCGACGAGCGACATTCATCTCCAGCACAAGCTCCGCATGTCGCGGGTGGAAATGACGGCCCGCGCCGTCGAGATGGTCACGTTCGCCAAGTCGCTTTGCGACGACATCGAATTTTCGCCCGAGGACGCCGGCCGCAGCGACCCGGAGTTTCTCCACCTGGTGCTCGAGGCTGTCATCAAGGCCGGGGCCACCACGCTCAACATCCCCGACACGGTCGGCTACACCATGCCCGATGAATTCGGAGCGTTGATCGCGGGCATCATCCAGCATACGCCCGGGGCGAAGGACGTCATCATCTCTGTGCACTGCCACGACGACCTCGGCATGGCGGTGGCGAATTCACTGGCCGGCCTCCGCGCCGGCGCGCGCCAGGCGGAAGTGACCATCAACGGCATCGGCGAGCGCGCGGGCAACGCGTCGCTCGAGGAGGTCGTCATGGCCATCCGCACCCGCGGCGAAAAGATCGGCCTGCGGACCGGTATCGACGCCACGCAGCTGTGCCGCGCGAGCAAGCTGGTTTCACGCAGCACCAATTATCCCGTGCCGCCCAACAAGGCCATCGTCGGCACCAATGCCTTTGCCCATGAGTCCGGCATCCACCAGGACGGCATGATCAAGAACGCGCTGACCTACGAGATCATGCGCCCGGAGGACGTCGGCGCGACACAGACCATGCTCGTGCTCGGCAAGCATTCCGGCCGCAACGCCTTCTCCAAGCGCCTGGCCGAGCTGGGCTATCCGCTTGAGGGCGACGCGCTGCTCAAGGCCTTCAACGAGTTCAAGAAACTTGCGGATCGCAAGAAGGCCGTGCACGACGCGGATCTTGTCGCGCTCGCCTCCGACGAGCGCTCGCCGGCGCCCGAGCTCTGGACGCTCGAGCACCTGCAGGTCGTGTGCGGCACGACCGACCAGCCGACCGCGAATGTCCGCCTCCGCGACCCCGACGGCCGGACCCACAGCCATGCCGCCGTCGGCACCGGCCCGGTGGACGCCACCTACAAGGCCATCGATGCCATCGTCAAGCTGCCGGTCACCTTGCTGGAGTTCGGCATCAGCGGTGTCACCGCGGGCATCGACGCCCTCGCGGAGGCCTCGGTGCGCGTCCGCCACGAGGACCAGCGCTCGAGCCACGGCCACGGCGCGGACACGGACATCGTCGTCGCCAGCGCCAAGGCCTACATCGCGTCGCTCAACCACGTCCTGTCGCGCACCGCTGGCCGGGTGCAGCATCCGCAAAAGACCAGCGCGCCCACGGAAGTTTCCCTATGAGTCAAAAGCCGCAAACCCTCTTCCAGAAAATCTGGGACTCGCACGTCGTGGCCGAGGAGCCCGGCGCGCCCGCCGTGCTCTATATCGACCTGCACCTCGTCCACGAGGTCACGTCGCCGCAGGCCTTCTCCGTGCTCAAGGAGCGCGGCCTCAAGGTCCGTCGGCCCGAGCGCACGGTCGCCACGATGGATCACTCCATCCCGACCAAGGGCGGCTATGAGGCCGCCGACGAGCTTGGCCGCATCCAGCTGCGCCTGCTCGAGTCCAACGCCCAGGCCAACGGCGTTCGCATCTACGGCCTCAACTCCGTGCAACGCGGCATCGTGCACGTCATCGGACCGGAGCAGGGTTTCACCCAGCCCGGCATGACGATCGTATGCGGCGACAGCCACACCTCGACGCACGGCGCATTCGGTTCGCTCGGTTTCGGCATCGGCACCAGCGAGGTCGGCCATGTGCTCGCCACGCAATGCTTGCTGCAGCGCAAGCCGAAGACCTGCGAGGTGCGCGTAGATGGCACGCTCCGGCCTGGTGTAACCGCCAAGGACATCATTCTCGCCGTGCTGGCCAAGATCGGCGTCGGCGGCGGCACGGGCCACGTGTTCGAATACACCGGTTCGGCCATCCGCGCACTCGATATGGAGGGCCGCATGACGGTCTGCAACATGTCCATCGAGGGCGGCGCGCGCGCCGGCATGATCGCGCCCGATGACAAGACTTTCAATTTTGTGTCCGGCCGCGAATTCGCCCCGAAGGGCGCCGCGTGGGACAAGGCCGTCGCCCGCTGGCGCACGCTGCCCACGGAAGCAGGTGCGATCTACGACAAGACCGTCACGCTCGATGCCAGCAGCCTCGAGCCCATGGTGACCTTTGGCACAAATCCTGGCCAGGGTGTAGCCATCACCCAGCCGCTGCCGCTGCCGTCGAGCCTGTCCGAAGCCGCCGAGCGCGCCGGTCTGGAAAAATCGCTCGCCTACATGAAGTTTGAAGCCGGCAAACCCATCCTCGGCCAGCCCGTGGATGTCGTGTTCCTCGGCTCCTGCACCAACTCACGCCTCGTCGACCTCCGCGCCGCGGCTGGTTTGCTGAAGGGGCGCAAGGTGGCCAAGACCGTGCGCATGTTGGTCGTGCCCGGCTCGCAGTCGGTGAAACTTGCCGCCGAGGCCGAGGGACTGGACAAGATTTTCAAGGAGGCCGGCGCCGACTGGCGCGAGGCCGGTTGTTCGATGTGCATCGCCATGAACGGCGACCAGCTCTCCCCCGGGCAGCTCGCCGTCTCCACTTCCAACCGCAACTTCGAGGGCCGGCAGGGCAAGGGCGGACGCACCGTGCTCGCCTCGCCGCTGACCGCGGTCGCCTCGGCCGTCGCCGGCCGCATCGCCGACCCGCGCCCGCTGATGAAGGGAGGCAATTCATGAGCGCGCCGAATTTCACCACCCTGACCGCCCGCTGCGTCGTGCTGCCGAGTGTCGACGTTGACACCGACCAGATCATCCCGGCCCGTTTCCTGAAGATCACGGACAAGCTGGGCCTCGGCGAAAAGCTTTTCTGCGACTGGCGTTATCTCGACGACGGCTCGCCGAACCCGAGGTTCATCCTGAACCAGCCCGAGGCGAAGGGGACGAAGATCCTCGTTGCTGGTCACAACTTCGGCTGTGGCTCCTCGCGCGAGCATGCGCCGTGGGCGCTGGTCGGCTTCGGCTTTCAGGCGGTCATCTCCACGATGTTCGCCGACATCTTCAAGGGCAACTCGCTCAAGAACGGCCTGATCCCCGTCGTGATCGAGCCCGTGGCGCACGCCGCGCTGATCACTGCGCGCAGCAAGGACCAGAACCTGCAAGTCACCGTCGATCTGCAGGCAACGACGGTCTCCTGGCCCGGCCAGGCGCCCCTCAAGTTCCCGATCGACCCGTTCTCGCGCAGCTGCCTGCTCGACGGCGTGGACGAGCTCGGTTACCTGCAGAAGTTTTCCAAACAGGCCGAGGCCTACGAAGCCGCTCATGCCTAACAAAGCCGCACGCCCCTCCGTCGAGATCTTCGACACCACGCTGCGCGATGGAGCGCAGACGGAGGGCATTTCCTACTCGGTCGACGACAAGTTGCGCATCGCACGCAAGCTGGACGAGCTGGGCGTGGCCTTCATCGAGGGTGGCTGGCCGGGCTCCAATCCCAAGGATGTGATCTTCTTCGAGCGGGCGCGGACGGAGACCTGGCGGCACGCGAAAATCGTGGCGTTCGGCGCCACGCGCCGCGTGAGTCTGAAGCCGGCCGCTGACCCGAGCGTGCGCGCGCTGGTCGAGGCGGGCACGGAAGTCTGCGCGATTTTCGGGAAATCCTCGGTCCTCCAGGTGAAGGAGATTCTCCGCACCACGCTGGAGGAGAACCTGAAAATGATTGAGGACACCGTGGTTTACCTGCGCGGGCAGGGGAAGCGCGTCATCTACGACGCCGAGCATTTCTTTGACGGTTATCGGCTGGATGCCGCCTATGCCCTGCAAACCCTGCAGGCGGCGGTGCGGGGCGGCGCCGAGACGATTGTCCTGTGCGACACCAACGGCGGCTCGCTGCCCTGGCAGGTGGAAGCAGCGGTGTCGGACGTCCGGCAGAAGCTCGGCGCCACCGTGCCGGTCGGCATCCACGCCCATGACGACACCGGCTGCGGCGTGGCGAACA
>JAYUGX010000054.1:0-32226 GCA_043738215.1 Lacunisphaera sp.
TAGGCGTTGTCCTCGACGACGAACAGCACGGGCAGTTTCCTTTCGAGTGCAAAGCTCAGCGCCTCGTAGAAATCCCCCTGCCGGGTGGCCGCGTCGCCCACGCAGGTGACCACGACACCGTCCTTCTGGTCGAGCTGCAGGCCCCACGCGATGCCGCAGGCCGGCAGCAGCTGCGCCCCGGTGGGCGTGGGCACGCTGACGATGTTCAGCTCCCGCGAGCTGTAGTGCGATGGCATCATGCGGCCGCGGGAGGCCGAGTCGCGCTTGGCGAAATATTCCAGCGCCATGTGCCGCGTCGTCAAACCGCGGCCCATGCACAAACCCCGGTCCCGGTAATAGGGCACCAGGAAATCGCTGCTGCGCAACTGCGCGCCGATGGCCGCCAGTGCCTCATGGCCGCGGCCCGAGACGTGGAAATGCCCCTTGCCCTGACGGTTCAGGCTCTCCTCGCGGAGGTCGCCGTGCCGGCTCTCGAGCATCGTCAGCAGCAGGTGACGCTTTTGTTCTTTGTTCAGGGTGGCGGCTTGGGCCATGGGAGAAGTATGGTGAAAATTCCCCCGCAAGCCACCCGCAACTTCAACGCATTTCTGGCCCGGCCGGCCCGCCACCGCGGCTTTTAATTCCTTTGGGTTAACCGGCGAACAGCCCCGCGCTCCGCGCATAGCGCATGAGCCCGCCGCGGAACGCCGGGAAGCCCGCGCCAAGCAGCAGCGCGAGGTCGGCTTCGTCCGGGGTCTTGATGACGCCCTCGCTGAGCGCCCGCTTGGTCTCCTCGATCAGCACGCCGTTGAGCCGGTCCGAGATGGCCTTGGCGTCTGACGCCGGCGGGGTGGAGCCGGACGCAAACGCCGCCAGCGCCGGGTTCAGCCCCTCCTGGTCGCCGGTGTAATTGTAGAAGCCGGTGCTCGCACCGTTTTTGCGACCCTTCAGGCCGGCCGCCGACATTTTATGGCAGAGAGTGGTGCCCGTGAAGCGTCCCGGGAAATAGTGCGCCATTTCGCCAAAGATGAAATCGGTCACGTCCACGCCGACCTCGTCGATCAGACGCATCGGGCCCATGGGCCAGCCCCACTCGCGCATCGCGCGGTCGATGACCTCGGTCGGCGCGCCCTGCTCCCAGAGCCGGCAAGCCTCGTTGAGGTAAAAGAACAGCACCCGCGTCACGAGGAAGCCGGGCGACGACTTGCAGAGGACGGGTGTCTTGCCGAGCGCCCTGACGAAGGTAAGCGCGCGTTCCGCCGTCCCCCGCGTGGTCATCGGACTCAGCACCAGCTCGACCAGCGGCATGCGGCCGACCGGGTTGAAAAAATGCAGTCCAACCATGCGCCCGGGATTCTTCACCGTGCTGGCGAGCTCCTCGATGGGCAGCGCCGAGGTGTTCGACGCGAGCACGCAGTCGGGCGACATGACGGCGGACAGCTCCGTGAACAGTTTTTGCTTCGCCTCGACGTTCTCGACGATGGCCTCGATCACCATGTCGCAACCGTCAAAGTCCTCGAGGCTGGTGGTGACACCGATGCCGCCCATCATGCGGTGGGCCTCCGCCGGGGTCAGCCGGCCGCGGGCTTCCTCCTGCTTGAAAAGTCCGCGGATGATCTTGATACCGCGCTCGACGGCGTCGCGCTCGATATCGCACAGGATGACGCCGAAGCCGTGCGAGGCGCACCACTGCGCGATGCCCGAGCCCATGACGCCGGCGCCGACGATGCCGATGATCCGGAACGGCGCGGGCGCGGCGGCGGCGGCCGCAGGTGGAAACCAGGCATCCACGCCGAGCTTTTTTCCGTTCTCCTTGAGGAAGAAGACATGGATGAGATTCTTCGTCACTTCGCCGGACGCCACGCCGCCGAAGAGTGCCGCCTCCAAGTCGAGCGCCGGGGTCAGCGGGAGACCCGCGCCCTTTTCGATCGCATCGAGCACCGCGAGCGGCGCCGGCTGGCCGCGGTAGCGGGTGAGCGCGGCCTTGCGCTGGCTGGCAAAAAAGCCCGCCGGCGCCTCGGGGGGCGCGGCCCGGCGCGGCAGGCCTTCCGCCGCGAGCCGCAACGCCGCGGCCTTCGCGCGGGCCTTCAATTCCGCGGCCGGGACGAGCTCGTCCACGAGCCCGGCCGAGTGGGCCGCGGCCGCCGGCACCGGCGCGGCCTTGAGAATGTGTTCCACCGCCGCCTTCGCGCCGATGAGCCGGGGCAGGCGCGTGCAGCCGCCCCAACCCGGAATCACGCCGACCCCCACCTCGGGCAGCCCGATCACGGTTTCGCGCGCCTCGCTGGCGATGCGCCACGAACAAGCGAGCGCCAGCTCGTAGCCACCGCCGACACAGGCGCCGTGGATGGCGCACACCACCGGTACCTTGAGACTGGCGAGCAGGCCGAACAGCTCCTGGCCCTCGCGCGAGGCCTGCGTGGCGCCTTTGACATCGGGCAGCGCGGCCAGCCACTTGAGGTCAGCGCCGGCGATGAAGATCTTTTCCTTCGCGCTGATGACGATCACCGCCTTCAGCGGCTGGGCCGCCAGGGCCGTGACGGCTGTGCGCAACGCGGCCTGCGTGGCGGGGTTGAACACATTCGCGCGACCGGCGGGATCGTCGAAGGTTATCCAGCCAATGCCATCGGCATCAGTGGTATGGGTAACCGGGGTGGGATTGCTCATACAGGTATTGGTTGACGCGTAGACAACCCGTCTCCGGGCGGGAAGTAAAGCCAAGTGAGGGCGCGGGTCAGCGCCGGGGCGCGCTCCGGCCAAACTTACGCAGATATTTCAGCGGCACTTCGAGGTCCTTGGGCAGCGGTGCGGTTAGGGTCATCGGCTCGCGCGTCAGCGGATGCCGGAAAGTAAGCCCGCCCGCGTGCAGCGCCAGCCGGGCGAGGAGCGGCCGCTCGTCGGGCCGGCCCTTGTAGCCGCGCTTCAGGTCGGAGAGCAGGAGCTGCGTCCCGTCGCCATAGAGCCGGTCGTTGAGGACGGGCGTGCCGGACTCCGCCAGGTGCAAACGGACCTGATGCGGGCGGCTGGTCAGCGGGCGGCATTCCACCCAGGCGAAACTCGCGCGGCCGGCGGGCCGCGGGAATTTTTCCCGCACCGTGAATTCCGTCAGGCTCGCCGCCCCGTGTTTCTTGACAACGCACATCCGACCCGGCTTCCCCTCGTCCTCCTTGATCACCAGGTCCACGGTGAATTCGTCTTGTGCGGGGATCCCGACGGTGAGGGCCTGGAAAGTTTTAAGCACGGTCTTCGCCTGAAACTGCCCGCTGAGAAAATCCAGCGCGGCCTTGGTCTTCGCAAAGAGCACCAGCCCGCTCGTGTCGTCATCGAGGCGGTGCACCAGGGCGGGGCCGGGCCCCAGCCGGGCGCGCGCGAGGTCCGGCAGATTTTCGCGCAACTGATCCCGCCGGTCCGGCGTGAGCCGCAAGCCACCCGGCTTGTCGAATGCGATCACGGCATCATCTTCAAAAAGAATGGGCGGCAGCGGCATGAAATTTTTGCCCAGCCTGTGCACCGGCCCCGCCGCGGCAACACTCAAGCCGGCGCTTTACCCTTTTTCCCGGCCCCGGGCATAATCCAAATCGGGGCTTGGAAAAGGGGCCTGGCTTAAACTTTGTCCCTCAATCACTCGTCCGGCTTTGCGCCCCGGGATTTTTTCGCGGCTTTCGCGTTGAGCCACACCTGGCCCTTGGCATTCACGTTCAGCCAGTAGATTTCCCCGCCATGCTCGGCAAAGGTCGGCTTGGCCTTCGGCGACTCCGGCACGATCAGCCCGGCTGACGCCAGCACCGCCAGCACCTGCTCGTCGGATTTTTCCAGTTTCTCCGCCAGGATTTTCACTGGTGCCGTCACGCCTTCGCCTCGTTTCTTCGGCTCCATCATCAGCCGCATCGCGGTCAGGATGTTCTCCGGCGGCAGCGGTTTGCCCGCCGCGACTCCAACGCGGGGGTCCACATACTCGCGTGCCGGCGCCGCAGCCTGTCCTCTGTCCTCTGTTTTCTGTTCCCTGTTTCCCGACTTCTCGTCCGCGTTGATCCAGATTTCATCGCGCTGGTTGCGGTTCAACCAGAAGACAAAATCACCGTCTTCCGCCAGCACCGGCTTGTCCCCGCCCTCGAGGCGCAGGCCGTGCCCGCCCAGTTTTTCCAGCAGCTGCGCGTCATTGAGCTTCAGGGCCTTGGTCAGGTATTGGAAACTGCCCGACCAGCCGTGCCCACGGCGGTTGCGGCGCATCATCGAGCGGATGCGGTTGAGGAAGGATCCGGTGTCGGCGAAGACGGCCTCCACGGCACGGGCGGGTTTTGTCGGGGCCGGCTCGCTGTTTCGCGGCGCCCGTTCCGTTTTCGGCTCGGTCGGCACGGGCGTGGTCTTGGTCGTCTTGAATTTCTTATCGCGAGTATTGAGCCACACCCGGCCCTTCTTGTCGCGCTCCAGCCAGTAAAGGGAGCCGTCGTGATCCACCACGTCACCCTTCTCCTCGCCGGGCGCAGGGACCTGCAGTCCGCATTCCGCAAAGGCGGTCAGCAGCTCGCGGGCATCCTGCTCGAATTTCTTGGCCAGGAAATCGAGCTCGACCGACAGGTCGCCGTGCGGGTTTTTCCGCAGAAACGGTTTCAACGCCTCGAACAGCGTGGGCAGGTCCGCCTCGCTGCCGCCAAGATCGTCGAAACTGCCCAGGCCGAGGTCGGCGGTCGCCGGCGCGTTGGCCGGGCGGGCGGGCGGCAGTTCGTCGGCCAGGGAGCGCTCATCCTTGCCGTCGTCCGTCTCATCCGCGGGAATCGGCGGCGGCACATAGGCGGGCTTGGCGGCCGCGGGCGGAAACCAGTCGCGGGCCACGGGCCGGCGCGCCAGGCCGTGAAACACCAGCGGGTTGTCGGGCTTGGTCGTGAAATTGATGATCTCCCACTCGTCCTTGCCGAGCTGGCCCAGGTGCTGCTCGAGCAGTTGCATGGACGCGAAACCGAGTGGGCCGCTGGAGATCAGTTTGTATTCCCAGGAAGACATGTGGACCGCAACGCATCCCGCATCGCCCCGCCCGACGCCAGCTTAAACTTGTGACCCGGGCCGGCGCCGCGGCCGCTTGCTTCAGCCGCACAGTCAGCCACAATCTCCCGCACTATGCCGAAGTTACCAGCCTTGTTCGTGTCGCTGCTGTGCGCGACCGCCTGCGGGGCCCCGTCCGCCCCCGATCCCGATGACGGCGCAATCAACCTCCCACCCGGCTTCCGCGCCCTGGTGGTCGCCGACAACCTCGTCATCGACAAAAAATCCGGCCGTAATACCGACCGGCTGCGCTTCATCGCCGTCGCCCCCAATGGCGACATCTATGCGAAACTGCTCCGGGGCGGCATCCTCGCGCTGCGCGACACCGACGGCGACGGCCGGGTGGATCTCATCAAGGAGTTCGGCCCCGGCGATGGCGGCACGCACATCATGTTTCACGACGGCTGGCTCTATCACTCGAGCCGCACCTCGGTCTATCGCTACAAATACACCCCCGGCGAACTCGTGCCCACGAGCGAGCTGCAGACTGTCGTGCGCAATCTTCCTGCGGAAAAGGATCACGACGCGAAGGCCTTCGCCTTCGACGATCAGGGCCGGATGATCGTCGAGGTCGGCTCCCCCTACAACGTCTACAGCAACGGCGACCGCCGCCTCGGGGCCAGGGGCAAGACGCCGGCCGAGATCGCAGAGTTCCAGCAAACCTACGGCGGCTTCTGGCGCTACGACGCGAACAGGCTCAACCAGACGCAGGCCGACGGCGTGCGCTTCTCCACCGGCCACCGCCACTGCCTCGCGCTCGCGTGGCAGCCGACCGCCAGGGAATTTTTCATGGTGATGATGGGCCGCGACCAGATGAACACGGTCGCGCCCGAATATTACGACGACCTCGACAACGCCGAGCGCGACGCCGAGGAGATGCACCTGCTGCGCGAGGGCGCGAACCTCGGCTGGCCCACCACCTACTGGGATCCGATCAAGAAGGCCCGCATGGTCGCGCCCGAGTATGGCGGCGACAACCACAGGCGCGACGGCAACCCGCTCTTCGACAAACCCGTGGTCGCGTTCCCGGCGCACTGGGCGCCGCTGCAGATGACACTCTATTCCGGCACGCAATTCCCCGAAAAATACCGCGGCGGCATGTTCGTCGCCTTCCACGGCTCGTGGAATCGCGCACCCCGCTCGCAGGCTGGTTACAAGATCTGCTTCGTGCCCTTCAACGACCAAGGCCTGCCCACCGGAACCTACGAGGCGTTCGCGGACGGTTTCGCCGGCAAGGAGGAATTCGTGAACACCGGCGACGCCCGCTTCCGTCCGGGCGGTGTCGCCGTCGGGCCCGACGGCTCGCTCTATGTAAGTGAAACGGAGAAGGGCCGCATCTGGCGCATCATTTACACGGGCGAGACCAATCCCGCCGGCGCGAAATCAGCCGCCGTGTCCGTCCCGGCCGCCCGCCAGGCACCCCTCGGCGCCGACACGCCCGGCGGCAAAATCTATTCCCTGGTCTGCGCCGCCTGCCACATGCCCAACGGCGGTGGTGTGCCGGGCATGCAGCCCGCTCTCGCGGGCAGCGCCGTGGTGGCCGGTGATCCCGCACGTCTGATCAGGGTGATCCTCGAGGGCCCCGCCGCGGTGCTCCCGGCCGACCGGGAGAAATTCCCGGGGCTCATGCCGCCTTACGGCCCGGCGATCAACGACACGGATGTCGCCAGCGTGGTGAACTACCTGCGGAAAAATTTTGCGCCGCCCGGCGCCGCGGAAGTCACGCCCGCCCAGGTGGCGGCGCTCCGCACCAAGTAAACCCGGCGGCACATGTCATCCAGTAAGTGACATTCATTTTGTCGCGTCGGCGAGAAACTTGGTGATGGCGTAATCGGCCAGCTGGCTGCCGGGTCCGTCGGGGTTGAAGTCAAACGCATGGGTTGCCCACGGCAGTTTCAGGAACTGATGCCGCACGCCCAGCTCCTGCAGCCGCGCCGCGAGCCGCTCGCTGTGGCGATACCACGAGAGCGTGTCGGGCACACCGTGCACCAGCAGCGTCGGCGGCGAGTCGGGGCGTGCGAGCAGCTGGCCGCTGGCCGACTCGCAGCGCGCGCGGCGCTCCGGGGTATCCGGCGGCCCGCCGAATAACTGGCGCAAGAGCTTGATGGTATTCAACGCGTCGTCCTCGCGCGACACCGACCAGGCAAATGGCATGTCGTGCGGCCCGTAGAGCGCGATGACCACGCGGATGGCCGGGTCGTGCGCGCCGTAGCCGACCGCCGTAGCGATCTGGGCGCCCGCGGAGCGTCCAAACAGCACCAGCCGCGTCGAATCGATCCCGAGCCTTGGCGCGTTGACCTTGACCCACGCGATCGCTGCGAGCGTGTCGTCGCGCTGGGCCGGCCAGATGGATTGTGGCGCCAGCCGGTAACTGATGGCCGCCACGGCCCAGCCCCGCGCCACCCAGCGGTGATTCCATTCCACGAGTTGACTTGGGTCGCCGCTATCCCAGCCGCCACCGTGGATGACAATCAGGCACGGCCGTGGTTTCTCGAGGACATCCTTGGCGTAGCCGGACCGATAGAAATCGAGTTTCAGCTCCTGTCCCGCCGGCCGGGCAAAGACCTCGGTCATCACCGGACCGGGCGACAGGCGGGCGTGGGCATACAGCCGCGTGAACGAAAAAGCCCCCGCCCCCAGCTCGCGGCCGAGCCACCACGCGCTGAACGCGGGCCGCAACAGGCCGACGACCGCCACGCCGCACAACGCCAGCGTAGCCAGCCGCCACGCCCCGGCCGGCCCGAAGCAAGCCAGCAAGGCCAGCCCCAACGGCAGCAGCACCAGCCAGTGACCGAACTCGCCGGCGAGGATCGCCAGCTTCCATGTCCAGACATAATCCGGCGCCCGCACAACGGTGAGCAGCGAGGTGCTGGCGATAATTCCGGCGAAAAGGAGCAGCAGAACACGGGGCATCTCTTATATAGGGCCAGAAATGGCACTAGGACTCACGCCCAATCCGGCTTCCCAATCCCGTCAATCCTGTCCAAACAGTCCCCATGCGCCGGCTCGACCAGCTCCTCGCCAACCTCGGCTACTGCTCCCGCCGCGAAGCACGCGCCTGGATCCAGGCCGGCCGCGTGACTGTGCGCGGCCAGACGGAGGACGATTTCGGCGCCAAGGCCGAGCCGGCCGACGTGCGCGTCGACGGCGAACCACTGGACCATCCCGATGGTCTGCTGCTCCTCCTGCACAAGCCGGTCGGGCTCGTCTGCTCCCACGACGGGCGCGAGGGCCCGAACATCTACAGCCTGCTCCCGCCGCGCTGGCGCCAGCGCAACCCGCCCGTCACCAGCATCGGCCGGCTCGACAAGGAAACGAGCGGCCTACTGCTGCTCACCGACCAAAGCGAGCTCGTCCATCGGCTCACTTCCCCCAAGCACAAGGTGCCGAAGGTTTATCGTGCGAGAGTCAGCGCCGGCCTGTCGCCGGACCTCATCCCGCTCTTCGCCAGCGGCACACTGCTGCTCAAGGACGAAAAGGAACCGTGCGCGCCGGCGGAATTGAGGATAATCGCCCCGCGGGAGGCCGAGCTGACTCTGACCGAGGGCCGCTATCACCAGGTGCGGCGGATGTTCGCCAGCCAGGGCGCAGAGGTGCTGACGCTGCACCGGGCCCGCTTCGGCCATCTTGAGCTCGGCGACCTCCCGGCTGGACAATGGCGCGAGATGCCGTTGGACACATTCTCCACATGAACGAATTTCCCACCCTCACCGGCGCGCAGAAAACACAGTTGCGCGGCTTGGGCCAGAAACTCAGCGACTCGCTCCGCGTCGGCCGGCACGGTTCCACCCCGGCGCTCCTGGTCGAACTGAACCGCCAGCTCGATGCACGCGAACTGGTGAAACTGCGCTTCGAGGGCACGGACCGCGAGGCGCGGGCGGTGCTGTGCGACCGGCTGGCGGCCGACACGTCCTGCCTGTGCGTCGGGGCGGTCGGACACACGGCTCTGTTCTGGCGCCCCGGGCCCGAAGGCTCCAAGCTGCTGCCGGCATGACGCTCGCCGAACTCGGCTGGAACGATTTCTTCGCGCAAGCCTTCGCGCCTTACGCGACGGAGGGCTGCGTGCCGGCACGGGTCACGCTCCAGCTCAAGGGCCATTACGAGGTGACCGGCGAGTCGGGGGCGCGGCTCGGCGAGTGCACCGGCCGATTCCTGCATGGCGCCGTCAACGCCACCGACCTGCCCGCCATCGGCGACTGGGCGGCGATCACGCCCCAGCCGGGAGACGACAACCGGGCCAGCATCCACGGTTTGCTGCCGCGGCGCACCAAGTTTTCGCGGAAGGCCGCCGGCGAGCAGGAAATCGAGCAGGTCGTCGCGGCCAACGTCGACACTGTGTTTCTCGTCAGCGCCCTCGACGCCAATTACAACCTGCACCGCATCGAGCGCTACCTCGCGGCCGCCTGGGCCAGCGGCGCGCAGCCGGTCGTGCTGCTCAACAAGGCCGATATATGTGAAGACGCTGAGGCTAGAAAAAAGGAAGTCGAGGCCATCGCCCCCGCGGTGCCGGTCCTCATTCTCAGCGCAATGACCCGCCGCGGGCTCAAGGCACTCGCCCCCTGGCTCCAGCCCGGCGCGACGGTCGCGCTGCTCGGTTCCTCGGGTGTCGGCAAGTCCACCCTGATCAACCGGCTGGTCGGCGAAAAAGTCCAGCACACGCAGGAAGTGCGGACGGGTGACAGCAAGGGCCTGCACACCACGACCCAGCGCGAACTGCTCGTCGCTCCCGGCGGCGCGCTCATCATCGATACCCCCGGCATGCGCGAGCTCCAGCCGTGGGACGCCGGCGCTGAGGTGCAGGCGGCATTCGCAGACGTGGCGGAGATCGCCGCCCGCTGCAAATTCCGCGACTGCACCCACACGGTCGAACCCGGTTGCGCGGTGCAGGCCGCCCTGGCTGACGGCTCGCTCGACCTCGGGCGCTGGCAGAGCTACCTGCGGATGGGCCGCGCCACGGCCCACGAGGCGCGGCGCCACGACCGGGCGGCGCAACAGCAGCACAAGACCCGCTTCAAGAAACTGACCAAGGGTCTGCGGCAGCGGGTGCGCGAGAAATCCGGCGAGGACTGACGGCGGCGTTGACCTTCGGCCCACCGCGCGCAAGCTAGCCCCACTATGTTCACCATTCTTGGGGCTGATGGAAAAGAATACGGGCCGGTCACGGCCGGCAAAGTCATCGAATGGATGCAGGCGGGCCGCGCGAATGCGCAAACGAAGATCAAGCGGGTGGACGCCGCGGAATGGACCACCATCGGGGCGCTCCCCGAGTTTGGCGGCAGCGATGGCAACCAGACGGCGGTGCCCCCGAGCCCGCCACCCCTGCCAGCCTCCGCCAGCGCACCCGCTTTCCTGACGGGCAGTGCCGCGGAAATCGCCGCCGGCTTAAATGCCCGGGCCGCGTCGCTCGACATCTTCGGCTGCCTGAGCCGGAGCTTTGACCTGTGGAAATCCAACCTTCTGCCGCTGGTGGGCGTCACTCTGCTGATCATCTTTGTCCAGTTCGTGGCGGGCTTGATTCCCGTGCTCGGCATGCTTTCGGGCTTTTTCCTGAACGGCGTGTTCTACGGCGGCCTGTATTACTATTACCTGGGCAAGATGCGCGGCCAGCCCCGGGAAGTCAGCGATGCGTTTGCGGGTTTCACCAAGGCGTTTGTGCCATTGATGCTGGCCACGTTACTGACCACTTTTCTAATCATCGCGGTATTGCTGGTCTTTTTCGGGCCGGTGTTTCTCTTTCTCGCCAAGGTCGCGATGTCGGGGCGCGTCACGGATTCCCTGCCGCCCCTCAGCCCCCTGGCCCTGGGGGGCATTTGTCTCGGCGGCCTCGCGGTGATTTACCTGTCGATTTCCTGGGCGTTCACCTTTCCGCTGGTGATCGACAAGGGTCTCGGGCCATGGACGGCCATGGAGGTCAGCCGGCGGGTCGTGACGCGGCAGTGGTTCCGGGTCTTCTTGGTCATGCTGTTGGGCGGGATTCTCGCGATGCTCGGCCTCATCGGCCTGATCATCGGTATTTTCTTCACGATGCCGCTGATGTTCGGCGCGGTGCTCTACGCCTACGAGGATCTCTGCAGTCCGCCACCTAAGGCCGGCTGAGCCGGGCCAGGCGTTTCTCGAGCACCGCGACGTTTGTCAGTGGGGTTGAGCAGGCGCCGTTTGCGCACAGGAACGCCGCCGCCCCGTCCATCGCGGGAAAAATATCCTCGCCGCGTGGCGCGGGGCCGGTGCGCCGGTCCCACCATTCAACCAGCTTGTGCTGCCCGGGAACGCGCAACGCTGCGGCGAACATCGCCGCAGCGACCGGGTCGTCCTTGCCGCCCAGGATCATGACGTGGATGGGCTCAGTGCGCGCTTCTTCTTCGGCCAGCAGCAGGCCGGCCACGGAAAAACCGCGGTTGTCCGCCACGCCCGGCGCAAGCAACCAGCGCAGGCTGTTCTGCGCCATGGCGCGATAGTCGGCGCGGCCGGTCACCTGCGCCAGCGCAGTGGTGAAGCGCACTAGGTTCAGATTCTCGTCGAATTGCGGTCGCGGCGCGGGAAAAGTCTCCTTCGTGGTGTCGCTGGCCGCATAACCCGCCGCGCCGGTCCGGTGGAAATGCGCCTCGATGTATTTCGCCGCCGCCTCGGCGCGGGCCAGCCAGGCGAGATCCTGCGTCAACTGGTGCAGGGCGAGAAAGGCCCGGCCCATTGCCAGTGTGTCACCGAGATAGGGCCCGGCCGCATCGCCCTCGTCGTGGCGAAAACCGCCGCCGGCGAGGCTCCGGCTGGCGATCACCCACTGCGCCGCGCGCTCAGCCTCTGCGCGATACGTGACGTCACCGGAGACTTCCGCCAGTTGCACGAGTGCGCTGATGATCCAGCCGTTTTCCCGGGCATAAATGTGCGTGTCGATCCGCGGGAGTCCGTGCCTGCGACGGCCGGCGTCATCAAGCGCAAAATAATCCGCGCTGTGCTCGCCGGGCACGAGGTCGGCGTCCTGGCTCGTGTAGACTACTCCGTCGGAGCTCGTGAGGAATTTCCGCAGGTAGCCGTGGATGGCCCGGGCCGTTTCCAGGTAAGCCGGATCACCCCATTGCGCGGCCGCGAGGGAGCACGCGCGGAGATTGTCAGCCTGGATGGACATGATCTTCTCGAAGTGCGGCTCGTTCCAGGTGCCGCCGGCGGAGTATTGGTAGACGCCGCCCCAAACCGGATCGAGGAGCTTGCGCTGGAGCCGGAGGGTATCGCGCGCCATCTGCGCGGCGCGGGTGTCGCCGTGCGCGGCCAGCCGCAGCGCGTAATCGATGGTGTCAACATCGAGGTATTTATGGCTGGTGCCCCAGCCGCCCTCCTTGTCGTCGTAACCGCCGGCCCACGTGGCGCGCAGTTCGGCCAGGCGTGCGGCCGGCAGCGCGGTTTTACTGGTGGCCGCGCGATCGCTGTTGACGTTCTGGGCGGCCACGGGCGATGGGTCCGCGATGACCGCCCGGAGCAACCGCGCCATGCCGGCCGGCTCGATGTAGCCCTGCTTTTTCACGATCTCGGTGCCGTCGGGCGCGTAGCTGACCGTGGCCGGCCAGCCGTAATCCTCATAACGGCTGGCGAGATCGGGCCGCGCATCCTGGTCCACGCGCACGGCGATATAGCGCTCGTTCACCAGGGCAACGACTACCGGGTCGCGGTAGGTCGTCCCGGCCATCACGTGGCACCAGTGGCACCATACGGCCTCGAGATCGAGGATGACAAATTTGTTTCCCGTTTCGCCTGTGCGAAGATATCCGGCGACCACTCGTGCCAGACAATCGGCTCCGCCGCCCGGGCGGCAAGCCCGATGGCGGACGTAACCAAGGCGAGAATCAGGACCCGGAACTTCATGCCCATGCCAGCCGAAAACTACGAAGCAGACGCCGGCTTCTTGAAGAGCAGCGCGTCGAGCGAGAACTTGCCGGGGCCGAACGCGAGCACGATTAGCGAGGCCAGCAGGAAGAGGAAGGGCGCAGCGCTGACGAACTTGTCCGGGTCGCTTGTGATGGCCATGAGCGCCTCGCGATCCGCCGTGGCATAGGCCACGATCATGGTGAAGATCAGCGGCACGGAAACGGGTCGCGCAAACAGCCCGAGGGCCAGCAGCGCCCCGCCGAGGCATTCCGTCGAGCCGGCCATGATGGCGTTAAGCTTCGGGAAGGGAATATGAAGATCGTCGCCAAACCACTTGGCGATTTCATCCAGGCGATGCAGCTTGCCCCAGCCGCCCAAGGCAAAGGAGATGCCCCAGTAAAGGCGGATGGCGAGCAGCAGCAGCGACTGGAGGCACGAGGCCGCGGAATCAAACCTGGCGAGCAAGGGGCGGAGTTGCATGGGCGTGGGAGTTGTGGGTGGGAAAATTATTCCCGACGGCAGAACCAGCCCAGCTCCATCCAGTTGCGGAACCAGTCCTGCACCTTCGCGGCCCAATCAGCGCGGGAGCGCTTCGCCCGGGGGATGCCGGTGGCCAGGGCTTGCTCCAGCGTCGCGCCGCGGCGGAGGGCCGTGAGAATCCGGTAGGCGGCGGGCTCGAGCCGCTTGAAAAATATCTGGTTGTCGAGCCGGTGCACGGCCACGTGGGTGCGGGCGCGGGACGGCGACACGACTTTTTTCTCCCGCAGGCGGCGCAACGCCGACGGCGCGTTGCTGGCGTCGCCGCGCAGTAGTTGCGCCTCGCGCTGCTTTACCTCCAGAATGAAATCATCCACCGGGTAATCCAGGCGGAGCAACTGCAGGTAGGGTTGGAGCGCGAGCTTCAGCTTTCCCTGCCGCGCGGGGGGCAGGCCGCGCAGATCGCTCACCGTGAAGACCGGTTGCGAGGCCGTGTCGAACACCTCGACCCGCGCCCACTCGAAACGGGCGAGATCATGGCAGAGCGCGGTGTGCGGCCGGGTGAAGTGCGGTTCGGCCCGGATGAAATGCGCCAGCCGGTGCGGCAGGTTGCGCAGCGTGAAGGAGCCGGAGGGATATTTCACGAGATAAGCCTCGGCTAGGCGCATGAACCTGGTGTCGCCCAGCACGGCGCGCAGCCCGGGGCAGTCGTCGTAGAGGCTGTCGAGCACGCGAAACCAATACATGCGGTTGTAGATCTCGAGCCGTTCGAACGAGGTCAGCCGGTCGTTGGGCTTGGCGATTTGCGCGGCCACGGCGCTGGTGGCCCGGCCGTCGGACCAGCGGCGCTGCATCTGGTTGTCCGCGGTCAGCGGCCGCGAGATGACCCGCCACATGGCGCGCTGGAGGTCCGCGAGGTCCGCGGTGGAATCAACGCGCGCGGGAGCGAACGGCTTCGCGCGGCGCGGGGATTTTGGCCGCGCGGGCTTGGGCGATGAATTCATGGGCCTTCAGGGCTTCATTGTGCACCTCGTCGAACGAGGGGATCTTGTCGTCCCACTCGAGCAGCGTGGCGGTGACGCCGCAGAGTTTCGTGGCGTGGGCGTAGAGTTTCCAGACCGGGTCGAGCACGGGATGGTCGTGCGTATCGAGGATGTATTTCTCGAACTTGGTGTGACCCGCGATGTGCATCTGGGCGACGCGGTGGTGCGGCACGTTGTCGATATAGTCGTAGGGGTTGAAGCCGTGGTTCTTCGCCGAGACGTAGATATTGTTCACGTCGAGGAGGATTCCGCAGTCGGCCAGTTCGACCACCTCGGTGAGAAATTCCCATTCCGTCATCTCCGAGACATGGAACTCGGTGTAGGAGCTGACATTCTCGACCGCGATGGGAATCTCCAGGAAATCGCGCACCTCCCGGATGTTTTCCGCCGTGCGCCTGGCGGCGGCGAAGGTGTAGGGCATCGGCAGCAGGTCGTGCGAGTAGGTGCCGTCCACGCTGCCCCAGCAGAGATGGTCGGTGAGCCACGGGGTTTTCGTGCGCTTAGTGAGCGCCTTCAGCCGGCGGAGATGCTCGCGGTTCGGGCCGTCGGCCGCGCCGAAATACATCGCGACCCCGTGCTGCACGACGCGGTATTGGGCGAGGATCCGGTCCAGCACCTCGAGCGGGCGGCCGCCATCCACCATGAAGTTCTCCGAGATGATCTCGAACCAGTCCACCGTGGGTTTCCGGCTCAGGATGTGGTCGTAGTGCGGAATGCGCAGGCCGATGCCGATGCCATAGTCAGTCTGGCCGTTGAACGGGTTGGCGGGCATGAGGAACGGAAGTTATTGGCGCGGCGGCGGGCCGCAATCGGTAAAAGGCGTGGCCCACGCGTAGCCACGGACCTGGGAGGAAAGAAGGGAGACCGGGCGCGAGGCCCGGTCTCCCCAGATTAAGATGATGACCGGCGCGTGAGCGGCCGGTCACACGAAACGCGGATCAGGCCGTCTTGCAGCCACCCTTGCCCTTGCAGGAGTTCTTGCCCTTGCAACCGTTGTCGCCGGTCTTGCAGCCGCCCTGGCCCTTACAGCCGTTCTTGCCTTTACAATCATTCTTGGCCGTGTCCTTGGCGTCCTTCGTGGCCGGGGTACCGGCCTTGTCGTCGGCCCCGTAGGACTTGGCGACGAGCGCGCCGGAATAGAGTCCGGCGATCGCCGCTGCCGTGATGATGAGACGAGTGGATTTGTTCATGTGCTAGTGGATTTGTTTTGTTTATCGCTCCAGCGCCGCGCGGCATGATACCGGGGGTGTGAAGTGAAAGCGGGGAAAGCGGGGAAAAGTAAGAGGAGCCGGGCAGTTCGAATCAATAGGAGAGTGGCCGGGCGGGAATTATTCCCTGAAAATTTGCCCAAGCAGGTCGGTGCGGCCAGTTGGCGGTTGCGCGCGTCCGGCCGCGTGGCCAAATTCACCGGATGCAACTCCCCTGCCGCCCCCTGCTCGTGGGTGCCGCCCTGCTCGCGGCCACTCTCGCCCCCGCCAAGACCCTCATCTACGCCGGCTCGCTGATCGACGGCCGCGCCGACACCGCCCGCAAGGCCGTGACCATCACGGTCGACGGCGAGCGCATCACCGGCCTGGCCGACGGTTACACCGCGCCCGGCGCCGGCGACACCGTCATCGACCTCAAGAACGCCACCGTCCTGCCCGGCTTTATCGACTGTCACGTCCACCTGACCAGCGAGCAATCCTCCAAGAGTTATACTGAGCGCTTTTATCTCAATCCGGCCGACTATGCCTACCGGTCTACCGTCTACGCCAAGCGCACTCTGCTGGCCGGTTTTACCACCGTCCGCGATCTGGGCGCGGATGATTACCTCGACATCGCCCTGCGCAAGGCGATCGCCGAGGGCTGGGTGGATGGTCCGCGCATCTTCGCCGTCGGCACGCCCATCGGCAGCACCGGCGGCCATGTCGACCCGACCACCGGCCTGAACTACCGGCTGCAGGAAAAAATCCCCGCGGAGAACGTGATCAACGGCCCTGATGACGCGCGCAAGGCCGTGCGCGAGCACTTCAAGCACGGCGCCGACCTCATCAAGATCATGCCCTCCGCCGGCGTGCTCAGCCTCGAGAGCAGCGGCGACAACCCCCAGCTCGATGACGACGAGATCCGCGCCATCGTCACTACCGCCCACGAATACGGCATGAAGGTTGCCGCCCACGCGCACGGGGCCGAGGCCATCCGGCGCGCCGTGATCGGCGGCGTCGATTCCATCGAGCATGGTACCTACCTGAACGACGAGGACATGGCCCTCATGAAGGAACACGGCACTTATTACGTGCCCACCATCAGCGCCGGCCGCTTCGTCGCCGACAAGGCGAAGATTGCCGGTTACTTCCCCGAGGTCGTGCGCCTCAAGGCAGCCACCATCGGACCCATCATCCAGGCAACCGCCGGGCGCGCCTACAAGGCCGGCGTGAAGATGGCCCTCGGCACCGACCAGGGCGTCGCCCCGCACGGCGAAAACGCGAAGGAATTTGTCTACATGGTCGAGGCCGGCATCCCGAACATGAAGGCCATCCAGATCGGCACCATCGAGGGCGCGAAGCTCATCGGCCACGACAGCGACTTCGGTTCACTCGAAACCGGCAAGTTCGCCGACATCGTCGCCGTCGTGGGCGACCCGCTCGCCGACATCAGCGTGCTGACGAAGGTCACCTTCGTCATGAAGGCCGGCAAGGTCTACAAGCAGTAGGTTTTCCCGACCTAGATAATCCGGTCCACCAGCTTCTCGCCGCGCTGGAAACGCCCGAGATTGCCGAGGAAATGCCGGACGAGGCTTTCGTCCTGCTCCTTGTGCCCGCCGCCGACATGCGGCGTGATATGGCAGTTCGGCGCCGACCATAGTGGATGCTCCGGCGGCAGCGGCTCGGGCTCCAAGGCGTCAAGATACGCCCCGCCCACTTGCCCGGACTTCAGCGCCACGAGCAAGTCGTCCTGCGACACCGTCGTGCCCCGGCCGATGTTGTAGAAGCAGGCGCCGCGTTTCATCTGGGAAAAAAGCGCGGCGTTGCAGAACTGCCGCGTCGCCAGTGAATCGGGCAGGACGTCCACCACGTGGTCCGCCAGCGCCAGGACGCGCGGCAGCTCCAGCTCGGTCACCGTCTCGATGCCCTCGTCGCCGCGCGGAGTGCGGCGCACCGCGATGACGTGGCAGCAGAACGGCGCGAGCAGCTCCGCGAGTCTTTGCCCGATGGCGCCGTAGCCGAGCAACACCACGGTCTTGCCCGTGAGCAGCTCGATGCTATAGCGGCCCGCGAGGTAGTTCCATTCGCGCGGGCCGGCCTGGTTGAGGATGTATTTCGGCAGCTCCCGCGTGAACGCCAGCATCTGGGCCAGCAGGTGCTCGGCGCAGGGGTTCGAGAAAACTGCGGACACGTTCGTCACGAGCGTGCCGCGCTGTTTCATCGCCGCGCGGAAATTGTCGTGATCATAGCGCGTGTAGCCCGCCGTCGAAAGCGCCACCCATTTCAACCGCGGATTTTTAATCACGTCGCCCGGGTCGGGCTGGCCGTAGGCAATATCCGCCTCCGCGAACGCCGGGTCGGGCTCGCCCTGCGCCAGCACCGAGCGGGAGGAAATCGCCGACTGCACCAGCCGGCAGCCGGCTGCGGCCAGTCCCTCCGTGAACATGGCCCGGGCCCCGGTTCGCAGGGTGTGGTTGGTCCAAAGGGTCAGGCTCATGCCGTTATCACGCCCGCGCGGAATGCCCGCCGCAAGCCAAAGTCGGCGCCGGGCTTGCCAATGCCCCACCGCGCGGTCAGTAACAGATTTGGCGGGCCGCCCCTATGGAAGCACTTCTCGTCTTGCTGGCGCTTTACCTGTTTCTGGTCCTGATCGTTTTGCCGATCTGGATGATCGTCAAGGTCCGCGGGCACGATGAGGAACTGGAGGCACTGCACCAGCGGCTCCATCGATTGGAAGGCGAGTTCACCAGCCTCCAGACCAAAGTGCGCGAGGGGATTGCTCCGGCACCCGCGAAACCGGAAACACCGCGCGCCACCACTCCGGCCAAGCCAGCGGCCGTCACTCCTCTCTCGGTCGTCGTTGCGCCGCCCACACCGGTGCGCCCCAAGCCGGTGGCCGAGCCGCCTGCGCTGCCGCCGGTCATCGCCACCCCGGCGGTCCAAACCCCCGCTCCTCCGGTCTATACCCCCCCGCCGCCCCGGCCCGCAATCAACTGGGAGCAATTCATGGGCGCGAAACTCTTCGCCTGGCTCGGCGGTCTCGCGCTGTTTCTCGGCGTGGCGTTTTTCGTCAAATACTCCTTCGAGCATGATCTCATCCCGCCGGCGGTGCGCGCGGCGCTCGGCTTCCTGGTCGGCGCCGGTCTGATCGTGGGTGGACTCAAAATTCCCCGCGAGAGATACGCCATCACTTCCCAGACCCTCATCGCAACCGGTGTCGTCTCACTCTACGCGGTGACGTTCGCGTGCCGGACCATCTATCACTTCGAGTTTTTTGGCGCGGTGCCGACGTTCCTGCTGATGACGCTGATCACCGCGACGGCCTTCGTCCTCGCCGTGCGGCTCGAGGCGCAAGTCGTCGCCGTCCTCGGGATGCTCGGCGGTTTTCTCACTCCCCTCCTGATTAACACCGGCGTGGACAATCCTCCGGGGCTCTTCGGCTACATCGTGTTGCTCGACGCCGGCCTGATCGCGGTCGTGCTCGCCACCGGCTGGCGCTACCTCGTGCCGCTCAGCGCCGGCGGCACCGTGTTCATGATGCTGGGCTGGGCGGAAAAATTCTTCATCGCCGAGAAGGGCCCGGTGGCGATGGCGGTCTGTCTCGGGTTCGGTGCGCTCTACCTCGTGGCCGCGGAGATCGCCCGCCGGCGCGGGCAGACCAGTCCTGTTTTTCCCTGGACCGCGGCGGTGATGCCATTCGTCGGGCTGGGTTTCGCGCTCTTCTTCCTCGGCTACCCTGCACTGGCCGAGCGTGCGCCGCTCTATTTCGGCTATGTGCTGCTGCTCGATGCCTTGCTGCTCACGCTCGCGTGGCGCGACGAGACATTGCCGCGGCTCCATCTCGTGGCCGGCCTGGCGGTGTTCGCGTTGCTGTCGTTCTGGACCGGGCAGCATCTCACCGACGAACTGCTGCCGGCCGCGCTCGCAGTCTACCTGCTGTTCGCCGCGCTGCATTCGGTCTTCCCGTTGCTGCTCGAACGCCACCGGCCCGAGACGGCACCGACGTGGTGGAGCCAGCTTTTCCCGCCGCTCACGCTGCTGCTGATACTGCTGCCCATCTTCAAGCTTGAAACGGTGTCGCTGCTCCTCTGGCCCGCCATCCTCCTCGTTGATCTGCTGGCCATCGGCCTGGCCGTGTTGAGCGCGTCGCTCGCCGCCGTCGCCGCCGTGCTCGTGCTCACGCTGCTGGCCACCGGCCTGTGCATCTTTCGGGTGCCCGCCGCCCTCGTTTTCGCCCCGTCGCTGCTCCTCGTCATCGGTGGCTTCGCGGTGTTCTTCTTCGCCGCCAGCCTGTGGCTTGTGCGCAAGCTGGGCGACAAGCTGCCCGCCGGCGACCGGCAGCTGGCCTTGGTTTTCGGCGATGCCCGGGCGCAAATCCCCGCCTTCGCCTCGTTGCTGCCGTTTTTGCTGCTCATCATGGTGTGCGCGCGGCTGACGGTGCCGGACCCGTCGGCCGTGTTCGGGCTCGGCCTGCTGCTCGTCGTGCTTACGCTCGGGCTGGCTAGACTGCTGGTCATCGAGTGGCTGCCGGCCTGTGCGCTCGCCGGCATGGCCGCGCTCCAATACGCTTGGCACGCGAACCACTTCGAGGTGAAGGAGGCGGCGCTGCCGCTGGTGTGGTATGTGAGTTTCTACGTGGTGTTCGCCGCCTACCCGTTTCTTTTCCGCCGGGAATTCGCCCGACTCACCGGGCCGTGGGCCGTGGCGGCGGCGAGCGGTCTGGCGCACTTCTGGATGGTTTACCAGGCGATCAAGGCGGCGTGGCCGAACGATTTTCTCGGCGCGGTGCCGGCGCTTTTCGTCGTTGCGCCGCTGGGCAGCCTCGTCGCGACCCTGCAGGGCGTGCCGGCCGACAACCCGAAGCGCCTCAACCAGCTCGCGTGGTTCGGCGGCGTGGCGCTGTTCTTCATCACGCTCATCTTTCCCATCCAGTTCGAACGCCAGTGGCTCACGGTGGCGTGGGCACTCGAGGGCGCGGCGCTGCTCTGGCTCTTTCATCGCGTCCCTCATCCCGGCCTGCGCGCAGTCGGCACCGGGCTGCTCGTCACCGCCTTTGTGCGGCTGGGACTCAACCCCGCCGTCCTCGGTTACCACGTGCGCGGCGACACGGCCATTTTCAACTGGTATCTCTACGCCTACGGCCTCGCGACCGCGGCGTTGTTCACCGGGGCCTGGCTGCTCGCGCCGCCGCGCGAGCGAGTGCTCGGGATCAACGCCCCGCCGCTCCTCAACGCCCTCGGGGTCATCCTCGCGTTCCTGCTCCTCAACATCGAGATCGCCGACTACTTCACCGCGCCGGGCGCGCAGGCGCTGGCCCTGCAGTTTTCCGGCAACTTTGCGCGCGACATGACCTACACCATCGCCTGGGCACTCTTCGCGCTCGGCCTCCTGGGCGCCGGCATCTGGAAGCAGACCAGTGCCGCGCGCTACGCGGCCATCGCGCTGCTCAGTGTCGCGCTGCTCAAGCTTTTCTTCCACGACCTCGCGCGGCTCGAGGCGCTCTACCGCATCGGCACACTGTTCGCCGTGGCGGTCATAGCCATCCTCGCGTCGTTCGCCTACCAGCGCTTCCTGCCGGGCAATGAAAAATCTCCACCGCCTTCTTCCTAACCTGCTCGCGCTGTTCGCCGTCACCGGCCACGCCGCGCTCGCGCCCACCGAGTGGCAGCACCGGCAGTCATTCAACGTCGCCGCGCCCGGCCTGGTCCGCGTGGAACTGACGCCGGCATCCTTCGATTCCGCCGGA
The DNA here is from genome assembly GCA_043738215.1 of Lacunisphaera sp. Classification (GTDB taxonomy): domain Bacteria; phylum Verrucomicrobiota; class Verrucomicrobiia; order Opitutales; family Opitutaceae; genus Lacunisphaera. The sequence continues at coordinate 21,330 of JAYUGX010000054.1, forward strand.
CCAAGGCAGGAAGACCTGCGCATCATCGACGCCGGGGGCCGCGAGATCGCGCTGCTGCTGGACCAGCCGCCGGCCCCGGCGGCCCGCCTCGCGCGTCCCGCTGCCTTTGAGGCAAAACTGGAATCCGGCGCCACGCGCCTCATGCTCACCACCGGCACCAAGGACGCACTGGCGGCGCTGACCCTCGAGACCCCGCACCCGTTTTTCCTGCGGGCGGCCCGCATGGAGATTTCCGACGACAACGTCAACTGGACCACTCTCGACCAGGGCGTGCCCATCTTCCGCCAGTGGGGCGCGGAAAAACTCTCCCTCGACCTGGGCGGACACATCGCGGCGTTTGTGCGCGTCACCGTATCGGACAACCGCGCGCCGGCGCTGCCCTTCACCGGCGCATGGCTCAGCCTCGCCGCCGGCCCGGCGCCCGCCCTCGTGCCGGTGGGCGCGCACATCACCAGCCGCGACGAATTTGCCGGCGAAACTGTGCTCACCCTCGCCCTCGACGGCCGCCATCTGCCGCTCGCCGCCTTGGCATTCGAGACCAAGGAGCCGCTGTTCATGCGGCGGGTGACCGTCACCGTCCGCGAGGTGCGGGACGCGGTCCCCGGCGAACGCACGGTTGGTTCCGGCACGCTTTACCGCGTCGCCCTCGACGGCGCGCCGGCCCGCGCGCAGCTCGAACTGCCGCTGGACTTCACGCCGCTCACGCGCGAGCTACTCGTGCACATCCACAACGGCGACTCGCCGCCGCTCGCCCTCGATGGGGTCCGCCTGAAGCGCCGACCGGTCAACCTGCTGTTCATGGCCCCGGCGGCCGGCGCCTACACGCTGCTCTCGGGCAACCCGTCGGCCATGGCCCCGCGCTACGACCTCGCCGCCTTTGCCGGGGAAATGCGCGCGGCCAGCGCCGCTCCCGTCATCCCGGGCGGCCTGGAGGACATGCCGGATTACCACCCGCGCGACTCGCTGGGCACCGCCCCGCTGCCCGATGTGCCGCTGACGGGCGCGCCGCTCGACACGAAGGACTGGACCTACCGCAAGCCGCTGCAGATCGCGCGCCCCGGCGTGCAGGAGCTGGAGCTCGACCTCGACGCGCTCGCCAAGTCCCGGCCCGACTTCGCCGACCTGCGCCTGCTGCTCGCCGGCAACCAGATTCCCTACGTGCTGGAGCAGCCCGCGCTCGCCCGGTCACTGATGCTGACGCCCGCCGCCGCGCCGGACCCGAAGCGCCCCACCGTGAGCGTGTGGCAACTCCATCTCCCGCAAGCCGGCCTGCCGCTTCGGCGGCTGGTGTTGACCTCAACTACGCCACTTTTTAAGCGCGACTTTCGTCTCTACGAAAAATTCGCCAGTTCCGACGGTCGCATGCATGAGAACACGCTCGCTTCCGGTGCCTGGAGCCGCATGCCAGAACCCGGGGTGCCGGAGACCAGGGTCTTCGAGCTGCCGGGCCGCGTGCACTCCGACACGCTCTGGATCGAAGCCGACAACGGCGACAATCCCGCCATCGCTCTCGGGGCGGTGCAGGTCGTCTACCCGGTGGTGCGGCTGGTCTTCAAGGTCGCGGAAACGGAGGGCTTTACGCTCGCCTACGGCAATCCGGCGGCCAACGCCCCTCGCTACGACCTCAGCCTTGTGGCGGTGAAGCTGCTCACCTCGAGCCGCAACGTGGCGCATGTCGGCACCGGCGAGCAGAGCATCGCCTCCGGGAATCCGTTCACCCGGCTCAACGGCGGCTATGTTTTCTGGGCCGCGCTGGCGCTCGTCGTGGTGGTGCTGCTCGTGGTCGTGGCGAAGCTCCTGCCCAAGCCGCCCGCGGCGTGAACAACAAAAAGCCCGCACCAACCGGGTGCGGGCTTGCCTTTGCGGGAAAGGCGATCGCTTACCAGATCTTCGCGCGGAGCTCGGGCTTCACCCACATCGGGTCGCCTTCCTTGATGCCGAAGGCGTCGTAGAACGGCTGGAAGTTCACCAGCGGGCCGATGGCGCGGAACATGCCGGGCGCGTGCGGATCGATGGTGACCAGGCGCCGGATCTCGCTTTCGCGCGCGTTGGTGCGCCAGACCTGCGCCCACGAGATGAAGAAGCGCTGCTCGGGCGTCAGGCCGTCGATGAGCTTCCGTTCCTTGCCCACCAGCGAGCGCTGCAGCGCCTCGTAGGCCAGAGTGATCCCACCGAGGTCGGCGATGTTTTCGCCGAGAGTCAGCTCGCCGTTGACGTGCACGCCGGGCAGCACTTCGTAGCCGTTGAACTGGTCCACCACCTTCTGCGCACGGGCCTTGAACTCCTTGGCGTCGGCCTCCGTCCACCACTCCGCGAGGTTGCCGTTGGCGTCGTAGTGCCGGCCCTGGTCGTCGAAGCCGTGCGTGATCTCGTGGCCGATTACCGCCCCGATGCCGCCGTAGTTGACGGCGTCATCCAGCGAGAAATCGAAGAACGGCGGCTGCAGGATGCCGGCGGGGAAGTTGATGTTGTTGGCCGTCGGGTCGAAATAGGCGTTCACTGTCGGCGGCGTCATCCCCCACTCGGCCTTGTCCACCGGCGTGCCGAGCTTGGCGAGGGTGCGCTTGATCTCAAACTCGGTCGAGGCGCGCACGTTCGCGTAGTAACTTTCGCGCTGGATGGGGGCCTTGGCGTAGTCGCGCCATTTTTCCGGATGCCCCACCTTGGGGTAGAAGCGGTCGAACTTGGCGATCGCTTTCTGCCGGGTGGGCTCGGTCATCCAGTCGATCTTTTTCAGGCGGTCCTTCATGACCGCGGTGATGTTGCGGATCATTTCCTCCATCCGGGCCTTGGCCTCGGGCGGATAGTATTGCGCCACATAGAGCTGACCGAGTGCCTCGCCGATCTGGCCGTCGACGACGCGGGCGGACCGCTGCCAGCGGGGCTCCATCGCGGGAGTACCGCGCAGGACCGTGCTGTAAAAGCGGAAACTCTCCGCCTCGAAGGGCGCGGCGAGATAGGGTGAAGCGGCGCGCAGCACCTTGTAGCGCAGGTAAACCTTCCAGTCCGCCAGTGGGCGCGCCGCCAGCTGCTCCTGCAGGCCCTCGAAGAACTTCGGCTGGCCGACGATGATGTTGGCCGCGGCCGGGCCGCTGATGCCGCGCTCCGCGAGGTAGGCGGTCAACGGGAACGCCGGCAGCTTGGCCGCGAGCTCCGCCGTCGTCATCTTGTTGTAGTTGGCGAGCGAGTCGCGGAGCTCGACGGGCGTCCGGGCGTTGGTCGCGAGTGATTTTTCGACCGCGAAGACCGTCTTGGCCCCGGCGGCCGCGGCCTCGGGCGTGTTGCCGGCCAGCGTGAACATCTTCGTCACGTGCTCGACGAACGCGGCGCGCTGCTTCTCGAATTGCTCGCCGAAGTAGTAGTCCTTGCTCGGCAGGCTCAGCCCGCCCTGGTTGGCCTGCAGCGCGTTCATCGTGCTGTTCTTCTCATCGGCGTCGACAAAGACGCGGAAGAAACCTGTCACGCCGCGGTTGTGCAGACCGGCCAGGGTGCGGGCGAGATCCGCGGGCGAGGCGATGGCGGCGACCTGCGCCAGGTCGGGCGCGGCCGGCTTGAGCCCGGCGGCATCAATGGCCGTGGTGTTCATCGCCGAGGTGAAGAAATCCCCGACCTTCTGCTCCACGGAACCGGGCTCATGCGAGCGGGCGGCCGCGGTTTCCAGGATGCCCTTGAGCGCGTTCTGGTTGAACTGGTCGAGCTCATTGAAGGCACCCCAGCGCGACTTGTCGGCCGGCACCGGGTTGTTCTTCTGCCAGTTGCCCCAGGCGTGGTGCGCAAAGTCGGCGCGCGGGCTGACGGTCGGATCCATGTTGCCCGCGCTGAAGCGGGGCGCGACGGGCTTGGCGGGTTCGATCGCAGGCTTGGCGGGTGCAGCGACGGGCTTGGTGGGTGCAGCAGCGGTCTTGTTGTCAGCCGAGCGGCTGCAGCCGGCAGACAGCGGCAGCAGGGCGCCGGCGGTCAGACCGAGCGCGACGAGGAGGCAGCGGGGATGTTTCATGGAAGGGAAAGCTAAGAGTGTTCGGCGGGCGGTGGCAATGCCCGGGTGATGAAAGGCTATTTTCCGACGCCAGACGCCACAGTGAAGGGCGCGCCGGTCTTCGCGCGGATGTCCTCGACCGTGCTGCCAGGATGCAGCTCCGTGAGCACGAGCCCGCCGCCGCCCTGGGCGCCATTCGGTTTCACCTCGAAGACGCACAGGTCGGTGATGATGAGGTTCACCACAGCTTTGCCCGTGATGGGCAGCGTGCATTGTTTTAAAATCTTCGGGCTGCCGTCCTTCGCGCAATGCTCCATCACGGCCACGACGCGCCGCACACCGGCGACGAGGTCCATCGCGCCACCGGGGCCCTTCACCATTTTGCCCGGGACCATCCAGTTTGCGATGTCGCCGCTGTCCGTCACTTCCAGCGCGCCAAGAATCGAGAGGTCGATGTGTCCGCCGCGGATCATCGCGAACGAGTCAGCGCTCGAGAAAAACGCCGAGCCGGGGATTGTCGTGATGGTCTGCTTGCCGGCGTTGATCAGGTCGGGGTCGACCTGGTCGTCGGTCGGGAACGGGCCGATGCCGAGCAGCCCGTTCTCGGACTGCAGCGTGACGTTCATGCCCTTCGGGATGAAATTGGCGACCAGCGTTGGAATGCCGATGCCGAGGTTGACGTAGTAGCCGTCGCGCAACTCCTGCGCGGCGCGTTTCGCCATCAACTCGCGCACGGGCGATTCCTTCTTCGAGACGGCGCTGCCTTGCACGGTGCGAAACTCGATCCGCTTTTCGTAGTTCACGCCCTGGATGATCCGGTCCACGTAGATGCCGGGCGTGTGAACCGAGTCGGGCGCCAGCTCCCCCACCTCAACGAGCTCCTCGACCTCGGCGACGCAGATCTTCGCGCAGGTCGCGATCATCGGGTTGAAATTCCGCGCGGTCTTCCGGTAGACGAGGTTGCCGGACTTGTCGCCCTTCCACGCCTTCACGAGCGAGACGTCGGCCTTGATGCCCGGCTCGAGCACGTATTCCTTGCCGTCGAAAACCTTGGTCTCCTTGCCCTCGGCCAGCCTGGTGCCGAAGGCGGTGCGGGTGTAGAATCCCGGGATGCCCGCGCCGCCCGCGCGCAACCGCTCGGCGAGTGTGCCCTGCGGCACGAGCTGCAAGTCGAGTTCGCCGGCGAGCACCTGGCGTTCGAACTCCTTGTTCTCGCCCACGTAGGACGCGAAGACCCGCTTCACCTGCCGCGTTTTCAGGAGGAGGCCCATGCCGAAGTCGTCCACGCCGGCGTTGTTGCCGACGATGGTCAGGCCCTTCACGCCGCTGTCGCGCAGCGCGACGATCAAATTTTCCGGAATGCCGCACAACCCGAACCCGCCCGCGGCGAGCGTCATGTTGTCGTGCAACAGCCCCTCGAGGGCGGCAGGGGCGCTGGGGTAGACCTTGCTCACAGCAATTCGATGCATACCGCGAGGCCCTCGCCGCCGCCGATGCAGATGGCGGCGACACCGCGCTTGAGCCCGCGCTCCTTGAGCGCGGCGAGGAGCGTCACGAGGATCCGCGCGCCGCTGGCGCCGATGGGATGGCCGAGCGAGATGGCGCCGCCACGGACGTTGAGCTTGTCGGCTGGCACGCCGAGTTCCTGGGCAAACGCCATCGGCACGACGGCGAAGGCCTCGTTGACCTCCCAGAGGTCGACGTCGGTGACTTTCCAGCCGGCGCGGCTGAGTGCGGACTGCGTCGCCTGCACCGGCGCGGTGGTGAACCACACCGGGTCCTGCGCGTGTCCGCCGAATGAAACAACGCGAGCGACGGGCTTCAGACCCTTCGCTTTCGCCGTGTCGGCAGTGGCGAGGACGAGCGCGGCCGCGCCATCGTTGATGGAAGAAGCGTTGGCGGGCGTGATGGTGCCGTCCTTCTGGAACGACGGCTTCAGCCCGGGAATCTTGTCATACTTCACCTTGGCCGGGCCCTCGTCGTGCTCGACCTTGGTAACATTGCCCTTGGCATCGGTGATCTCGACCGGCGTGATCTCCTGCGCGAAGCGCCCGTCCTTCTGCGCGGCATTGGCGCGCTTGAAACTCTCGATGGCATAGGCGTCCTGTTGCTCGCGGGTGAAGGCGTATTTTGCCGCGCACTTTTCCGCGCAATTGCCCATGTGGATGTTGTTATACGGATCCCACAGGCCGTCGGTGATCATCGAGTCAATCACCTGCTGGTGGCCAATGCGGTAGCCGTCGCGGGCCTTCGGCAGCAGGTAGGGCGCGAGCGTCATGTTCTCCATGCCGCCGGCGATGGCGATCGTGCCCATCCCGTTGGCGAGGAAATGCGAGGCGCCGATGACAGTCTGCATGCCCGAACCGCAGACCTTGTGCACGGTGACGCAGCGCACTGAGTGAGGCAGCCCTGCGTAAATCGCGGCCTGGCGCGCGGGTGCCTGCCCTTGTCCCGCCTGAAGCACATTGCCCATCAGGCAGTCGGTGATGTCGGCGGGATTGAGCCCGGCCTGGGTCACGGCGCCCTTGATGGCGGCGGCACCGAGCCGCGCGGCGGGCACGGCGGCAAAGGCGCCTTGGAAAGCACCGAGCGGCGTGCGGGTGGCGGAGAGGATGACGATTTCAGTCATTGGGGGATTTTTAATCTTTCTCGTTCTCCTACTCGTTATCGTTCTCACGTAAACTGGAGAGAACGAGAATGATTACGAGAAAGAGCACGATTAAGTGGGACGATGGATGGCGAACAGCTCGGTGGTGCGGGTGTAGAAATCGCCGCCCATGCGGCCGATGGTGTCGAGTTTTTTGGGATCGATCTGCCCGTCGGGACCGAGGATGGCCTCGCTGACGTGCGCGCAGACGATGGTGCCGAACACGACGTTGCCGCCCAGCGGGCCCTCGTTGATGCGGACGATGCGCTCGAGCTTGCACTCGAAGGCCACCGGGGCCGCGGCCACGCGCGGCGGGCGGACCTTGAGCGACGGCGCGGTCGCGATGTTGAATTTCTCGAACTCGCTCTCGCCGTGCGGCAGCGCCGCGGAGGTCAGGTTCATCACCTCGCGCAGGGCGTAGGGCACGATGTTGACCACGAACTCCGGCACCTGCTCGACGTTGATGACGCTGTCCTTCTTCCGGCCGGTGCGGTCGTTGGCTCCGCTGAAGAGTAGCGTGGGCGGGCTGGCGCACACGCCCTGGAAGAACGAGAACGGCGCGAGGTTGGTCTTGCCCTCCGCGGAGACGGTCGAGACCCACGCGATGGGCCGCGGCGTGATGGCATTGATCAGCCATGGGTGGGCTTCGCGGGGGGTGAGCTTTTCGAAGTCTAAAATCATTGGCTAACCACGAAGTGCACGAAGGCTACGAAGGCAAACAAAGACAGGCATGACAATTCTGCTTCGTGGCCTTCGTGCACTTCGTGGTAATTTTCAGCCCAGCCAGCTGAGCGGATAGTTCGGGTCGTCCATCACGAGCGCCTCCGCGGTCAGCTCGAGCGGGAACTGGGTGTCGAACATCACGGCCAGCTCCTCCGTGCGGGTGTGCTCGAAGCTCTTGAGCGTCGTGCCCGGATGCGGGCCGTGCGGGATGCCCTGCGGGTGCAGCGTGAACGAGCCGGGCTCCACGCCCTTGCGCGAGCCGAAGTTGCCGCGCACGTAGAAGAGCACTTCGTCCGCCTCGGTGTTGTCGTGCGCCCATGGGACCTTGATGGCCTCGGGATGATGGTCGAGGTAGCGCGGGGCGAAGGTGCACATGACGAAACCGTGCATCTCAAACGTCTGGTGGATCGGCGGCGGCAGGTGGACCGTGCCGGTGATGGGCTCAAAATCATTCGCGTTGAACGTGAACGGGTAGAGATAGCCGTCCCAGCCCACGACATCGTGCGGGTGGCCGGCCATGACGTTCCGGGTGTAACGGGTCCGGTCCTTGGTCAGCACCGCGAAATCGCCCTCCTTGTCCATCGTCAGGATTTCGCTCGGGCCGTGGAAATCGCGCTCGCTGTAGGGCGCGCCCATCCGGATCTGGCCCTCCTTGTGCAGGTAGCGTTCCGGGATGCGCACCGGATGGGCCGACTCGATGACAAGGTAGTCCTCCCTGGCGATGTCGTCGGGCACCAGCCGGTAGATGGTGCCGCGCGGGATGACAACGTAATCATCCTGCTTGTAGCGGAGCCGGCCGTATTGCGACTCAAGCCAGCCGCCGCCCGCCCAGACGAAAATGACGTCGTCGCTCTGGCCGTTGCGATAAAAGTCATACCCTTTGTCCATCGCGGTCGCGGGCCGGCAGCGGTAGCAGCCGATGTCCGCGTTAAACATCAGCGGCACGCGGCCGGTGTAGGGATCGCCCGCGCGGGCCATGCCGGCGGACTTGAGGTGGTGGTGCCGCAGGGGCGTATGCGCGGCCTGCTGGAGGGTGAACTCCTTGAACAGTTCGACCTTCTTCACGCGTGTCGGCGGCTTCAGGTGATAGACGATGCTGTAGGAGCGGTCGAAGCCCTCGGTGGTGATGACGTGCTCGTAATGCAGGCCCTCGCCCAGGTAGCTCGCGGCCTGGTCGCGGGGAAACTTGATGTGATGCTTGCGGGGCATCGACCCGAGTTTGAGGTATTGGGGCATGGGGAAGGTTGCAGATTGGGGAATGCGGACTGCGGATTGTGCCAGGGGTAGTCGGCAGCTTATTCCACAATCCGCATTCCGAAATCCTAAATTACAGCGTTCCGCGCTTGGCCTGCTCGCGCTCGATGGCCTCGAACAGTGCGCGGAAATTGCCCTCGCCGAAGCCGCGGGAGCGGCCGCGTCGCTGAATGATCTCGAAGAACAGCGTGGGGCGGGTGAACACGCACTTGGTAAAGAGCTGCAACAGGTAGCCGTCGTCATCCCCCTCGCGGTCGGCCAGGATCCGGAGCGAGCGCAGCACGTCCTTGTCCTCCTCAATCTTCCCGACGCGCTGGTCGAACGACGCGTCGTAGTAGGTGTCGGGCACCTCGAGGAATTCCTGCCCCATGCGGCGCATCTCCCCGATGGTGCTGATGATGTCGGGCGTGAGCAGGGCGATGTGCTGCACGCCGGGCCCCTGGTATTGGTCGAGGAATTCCTGGATCTGCGAATTGGCCGAGGACGGCTCGTTGATCGGCATCTTGACCCAGCCGTCGGTGGAGCTGACGACTTTCGACATCAGCGCGGAGCGGCCGGTGTTGATGTCGAAGTGCATGTAGAGGTCGAAGCCGAACACCTCCTGGTAATACTGCACCCACGGATCCATCTGGTCCACGTTGGCGACGACGTGGTCGATCATCGCAAAGTTGATGTCGCGATCCTCGATGCCGCTCGGCTGGTTGACGTAGCCCGGGGCGAACACACCGTGCTTCCGGCGCTCGACAAAGCTGTGGACCGTGTCGCCGTAGGCGGCGATGGCGCCGTGCGTGATGCCGGCGTCCTCGAACAGGGCGCGGGCCGGCTTCGCCCCGCGGCGCTGCGCCTCGGTGAACGCATGCTTCGCGTCCTTCACGTTGAAGGCCACGTCGCGCACGCCGCAGCCGTGCCGGTCGAGATGCCAGCGCATGAAGTCCGCCTCGGCGCCGGTGCCCTGCGGCTCGGCCACGAGGAAATTCACCCGGCCCTGCCCGACCACGAACGCGCGCCGGCCCTTCAGGCCGGACTGGTTGTCCCCATAGGCGCGGACCGTCATGCCGTATTTGTTGACGAAGAAATCCCGCCATTGGTCGGCGTTGTCGACGATGAACTCGATGTGGTCGACGCCCTTGAGGCCGAGGGGGTTGGAGGCGGTCTTTTTGTCGGCCGGGGCTTCGAAATAGGTCGTGCTCATGCGGGAATGGGTTGCGGCCTCCACTGTATCCGTCCCTCAAGAGTGGGTCTATAGGCCAAACGGAGTAATCGGCTTGCCGCGGGCAACTGAAAGTGAAAGTGAAGGAGCCGACCGGGCCTGCTTTCCGCCGTCTTTCACCTTCACTTTCACTCCAGCTTTATTCCCCCATGCCCCCCGCCGACCGAGCCGATGTGCTCGCCCATTACGCCGCCATGATGGAAGAAGTGCCGGTCGGCCTGTTGTTGCTCGATTGGGAGCTGACGCCCGTGTGGTTCAATGCCGAGGCTGCCCGTGCCTGCGCCGTGTGGAACCACGGCGAGCGCCGCGCCGCGGCGCTCCGCGCCCGCAGCGCCTTCCGGCTGCCCGTCCCCTTGGCCGAGGCCTGCCGCGCCCTCCGCGCGACCTGGCCTGACGGCGAGGCGGCCAAGCAGCCACAGGTGGTGAGCGACCTGCCCCGCGGCCTGCATGCGCGCATCCGGCTCCATCCGCTCGCCGCGAGCTCGCCCCCGGCCTTTCACGTCCAGCTCGACTACCGCCGGCCCCGGGGCGACCGGGAACGCCCCCTCTCCCCCGGCGCCGTGGCCTTGCTGGCCCGGCTGACCGAGCGTGAACGCGAGGTGGCGATGCGCGTCCGCGAGGGCCTGCGCACCACGGAGATCGCCGCCGAGCTGCACCGCAGCCCGCTGACCATCAAGACGCAGCTCGCCGCGGTCTTCGGCAAGCTCGGCGTGCGCGGCCGCACCCGCGTCGCCGCTCTCTTGAACCGCTGAGCCGGCGCAAGCGTGACATCCTCCTCCGACCCCGCCTTACTCCACTCCGCATGAGTTCGATCAAGTCGACTGGCATCTCCGAGGAAAAATTCCGGCCGTGGCTTCGTCATGAATTCGCGCGTGCCCTCAAGCTCGGCCTGGTCCTGCTGGCCGGTGGCGCGGTGGCTGTCTGGAGCCTGGGCGCCCTCTCGCCCGCGTTCTCCGCGGGCTGGACCAATTTCAATTACCAGCTTTCCAGCGTGGCGCTGGACCAGCATCCCCTTGCCCTGGCCCGCACCTTCGCCACCCGGCTGCGGGAAAGTGAATACGGCTGGGGCCCGCTCAGCCTCGCCACC
>JAYUGX010000055.1:0-31906 GCA_043738215.1 Lacunisphaera sp.
CTCCTTGCCTTACGCGCCCGATTAGCCGGCGTTTTGCTCCATTTGGCCGATTGGGCCGCCCTTGCCAAATTATGACACCGGGCGAAACTCCGCCCCATCCTTCCCATGTCCAATTTCCTGATTCCCGACCCCAAGATTGAATCCGCCGTCCGCGCCAAGGGCGAGCAACTCTTCGCCCTGATGGACAAGCAGCCGCCCCCGGCGCTGTTCTCCAAGAAGGGCGCCTACGCCCGCCTCATGGAATGGTCCATGAAAGACCCGGTCTTCAAGACCCAGCTCTTCCGCTTCGTCGACGTCCTGCCCTCGCTTCACAGCTCCGCCGAGATCGTCCGCCACCTGCAGGAATACCTCGGCGACAAGGCCGTCGAGCTCAATCCCGCCCTCAAGGCCGGCCTCGCCGCCTCGTCCTTCGCGCCCGCGCTCGTCGCCACGCCGGTCAAGGCCCAGATCGTGGACATGGCCGGCCAGTTCGTCGCTGGCGAAACCGGCGAGGATCTCATCAGGCAGATCAGGAAAAACGCCAAGCTTGGCCTCGCCACCACCATCGACCTTCTGGGCGAAACCGTCGTCAACGACGCCGAGGCCGACGTCTTCCTGAAGCGCAACATCGAGATCCTCGACTCCGTCTCGAAGTTCTATGCCAAGGAGCCCACGCCGTGCTTCAGCGACGTCGGGCCCGACGGCCCGCTGCCGCGCCTCAATCTATCCGTCAAGGTCTCCGCGCTCACGCCCGACGTCCATCCGGCCGACCCGGAAAATTCCATCGCCGCGCTGAAGGAGCGCCTCCGCCCCATCCTCCGCCGCGCCATCGAGGTCAACGCGCTCATCAATTTCGACATGGAGAGTTACAAGCTGAAGGACCTTACCCTCCAGCTCTTCAAGTCCATTTTCGAGGAACCCGAGTTCACCCAGAAACCTGCCATCGGCATCGCCATGCAGGCCTACCTGCGCGATTGCGAGGCCGACCTCCGCGACCTCGTGGCCTGGGCGCGCAAAAACAAGCGCCCGCTCAGCGTTCGCCTCGTCAAGGGCGCTTACTGGGATTACGAGACCGTCCTCGCCCAGCAGCGCGACTGGCCCATTCCGGTCTGGCAGAAAAAGCCGGAGTCCGACGCCAACTACGAGATGCTCACGCTCTATCTCCTCGAGAACATCGACATCGTCACGCCGAACTTCGCCTCGCACAATGTCCGCTCCGTCGCATTCGCCATCGCGCAGGCCGAGCGGCTTGGCCTCAAGCCGAAGGCCTACGAATTCCAGGCGCTCTACGGCATGGCCGATGAACTGAAAGCCTCGCTCCTGCAGATGGGGCACCGCGTCCGCGAATACTGCGCCATCGGCGAGCTGCTGCCCGGCATGGCCTACCTCGTCCGCCGGTTGCTCGAAAACACCTCCAACGAGGGCTTCCTCCGCATCAAGAACATGGGCGAGGCTTCCAAGGACCAGCTTCTCGGCAATCCCGTCAACGCCATCGCGACCGCGCCTGAGCCGCTCGCCCGCAAGCCCCGTCCCGCCGGCGTCTTTGTCAACGCCGCCAACACCGACTTCACGCTCGCGGCCAACCGCGAGAAGCAGCGCGCCGCGCTGAAAAACTACGAGGCGACCCAGCTCGGCAAGAAATGGCCCGTCATCATCAACGGCAAGAAAATCACCGACCGCCCCTACCTGCCCTCCGTCAATCCCGCCCGGCCGAAACAAATCGTCGGTTACTGGGCCAAGGGCACGGTGCAGGACGCCGAAGCCGCCGTCGCCGCCTCGGTCGCCTACTTTCCGAAATGGCGCGCCACGCCCGTGGACGAGCGCGCGAAAATCCTCGAGCGCGCCGCCGACCTGATGGAATCGCGCCGCTTCGAGATCAACTCGCTCCTCATCCTCGAGGCGGGCAAGCCCTGGGTCGAGGCCGACGGCGATCTCTCGGAGGCGATCGACTTCCTGCGCTTCTACGCCATCGAGATGCGCCGGCTGGCGAAGCCGGTCGTCACGCAGGCGGTGCCGGGCGAACGCTGTGTCCAGACCTGGACGCCCCGCGGCGTCGGTGTGTCCGTGGCGCCATGGAATTTTCCGCTCGCCATCCTCACCGGCCTCACTGTCGCGCCGCTCGTTGCTGGCAATTGCATGATCATCAAGCCGGCGCGCCAGACCTCGATCATCGGCGCTCTCCTGATGGAAGTAATGATGGAAGCCGGCGTGCCCGCGGGTGCACTGCACTTCCTGCCCTGCTCCGGTGCCGACGCCGGCGCCCACCTGGTGGCGCACCCGCAGATCGACTTCATCGCGTTCACCGGTTCGCGTTCCGTCGGCTGCGATATTTACGCGACCGCCGGCAAGACCCTCCCCGGCCAGCTCAACCTGAAGAAGGTGGTCTGTGAGATGGGCGGCAAGAACGCCATGATTATCGACAACGACGCCGACCTCGACGAGGCCATCCCCGCGGCGCTCTACAGCGCGTTCGGCTATGCCGGCCAGAAATGCTCCGCGCTGTCCCGTCTTATCGTGCTGGAGGATGTCTACGACCGTTTCGTCGAGCGCTTCCTCGCCGCGTGCCCCAGTTTCCCGGTCGGCGATCCCGCCCAGCCCGGCACCATCGTCAATCCCGTCATCGACGAGGCTGCGCAGAAATCCATCCTCGGCTACATCGAGCAGGGCAAGAAGGAGTCAAAGCTCGCCTGGCAGGCCGTGCTTCCTCCCGAACTCACCGCCAGCGGCGGCTACTACGTGCCGCCGACCGTGTTCACCGGCTGCAAGGTGGAGCACACCATCGTGCGCGAGGAAATTTTCGGCCCCGTGCTTGCCATCCTCAAGGCCAAGGACCTCGACGAGGCGTTCGCGATGGTGAACAGCTCCGACTACGCGCTCACCGCCGGCTTGTTCTCGCGCAGTCCGAAGGCCCTCGAACGCGCCCAGCAGGAAATCTTCACCGGCAACCTCTATCTCAACCGCGGCTGCACCGGTGCCATCGTCGAGCGCCACCCGTTTGGCGGTTTCAAGATGTCCGGCGGCGGCACCAAGGCCGGCAGCAAGAAATACCTGGAGAACTTCCTGTTTCCGCGCTCAGTGGCAGAAAATGTGATGCGCCGCGGATTCACGCCGCCCGAGGAAAGCTGAGCGAAGTTCGCCTCCGCCCTCAAGGCGCGCCCGAAAAGGCGTGCCTTTTCTTTCGTCGCTTTGAGACGTGACCTGAGGGCCTGTGTGGTTAGGCATGGCAGCATGATGAAGCCCCCCTTTGCATCACTGCTGTTCTTCATTCTGACAATCGCCTGCCCGGCGACCGAGCGCGTCGAACGGCCCGACATCAAAGAGGTCCAACAGCCATTCGCCGATCTGACGCCCGCTGCAACGATCAACTTGGGCGGGCGGCCGGATTGGATGGTAGTGACACCGGACGCCGTGTGGATGGCCAACAGCTCGATTCACACCGTCCATCAGGTAGACCCGGCCACCAACCGCGAAGTTGCGCGCATCGAATGCCCGGGCGAGCCCGACTCGGGAATCGCCGCCGGATTCGGACATATCTGGGTCCCGATTACCGGCCCCATGCCGGCGTTGATCGGCATCGACGAGCGCACGCATCGCATCGCTCGCACATTCCCGATCGGACCAGCGGACGCAGAGGGCGGCATCGCGGCGAGCGACGACAGCCTGTGGATGGTGTCCGACAAGAACGGTCCGTTGCTTCGCATCGATCCGGCCACAGGCGAAATCCGGCAGCGGATCACTCTGCCCGCAGGATCTTTCAATCCGATCCGGGTGGGCGCGGAGATCTGGATCACAAGTGTCGTATCGAATCTGGTGAGTTGCGTGAACGCCAAGACCGGTGAAGTACTGGGGCAGGTTCTGACCGGCCCGAAGCCGCGCTTCAGCACGAGCGACGGCCATTTTCTCTGGGTGCTGAACCAGGGAGACGGTAGCGTCACGAAGATCGACCGTGTCGCGAGAAAAGTCGTGGCGACTATCGCTGTGGGCGTGCCTGGCGGGGGCGGCGAGATAACTTTTGGCGGAGGTTTCGTCTGGGTCACGGTCTTCGACCTACCGCTCACGAAGATCGACGCGCACAGCGACAAAGTGATTCGCCAGTGGGTCGGCCGGGGCGGTGACGCCGTCCGCCATGGTTTCAATTCGATCTGGCTTTCCAACCTGCGCGACGGACTGCTGCTGCGTTATCAGCCGGCACCTTGACTGGCTTTCGGCACCAAGGTCAGCGGCAAGGAATATCTCGAAAACTTTATGATTCCGCGGGTGATCGCTGAGAACGTCATGCGGTGGGGCTTTACTCCATCCGGGGAGAAATGATCAGCCAGCGGCCTCCGCCGGTGGCGGAATTGTCGCCGCCGGCTTGAGCAGGATCGCCCCGGCCTTCGAGCGGTCGAGCGCGCCCTCCCACATGGCTATGACGACCATCGCCACGGCGTTGCCGCAAACATTGGTGATGGTCCGGATCTCCGACATGAAGCGGTCCACCCCGATCAGCAGGGCAAGCCCGGCGATGGGAATGTGGCTGACCGCCCCCAGCGTGGCTGCGAGCGTGATGAACCCGCTGCCCGTGATGCCCGCCGCCCCCTTCGAGGTCAGCAGCAGCACGCCGAGCAGGCCCAGCTGTTGCATCACGGTCAGCGGCGTGTTGGTCGCCTGCGCGACGAAAATGGCGCCCATCGTCAGATAGATGGCTGTGCCGTCGAGGTTGAACGAGTAGCCGGCCGGCAGCACGATTCCGACCACCGGCCGGGCGCAGCCGAGTTCCTCCATCCGCTGCATCAGCCGCGGCAGCACACTCTCGGATGATGACGTGCCGAGCGCGATGAGCAGCTCTTCCTTGATGTAGGCCAGCAGCCGGAGAATGCTGAACCCGTGCAACCGGGCAATCAGCCCCAGCACCACGAACACGAACAGCGCGCAGGTGAGGTAAACACACAATAGCAGCAGCCCGAGTGAGCGCAATGAACCGAGGCCGTATTTGCCGATGGTGAACGCCATGGCGCCGAACGCTGCGATCGGCGCGAGCTTCGTCACCAGGCTTACGATGCCAAAAAATACGCGCGCGACCTCGTCCAGCAGCTTCATGACGGGCCGGGCGTGGTCGCCCAGGCCGGCCAGCGCAAAACCGAAGAGCAGCGCGATCAGCAGCACTTGCAAAATCTCCCCCTCGGCGAACGCCCCCACAAAGGTATTGGGTATGATGTGCAGCACAAAATCGACGACGGAGGTGTGCTGCGCCGCCGTGGTGTATTGCTCGATGGACTTGGTATCGAGCGTGGCCGGGTTGGCGTTGAACCCCGCGCCGGGCTGGATCCAGTTCACGACCAGCAGTCCGATGATGAGCGCGAGCGTTGAGACGACCTCGAAATACAGCAGCGCCTTGAGGCCGACGCGGCCGATCTTTTTCAGGTCGCCCATGCCGGCGATGCCCGTGACCACGGTGGCGAAGATGATCGGCGCGATGAGCATCCTGATCAGCTTGATGAATCCGTCGCCGAGCGGCTTCATCTTCTCGCCCAGTTCCGGCTCGTAATGCCCCAGCAGCACGCCCAGCACGATGGCCGCCAGCACCTGCACGTAGAGGTGGCGGAAAATTTTCATTGGTCGTGGCGTTCAGCGCCTAGTGCCCCGAACCGGCGGCGTGCTCCTGGATGTATTCCTGCTTGAGGCCGAGGTCTTCCGGCGCGTGCAGCACGAGCATCTTCATCCGGATGTCGCCGGGCACTTGCGCGGCCGTGGCCTTGGAGACGACGACCATGAGGCCAATCGCCAGCGGCATGGTCCAGATGGCGGGTTGTTCGATGAGGATGCGGGCCAGCGGATGCTGCACCCAGAATGCGGTCAGGTTGATCTTGCCAATGTCGCCTAGGATGATCGTGCCCGTGCACGCGAGCGCGCACAGTCCGCCGCCGAGCATGCCGGTGGCGGCGCCCTTCATCGTCATGCCGCGCCACCAGACGCTCATGAAGAGCAGCGGGAAGTAGCTTGAGGCGGCGATGGCGAAGGCCTGGTTCACCATAAAGTTGATCTGCAGCTGCTCGACCTGGGTGCCGAGCAGGATGGCGATGCCGCCGATGGCGACCGCGGAAATCTTGAACATCCGCATCCGTTGCGCCGGCGTGGCCTCCGGCCGGAGCATCCGGCCGTAGACGTCGTGCGCGAATGCGCCGGTCATCGAGACGAGCAGCCCGCTGAACGTGCTCATGAACGCGGCGAACGCCCCCGCGCAGGTGATGCCGCTGAGAATGCTGCCCAGCACGCCCCCGCGCTCATTGAGGATGCGGGGCAGCTCGAGCACGACCTTGTCGGTGCCTTTGGCGCCGGAGGCAGCGTAGAGCTCGGGGAGCAGGTTGCGGCCGATGACACCGAAGATCGGCGGGAACACGTAGAACACGCCAATGAGGATCATCACCCACATCGTCGTGCGCTTGGCCGCGCCGCCATCGGGGTTGGTGTAGAAGCGCACGAGGATGTGCGGCAGGCCGGCGGTGCCGCAGACGAGCGCGATGATCAGCGAGTAGGTGTAAAGCAGCGAATACGGTTTCTGGTACTCCGCCAAGTAGGCGGCCCGCTGCTCCACCGGCAACGCGGCGGCGGCGGCACTGACGGCCTTCGTCGTGAGCGGGCCGAAGGGCGCGACCCACTTGTCGTCCTTCGGAGCTTTCTCGGTGAGCGGCTTGCGCGCCACCCCGGCGTCCTGCACCAGGGTGGCGGGTGCTGTCCCGGTCTGGTTCGCCCCCAGGTGCGCACCATAGAAGCCGTAGACGGACATCAGGACGAAGACCGGCACGCTGATCGCGAACATCTTGATCCAATATTGGAACGCCTGCACCAGCGTGATGCCCTTCATGCCGCCGAGCGCGACATTGAGCGTGATCACCGCGCCGACCAGCACGACGCCACCCCAATAGGGCATGCCGGGAAAAATGTAGGCCAGCGTGACCCCCGCGCCCTTCATCTGCGGCAGCGTGTAGACAAAACCGATGAACAGCACGAAGCAGACGGCAATCTTCCGGAAGAGCGGCGAGTCGAACCGGCCCTCGGCGAAGTCCGGGATGGTGTAGGCGCCGAACCGGCGCAGCGGCCCGGCGATGAAGAGCAGCAGGAACAGGTAGCCGCACGCGTAGCAGACCGGATACCACAGCACGTCGTAGCCGTTCGCCATCACCATGCCGGCGATGCCCATGAACGAGGCCGCCGAGAGGTATTCGCCGGAGATGGCCGAGGCGTTCCAGCCGACCGACACCGCGCGCCCGGCCACGAAGAAGTCGCTCGTGGTCTTCGACTGCCGCGCGGACCAGAAGCCCATGCCGATGGTCGCGGCCACGGTGACGAACGAGAAGGCAAAGATCCACGGATCGACGCCGGTGAGGAAGGCGAGGGTCATCATGGGGTCAGCGCTTGACCGATTTCACCTCGTCCGTCTCGAGCGCGATGGAACGCCGGATGAAAAGCCAGGAAATGACCCACACGAACGGGAAGAACAACACCCCGAGGATGAACCAGCTCAGCGTGAACCCGAGGACTCGCGTCGCCATCAGCGCCGGCGCAAAATAGTTGGCGAGTGGCAGGCCAAGGAGGACGATAAGAAACGCGGCCGCGCAGGCCACGGAAAGCTTCAACTGCCGGCGCATGAGCGAACGCAAAAACTCCTCGCTATGCACGGTGTCCTGGGGCGGCGGGGGCGGGGGCATTGCGCAGCACCATGGCCGCGCCCGCGGGACAGGCAACACGGTTTTATTGGATGCGTTCGAATCCGCCGCCTAGAAATCCGGGAATTGCAGCGGCCCGAGCTTCACCTTGAGGCGCTCATCGAAGGATTTCACCCGCTGCCAGTCGGTGCGCGTGCGCGTGAACGTGGCGTCCAGCGGCATGAAGAGGACCGACACGTTCAAGTTGCCCTTCATGGCCGTGATCACGGGCCCGAACTTCGGATCCACGACCGTGAAATCCATCCGCGCCTCGCCCGCCTTGACCTTGGCGATCAGCTTCACCCGGAAAGACTCGCGGAGCCGGAGCGTGACGTTCTCGACCAGATGGGTTTCTTTCGCGACCAAGACCAGGATCTGGAACTTTTCCACGGGTATGTCCTTGTTGCGGCCCTGCAGCGGGACCTCGAAGGCCAGGCGGGTCTCCTCCTCTTGCGCCACCCGCGGATGCTCAAGATCCAGGGTCATGTTTTGCCCGCTGATCTGCAGGCGCGGCGGCGGGCTGCCGGGATTGCGGGCCGCCTCGGCCGCGCGGGCGACCCTCACGCCCCGTCTTTCCCCGCGCCGGCGGTATTCCTTGAGCTGCTTCTCTGTCGGCGCCTTGTCCTCGATCTTCAGCGGCGTGAACTGCTCGGCGTAGGGCTTCGACGGGTCAAAACGCACGATGGTTTCGCCCTTGTTTCCGCCCCTGCTGGCTTGGACGAGCGTGGACTCGGTGTAGGCCCAGTGTTCGGTGTCCTGACTGCTGTTCTTCATCGCGTCGCTAAAAAGTGCCAGCTCGTCGGCCGTGGGCGACCGCGGCTGGTCCGCGGCCCGCAGGCCGGCGGAAGCACCTAGGAGGGTCAGGGCCAGAAGCAAACGGCGCATGGCGGTCAGAACCATGAGCCGGGAATTTGTTTCCGCGATTCTTTCGCCGGCCGGGCTCACATGCGGCAGATGAGGAGCTCGCGCTCGAACATCATTTCCTTCGGCAGGGCGGCGTGCAGGTCGATGAAGAGCTCCTCGTGACCGAGCACCTCGGCGCGCCAGGCGGCACGGTCGAAGGCCTGCAGTTCCTCGAATTTCTCCTTCGGGAAATCCAGCCCGTCCCACTCGATGTCCTGGTGGCGGGGCATCCAGCCGATGGGCGTCTCCTTGGCCCGGCCGCCGGCGCGGACGCGGTCGACGACCCACTTGAGCACGCGCATGTTCTCGGAAAAGCCGGGCCAGATGAAATTGCCGGCCGCGTCCTTGCGGAACCAGTTCACGTGGAAAATGCGCGGCGTTTCGGAGAGGTGGCGCTGCATGTTGATCCAGTGGCGGAAATAGTCGCCCATGTTGTAGCCGCAGAACGGCAGCATCGCCATCGGGTCGCGGCGGACCTTGCCGATCGTGCCAGCGGCGGCGGCCGTCATCTCGGAGCCCACTGTGGCCGCGGTGTAGACGCCGCTGCTCCAGTTGAACGCCTGGTAAACAAGCGGCATGGTCGTGGCGCGGCGGCCGCCGAAGATGAACGCGCTGATCGGCACGCCTGCGGGTTTCTCCCAATCCTTGTCGATGGTCGGGCACTGCGCCGCCGGCGCGGTGAAGCGCGAGTTGGGGTGAGCGGCCTTGGTGCCCTTGGCCTTTGCGATGGCCGGCGTCCAGTCATGGCCCTGCCAGTCGAGGCAGTGCGCGGGCGGCTGGTCGGTCATGCCCTCCCACCACACGCCACCGTCGTCCGTCAGCGCCACATTCGTGAAGATGGTGTTCTTCGCCAGCGAGGCCATGGCGTTGGGGTTGGTCTTGACGCTGGTGCCGGGCGCGACGCCGAAGAAACCGGCCTCGGGATTGATGGCGTGCAACCGGCCGTTGGCGTCGGGCTTGATCCACGCGATGTCGTCACCGACCGTCGTGACCTTCCAGCCTTTCTGGGCAAAGGCCTTCGGCGGGACCATCATGGCGAAATTGGTCTTGCCGCACGCGCTGGGGAACGCGGCCGCCACGTAGGTTTTCTGCCCCGCGGGATTCTCGACGCCGAGGATGAGCATGTGCTCGGCCATCCAGCCCTCGTCGCGCGCCATCGCGCTGGCGATGCGGAGCGCGAAGCATTTCTTGCCCAGCAGCGCGTTGCCGCCGTAGCCGGAGCCGTAGGACCAGATCTCGCGGGTCTCGGGAAAATGGACGATGTATTTCTCCTTGTTGCACGGCCAGGTGACGTCCTTCTGCCCTTTCTTCAGCGGCTGGCCGACCGAATGCATGCACGGCACGACGCGCTTGTTGTCCTGGTCGATGAGCTCGAGGACCTTTTTCCCAATGCGAGCCATGATGCGCATGTTGACGACGACGTAGGGCGAGTCGGTCAGCTGCACGCCAATCTGGGCCATGGGCGAGTCGAGCGGGCCCATGCTGAACGCCAGCACATACATCGTGCGCCCCGACATGCAGCCGGCGAAGAGCCCGCGCAGAGTCTTCTTCATCTCGTAGGGGTTGACCCAGTTGTTGGTCGGGCCCGCGGCATCCTTGGACTGGCTGCAGATGAAGGTGCGGTCCTCGACGCGGGCCACGTCGTTCACGTCGGAGCGGGCGTAGTAGCAGCCCGGCCACTTTTTCTGGTTCAACTTGATGAATGTGCCGGCCTGCATCATCTGTGCACACAACCCGTCGTATTCCTTTTGGGAACCATCCACCCAGTGGATGGCATCGGGCTGGCAGAGCTCCGCCATCTTTTTGACCCAGCGGATCAGGTGCAGGTTTTTGCTCGGTGGTTTCAGGGACTTCTTCATGCACTAAACCTACGCGGGCCGGGGTGGCGAGTAAACGGGAAAGGTCAGGCGGCCCCCGCCAATTAGCCGCCGGTTTTTGCCTTATCAGTTGCGACTCGCCTGCCCTTGAAAACCGGCCAGACTGCTTGTTTCATGGTGAAGCTCTGTATTTTTGTCGGCACCACGGTCGTTGGCACGTTGTTCGGGGTTGCGGCTGATGCGCTGGGCTGCAGCTTCCTGTGGTCGTTCATCATCAGCGGGGTCGGCAGCGTGGTCGGCGTCTGGGCCGGCTGGAAGGTCGCGCAGCACCTCAAGTAGGTGCGGCCCCCGTCCGCGCCGGCTCGATGTGCACCGTCACGTCGCTGATGGCATGCGGCGCCGAGGCGAGCAGCGCGTCCTTCACCGCGTGGGCGATGTCGTGGCCCTCGCGCACCGTGAGCTTCCCGTCCACGCGCACCTGGATGTCTACGAGGTGGCTCAGGCCGCTTTTGCGCACGCGGCACTTGTCGAGCGCGCGCACACCCGGCACGGCCAGCGCGATGGCCCGCACCTCCCGGTCGAAATGTTCCGGCACCGCCGTGTCCATCACGTCCCGGAGCGCCTTGCGGAACATGCTGGCGCCGTTATTGGCGATGATCACGCACGCGAACAGCGCCGCCCAGTCGTCGGCCGCCTCGTAGCCCACGCCGCCCCAGATGGCGATGGCGATGCCGATGAACGCCGCCGCCGAAGTGATGGCGTCCGACCAGTGGTGCAGGGCCTCGACGCCCAGCGCCGTGCTGCCGGTCTGCTCGCCCGCCGCGCCCAGCCTCCGGGAATACCGGATTTTGACCACCACCACGCCGGCCAGCAACGGCAGCGTCCACCACCGCGGTCCCTGGTGCGGCGTGATGATTTCATGCACCGCGTGCCAGCCGACCCAGCCTGCCATCGCGAAGACGAACAGCGCCACCCCGAGCGCGGCGAGCGGCTCGGCCTTGCCGTGGCCGTAGGGATGGTCCGCGTCTGGCGGTTGCCCCGCCACGCGAAAGCCCGCCCAGACCAGCAGCGAGGAAAGGATGTCGAGCAGCGACTCGGCCCCGTCGGCGATGAGCGCGTAGGTGTGGCCGAAAATGCCGCCCGCGAATTTCAGCACCGCCAGCACCGCGTTCAACCCGATGCCGCGCAACACCAGCCGGGCGCTGGCCTGCGCGCGCTGCATGGTCACTAGGTGGGGATCGCGCGACGGCATGGGTTGACCATGGACAGGGGCCGGCGGCGGCTCAAGCCCTCCTGTATCACGCCGGCATTGACCGCCCGTCGCGGCGGGCCTACCCTGCCCCTGTCGCGTATGTCTGACACCGCCACACCGGTCGCCGCCGACCCCGTGAAGCAATTCTCGGTTTTCATCCCAAACCGCGTCGGCCAGCTCTTCGACCTGACCAAGCTGCTCGCCAAGCACAACGTGCACGTGATGGCCATGACCACGCTCGACACGACCGACTGCGCCATCGACCGGATGATCGTGGACGATCCCGACCGCGCCCGCGAGCTGATGGCGGCCAATAATTTCGCCTTCACCGAGTGCGACGTGCTCGCCGTGGAAATCACCGACGAGTCCCAGCTCAAGGACGTGCTGGGCGCCCTGCTCACGGTCGAGATCAACATCCATTACCTCTACGCCTTCCTGATGCGGCCCCGCGGGCGTTCCGCCCTCGCCCTCAGTGTCGAGGACAACGACCTCGCGGCCAGCGCACTCAACACCCGCGGTTTCAAGGTGCTCAATCAGCGCGATATTTCGCGCTGAGCCGCCGCCGTTTTTCCCTCAGTCCCCTCCACCCCCAATCCAAACCCACCATGCCAAAATATGTCATCGAACGCGAAATCCCCGGCGCCGGTAAGCTCACCGCCCAGCAATTGAACGCCATCTCGCAGAAATCCTGCAGTGTGATCAAGGCCCTCGGCCCGCAAATCCAGTGGGTCGAAAGCTATGTCACCGACGACAAGGTCTACTGTGTCTACATCGCCCCGAACGAAGCTATGGTGCGGGAACACGCAAAGCAGGGTGGCTTCCCCGCCAACCGTGTCTCCCAGATCCGCGGCATGATTGATCCGACGACCGCCGAGGCCTGACTGTTAGCGCAATTTTCCCCCGCCGGGCTTCGGCCGGGGCCGTTGCCCTTGTCAGGCCGTAGCATTGGCGAAGGCTGATTAACGGCCCGGGCGCTTGGGCAAGCGCCCCTGCCCATTCGCGGCCCGCAGGGACGCGGGCCCTCCACAATCTGTCCTCCGTCTTCGGTTCTCTGTCCTCAGAACCCTATCCCTTCACTTCGCCCATCTTCTCGCCGTCGAGGAGATAGAGCCCCGTGAGGTAGCCGTTCTCATACATCTCGCCGACGTGCAGCCGGCCCTCGAAGGTGATCGGGATGTCCATCAACGGCTTCACGCCGGGCCCGACCATCTTGACGACCACCCACTCGTTGATCCGGGGCATGATGCCGTAGCAGCACATCATCGGGTCCTTCACCAAAAGAAATTCCGTCACCAGGCCCTTGTCCATTTTCACCGGCAGCATGAAACCCGTCACGGCGACCTTCTGGTGGTCGAGCGCCTTGATTTTTTCCGGGATCTGAGCCGCACCCGACGGCGGCTGGGCGTTGGGCTTCGTGGGGTCGTAGTCCGGCGGCGTGAAGGTATACGACGCCAGCCGGTCGAACCCCACCGTCTCATAGTCCCCCGCCTTGGGCGCATCCGCGGCGCGCAGCGCAAGCGCGCCGCCGCAAAGCAGGAGAACGGGGAGCCGGAGTGAAATCTTCATGGCGCCAAAGCTAGCCACGATGCGCCAAGCGTCAAAGACTTCCCGGGGCTAATTTCCTACGACACCGGCGCCGCCAACCGTGACGGCCCTGCCGTCACGACAATGGCGCGATAGTCTCGGCCACCGGCACCTGGTAGGCCTTGATGGCCGGCACGATGCCGCCGAGCACGCACAGCCCCACGAACACCGCCGGGCCCCACCAGAAAACAGCATTCCACTTGAATGGCTCGAGCACCACGCCCGTCTGCGCCTGGATCATCGAGGCGACAAAGCCGGCGAGCACCGCGAAAACCGCGAAGCCCAGCGCCGCGCCGAGCACGCCGATGGCCGCCGCCTCGCCCACCACCGCGCCAAACACCGTGCGGCGCCGCGCCCCGAGCGCGCGCAGGATGGCGATGTCGCGCGCCCGCGCGCTCATCGAGTTGTAGATGCTCACGAGCACCGAGCCCGACGCAACCACCGCCACGAGCCACGCGAGCAGTGTCAGCACCTGGTCGAGCCAGGCGAACTTGTTGAACAACTCCGCGACAATCGTGCCGATGGGATACGCCAGCGTCAGCCGGTTGCCCTGCTTGTTGATGCCGAGGTCGAGCATCATGCCCGCCGTCGGCGCCCGCAGCTGGAGGAGCACGGCGCTCAGCTCGGTCGCCGCGAGCGGATTGTGGCCTTTCATCGTTTGCACTCCTTCCAATGGAATCCAGATCACGCGGTCCACCGGCGTGTTCGTCGGTTCCAGCACGCCGACCACGGTGTAAAGCTCCTCGTGCTGCTGCTTCGGGTCGAACGCGAGCCCGTGGTAGGGCTTGAACGTGTCGCCGGTTTTCCAGCCGAGCACCTTCGCGGCGTAGCTGCCGGTGACCGCCTCCATTTCCCCGATCTCAAAAAATTTCCCGCCAGGCCTGACCGCGTAATGCCGGCCGGGCGCGTACTCCACGTCGGTGAACAGCGCCGGCACGGTGCCGACAATCCGCCAGCCCTGAAAATTGTCGCCGACCGCGATGGGGATGGCCGTCTTCACCGCCCGGTCACGCTTGATCATCTCGTAGTCGGCCGCGGTGATGTTGCCCGGCGAGGCCTCGAGGTGGAAGATGGCGTTGAGCACGAGCTGCAGCTTGGAGCCGCGCGCGCCGAGCACGGCGTCGAAACCGGAGTTGGTCGCGGCGAACACGGCCTGCGACTGGGTCTTCACCACCCACACCGTCAGCAGCAGCCCGGCGGCGAGCGCGATGCTGCCGGCGGTCACGAGCGTCGAGAGCGCGTGCTGCCGGAGCGAACGGTAGATGAGGTTGAAGAGCATCAGATTTGATTAGCCACAAAGAGTCACAAAAACCCGATGGGATACGAAACTCCCAAGGCGCCTATAGGCGCGCCGGACTGAGTCCGATGACGGTTTGATTTTTTGTGACTTTTCGTGGCCATAAATTCCTCAGGTTTTGACAGCTTTATTGAATTCCTCAAAATCCTGCACACCCTCAAATCCGGCCAGAACCCCCTCGTCGTGGCTCACCAGCAGCAGCGCGGCGCCGGATTCGCGGCAGACCTCGCGGATGAGCTTCAACGCCTCGCCGGCGTTGCGTCGGTCGAGATTGCCCGTCGGCTCATCGGCGAGCACGAGCTTGGGCTGGTTGGCCAGCGCGCGGGCCACCGCCACGCGCTGTTGCTGGCCGGTCGAGAGCTGCCGCGGGTAGTGGCCCAGCTTGTCGCCGAGCCCGACGCGTTGCAGCAGTGCCGCGGCCCGGGCGGGCTCCACGCCGCGACCGAACGCCATGCCGAGCTCCACGTTCTCGAGCACCGTGTGACCCTGGAGCAGGTTGAAGGTCTGGAAAATGTAGCCGATGGTCCCGGCGCGGAGCCGGTCGCGCTGCGCCTCGCCGAGCGCCGCCACATCGCGGCCATCGAGCGTGATGGAGCCGTCGTCGGGCGCGAGGATGCCGGCGATGAGGTTGAGGAAGGTCGTCTTGCCCGAACCGCTTTCGCCGCGCAGCGCCCGCTGCTCCCCGGCCGCCAGCGTGAACGCCGCCACGTTCACCACCCGGTGCGCCTCCCCGCCCCCCGGCCGGGCGTAAGTCTTGGTCAGGTTGGTGATTTCCAGCAGCGGCATGAGCGGGTGAATATAAGGGGTCTCCGAGGGAAGATTAAGCCCCCTGATACGTCAATGGTTCCGGCCAATTTAGGCCAAAGGATTGAATGGATTTAACTGGCTTCGCTCTGGGGCGTTTGCCAAGTTCCGCCCTCAAAAACTCCTACCCCTGTATGTTTAAAATCACCTCTTGGAAACAACTTGGCGCGCTGGTCCTCACCCTGGCCGCGTCCGCCTCCCCTGCCTTCGCCAGCGAAAGCGACATCAAGATCCCTGACATCAAGCAGGTTCTGTTCTTCAACGGCGCGTTGAACGGCATGAACGTCATGATGATCGGCCTCGTCGTCTGCGCGCTGGCCGTCGTCTACGGCTGGATGCAATACCTCCAGACGAAGAACCTGCCGGTGCACAAGTCGATGTCCGACGTCTCCCAGATCATCTGGGAAACCTGCAAGACCTATCTCTTCCAGCAGGGCAAGTTTCTCGCCGTCCTCTGGCTGCTCATCGCGGTGTGCATGACCTATTACTTCGGTGTGCTCTCGGGCAATTCCGCCGGCCACGTCGTCATCATCCTGCTCGCCTCGGTGCTCGGCATTCTCGGCAGCTACGGCGTCGCCTGGTTCGGCATCCGCATCAACACCGTGGCCAACTCCCGCGCGGCCTTCTCCGCCCTCAAGGGCAACCCGCTGGCCACCCTCCTCATCCCGCTCAAGTCCGGCATGAGCGTCGGCCTGCTGCTCGTCGCCACCGAGCTGTTTTTCATGATCTGCATCCTGGCGTTCCTCCCCCTGGATCTCGCCGGCCCCTGCTTCATCGGCTTCGCCATCGGCGAGTCGCTCGGCGCCTCCGCCCTCCGCATCTGCGGCGGCATCTTCACCAAGATCGCCGACATCGGCGCGGACCTGATGAAGATTGTCTTCAACCTGCCCGAGGATGACCCGCGCAACCCCGGCGTCATCGCCGACTGCACCGGCGACAACGCCGGCGACTCCGTCGGGCCGACGGCCGACGGCTTCGAGACCTACGGTGTGACCGGCGTCGCGCTCATCGCCTTCCTCGCCCTCGCCCTCGCCGCGTCACCCCTGCTCTGCGCCACACTCATCGTGTGGCTCTTCGCCATGCGCATCCTGATGGTCCTCACCTCGCTCGGCAGCTATTGGGTGAACGACATCATCAGCAAGGCCGTCTGGGGCAACGCCAGGAACTTCAACCTCGAGCACCCGCTGACCAACCTCGTCTGGATCACCTCCATCCTCAGCATCGGCGTCACCTACGTCGCCAGCTACCTGCTGCTCGCGCCGCTGCCCGGCCACGCCGGCCTTTGGTGGGTGCTCTCCACCATCATCTCGCTCGGCACCATCGCCGGCGCGCTGATCCCCGAGTTCACGAAGATCTTCACCTCCACCGAGAGCCGCCACGTCAATGAGGTCGTCACCTCCTCCAAGCAGGGCGGCGCCTCGCTCAACATCCTCTCCGGCCTCGTCGCGGGCAATTTCTCCGCGTTCTGGACCGGCCTCTGCATCCTGTCGCTGATGGCCGGCGCCTACTATTTCTCCGGCCACCCGACGGTGCAGGCCATGATGCCCTCACAGTTCCTCTTCGCCGCCCCCATCTTCGCGTTCGGCCTCGTGGCCTTCGGCTTCCTCGGCATGGGCCCCGTTACCATCGCGGTCGACTCGTTCGGCCCCGTGACCGACAACGCCCAGTCCGTCTACGAGCTCTCGCAGATCGAGGGGAAGAAGAACATCGCCCACGAGATCGAGAAGGACTTCGGCTTCAAGCCCGACTTCGAAGGCGCCAAGCACCAGCTGGAGAAGGGCGACGGCGCCGGCAACACCTTCAAGGCCACGGCCAAGCCCGTGCTCATCGGCACCGCGGTCGTCGGCGCCACCACGATGGTTTTCGGCATCATCATGATGCTGCAGGATCACTTTCAGAAACTTGACGCGAAGTTCAACGTCCTCGAGCGCCTCTCGCTCGTCCACCCCGAGGCCCTCATGGGCCTGCTCATGGGCGGCGCCGTCATCTACTGGTTCACCGGCGCCAGCACCCAAGCCGTCGTCACCGGCGCCTACCGCGCGGTCGTCTACATCAAGGAGAACATGAAGCTCGACGCGTCCACCGCCGCGGTCGAGTCCTCGAAGGAGGTCGTGAAGATTTGCACCCAGTATGCGCAGAAGGGCATGATCAACATCTTCATCGTCATCTTCTGCTTCGCGCTCTCGCTCGCGTTCTTCGACCCGTTCTTCTTCATCGGCTACCTTGTCGGCCTCGCCTTCTTCGGCCTCTTCCAGGCCATCTTCATGGCCAACGCCGGCGGCGCGTGGGACAACGCCAAGAAGATCGTCGAGGTCGACCTCAAGATGAAGAACACCCCGCTGCACGCCGCCACCGTCGTCGGCGACACCGTGGGCGACCCGTTCAAGGACACCTCGTCGGTCTCGCTCAACCCGGTCATCAAGTTTACCACGCTCTTCGGTCTGCTCGCCGTGGAGATCGCGGTGAAGATGCCCGCCGGCACCAAGCTCTTCCTCGGCGCCGTCATCTTTCTCGTCGCCCTCGTGTTCGTTTATCGCAGCTTCTACGGCATGCGCATCCCGCTCAACCCGAAGGACGCCGACGTCGTCGGCCACCAGATGAAGAAAGGCTGACCGCCCTCTTCCACTTCACGTTCAAGGCCACGGCTTATCCCGCGGCCTTTTTCTTTATATAACAGAGCCGATTGTAGATTAAGTTTTGTGGCCAAGGCTCACTGGATTAACAGACTCCTCGCAATGAAATCCTTTTCCTTCATTGCCGCCGGCTGCCTCCTTTTCAGCGGCTGCGATTTTGAGGTGCCGCTCACAGCCAAGCCGACGCACAAGATTGACGCCCGCCTCCTCGGCGACTGGGTCGCCCTGGACCCGGGTGCCAAGCAGGAGGAAATCATGAGCGTGCGCCAATGGGACGACTCCACCTACGCCGTCTCCCTCGACCAGGACATCTACCGCGTCTGCCACTCGGACTTCGCCGGCATCGCCTTCGTCACCGCGCAGGACCTCAACTCCGACGCCCGCAAATACTGCTACTATCGCTGGTCGCTCTCCGCCGACGGCCGGACGCTCACGTTGCAGAACGTCAGCACCAAGATCGTCCCCGAGGAAACCAAGCCCGCGACCGCCATCCAGAAGCTCATCAAGGCGAACCTCTCGAACCCCGCCCTGTTTGAAAAAGAACTCCGCTACACCCGGAAGAAACCGAAGTAATTTATTTCACAGGAGCCAACGGGGAGAATTGAGGTGCTTCTCCGTTAACTCTGTTCCCTCCTGCAAAATGGTCCGGGTGGTTTGATCGGGACCGTTAGCTTCTGTGTGTTCCGTTTGCCCCTGTTTCGCATAGCGAGAACTGGGGACAAACACCGGGCCGGCAGCAGCTGGCAACGGTGTGCATCCGTGACTAAAGCACTCCCGCCTTCTTGGTAAAATCGGGAACCTGCCCTGCGCGTAGGCTGTTATCCTTGGTAGGCGCGTGTCTCCGCCCGCGCTGTCTCCAAAACTCAACCCCTTCCCACCATGCTCCGCTGGGCCCTCATGTTCTTCGTCTTCGGTCTCATCGCCGCGCTGCTCGGCTTCACGGGCATCGCCGGCACCGCCATCGGCATCGCCAAGATCCTGTTCTACCTCTTCCTCGTGCTGTTCCTGGTCGCGCTGCTCATCGGCCTGTCCACTGCGAACAAGGTTAGCAAGTAGCTGGCGGTCTTCCCGTTTATTTCACAGGAATCAACGGAGCGAATGGAGCCATCTGCTCTGTTAACTTTGTTCCCTCCTGTAAAATGCCTTGGTTTGAATCTCCACCCTTCGTGTTACTTCGTTTGCCTGTGAATCCGCCGGAGGACGGAGTTCTCAGGACAAACACCGGGCCCGCAGTAGCGGGCAACGGTGTGCCCTTCGTGGTTAATCAAGTCTTCATCGCCGGCGGCTCGCGGTCCTCGGCCAGCTCGATGAGGTCGAACGAGGTGATGGCAGGATGCGACTCGATGCCCGACTCCTGCTTGATTTTCTGCAGGTAGGCGGTCACGCGGTCGTTCCAGCCGAATTTGCGCGAGCACTCGTTCCACACGAAGGCCTGCGCTCGGGTCGGCCGGAGCCCGCGGGCGAAAATCCACTCGGCCAGCTCCGCGTCCGTCCCGCCTTCCTTCACGCGCGCCTCGACGTCCTCGAACTTCACGTTGAGAAAGCCGCAGAGCAGGCCGTCGAGCCCGATTGAGAGGCCGTAGTTGCGCTGGTAATCCTCCGGCAGTTGGCCGGCCTGCTGCAGGCGGATCTTGTCGAGCATCCGGCCAAGATGGTGCAGGCCGCCGGCAGTCTTGTCGTAGGGCGAGCGGAAGTTTTCAACGCGGGGCATGGTTCATCTCCCTTTCTCGACGGGCAGCTTGTCGTCGCACCGGGCCTGCGGCCAGTGCTTGGCGGCGTGACGCTGCAATTCCCCCAGCACCGCGCGCAACAGCGGGGTCAGTTCCCCCGACCACACCGCCGCCAGCTCGATCAGGTTGAAGTCCTCCAAGGGCAGCACGCGCACCTGCGGGTGCCGGATGATATCGGGCACGGCGACATTCACCCCGACGCCCTCGCCCATGGCGACGTAGCGGGTCACGAGCTCCATGGAGCTGGCCTCAACCGTCACCGGCCAGGTGGCCCCGTGCTTTTTCAGCCCGTCCTGGAACAGCTGGCTGATGATCTCCGTCGGCCCCAGGCAAATCAGCGGCTCGGTGGGTTTCCGTTGCGCCCACAATCCGGCGGCGGACTTGAGCTTTGATTTCTTGTGCACCAGCAGCACCAGCGGCAGCCGCAGCAGCCGCAGGCCATGGAGCGGGGGCCGCAGCCGTCCGCGCAGCGGGATGAGCGCGAGGTCGATTTCTCTTTCGCGCACCCAGGCCTCCAGCTCCCGCTGGGCGCCCGCGCGCAGCGCGAGCCGCAGGTCCGGCTGGATTTGCTTCAACTGCTCTACCACGGTTGGCAGGTGGTCGCGCAGCAGGAGTTCCGACGCGCCAATGCGCAGTTGTGGCACGAGGCTTTTGCGCAACCGCACGGCCATCGGAGCCAAGTTCTCAAAGAAGGGGCGGACAAACTCCAGCAGCTCCCCGCCCTCCTTCGTAAGCTTGAAGGGCTGCCGCACGAACAGCTTCACGCCCAGGTCCTCCTCGAGGAGCAAAATCTGGCTGCTGACCGCGGGCTGCTGGATGCCGTAGGGCATGTGCCGCACCGCGGCACTGATGCCGCCATGCTTGGCCACATGGTAGAACAATTCGAGGTGGTGAATGTTCATCGCGCCGCAGTCCAACACGCCGTGGTCGCAGGCGCAATGTCGTTTCGGGTCGGTCGCGGCCCATTGGCCCACTCAATACCCCGCATCAGGTTTATCGATTAACGGTCGGGCAACGGAATCCGGTATCCTCTGCGACATGATATACGCCGTCCTCATCCTCGCCCTGCTCGTCATCCTCGTCGGCACCGAACCCGCCGAGATCTCATGAGCCCGTCCATTAAAACCGAGCCCTGCCTGCCGCGCATCATCGCGCTGGCCATCCTTGCGGTGATTGTCCTCCTCGCTTTCACCGGCTGTGTCTCCTCCCGCTACAAATCCGCGAAGAAGGATGCTCTCCCCCCGCTGCCGCTTAATCTCACGGCAGAGCAGTCAGCCCTGAAGGCAACGGTCAAATTCGTGATCATATTTCACGGCCCCGGCTCGTGGAAGCGCGACGCCTACTGGGACGAATACTGCGTCAGGCTCGTCAACCGCGGCGAGATTCCGTTCGTCCTCGAGTCAGCCGAGATCGTCGATTTCCGTCAGGACCGCAGCGCCCCTGGCGACAATCCCTGGCGCCTCGAAAAGCAAAGCCTCACTCGCCAGGAGGAGATCAATCGCGCCGCCAAGGCTGTGCTCGTCCAAGCGGGCAGCGGATATCTGGCGGTGGGGATGGCGGGCTCTGTGATGTTCTTCAGCGGGACGGCCTGCGCCACGGCCAGCACTGTGCTTTTCGCCGGGTTTCTCCCGATCTATGCCGGCGGCGCAATTTACCATAACATCAGCAGCCGGCATGACATCGAGAACGAATTCCAGCGTCACCGACTCGTGCTGCCACAGACTCTCGCCCCGGGCCAGACTGCCCAGGGTAGTTTCTTCTTCCGCATTTCCCCCGCCCCGCAGCGGCTGGTGCTGCACGGCCGCGCCGGTGACACACCGTGCGACGTCACCATCGACCTCACCCCGCTGGGCCCGCTGCACATCAAGCCGGCCGGGCTCGCTGCCAAGGACTGATTTGCCCCAACCGCCTCAGACCATGAAAACACCCCGATCCCTCGGTCCTATCCTTATTGGATTGGGCCTCTTCGCCTTCACTGGCTGCGTCTCGAGCAAATACAAGGCGGCCCAAAAAGCCACTCCGCCGCCCCAGCTGCTCAACGTGGCCTTTGCCCCCGCGCCGCTCGAGGCGACGCTTGCCACCCTCATCACCTACAACGGCCCAGGCTCCTGGAAGCGTGACGCGTTCTGGGACGAATATGTCATCACGCTCCACAATCCCGGCCGTGAGCCGCTGACCGTTTCCAGTGCGGACCTGGTGGATTTTGCCGACACGGACCGGGCCCCCGGCAATGAGCCGTGGGCGCTGGAAAAGCAGAGCAAGACCCTGGAGCAACAATACAAGGAGGCCGGCGTTGCCTTCGTGCGCTATACCGCTCCGGGGGTGCTCATCATCGGGGCCGGGGCCGCGGCTATGGGCAGTGCGGGCATTTTCTCTGCCGCCTTCTCCACCGCGGCAGGTGCCACCATCATCGCCCTGCCCGTCTATTATGTCGGGGTTCTGACCATCAATCACTACAACAAGGTCGCCATGGAAAAGGAATTCAACCGCCGCCGGCTTGCGCTGCCGCTTACGCTCGCCCCCGGCGAGACGCGGACGGGCAGTCTCTTTTTCCCCATGGTGCCCAATCCCCGCTCGCTCGGGCTGCGCTGGTTTACCGGCGCCACCAACGGCGATATCGCGCTGCCGCTCGATTTTTTGCACGGACTTCACGCCGCGTCCACCAAGCGCTGATCGCCCTCGCTTGCGGCGGCACCGGTGTTTCGCCGCACCCAGCCATGCATCCCGGCCGCCCCAGCGACACCGCCATCCTGATCGCCCGCTGCACCCTGCTGGCGGCGCGCGAGCCTGATCGCAGCGGGCTCGTGCTCCCCGGCACGGAGACGTTGCTCGCCGCCCTGCCCGCCGTCGCCAGCGGATGGCTTGGCTTTGCGCTGCGCCACGCCGGGACCCGCGCGGTCCTCGGCGTCATGGAGCAACTCACGCTGCCGGGCATCATCACGCATTACCTCGCCCGCAAGCGCTGGCTTGAGATCATGACCCGCCGGGCGCTCGACCGTGGCGTAACGCAGATCGTCGTGCTCGGCGCCGGCTTCGACACCCTTGCGTGGCGGTTGCATCGCGAACAGCCGGCCGTTCACTTTTTCGAGCTCGATCATCCCGCTACGCAGGCGCCGAAGCGAGCAACCCTGGGCGCAGGCCTCAATCTCAGCTACCTGCCCGTCGACCTTGCGACCGATTCTCCCGCCGCCGCCCTGCACGCCTGCCCGGCGTTTTCCCCGACAAAAGCCACGCTCTTCATCGCCGAGGGCTTGCTGATGTATTTTCAGGAAAACCGGGTCGCGGCACTGCTGCGCGAACTGGCCATGCTGACGCGTTCGCCCGCTGAAATGCTTTTCACTTTCATGGAGCAGGCGCCCGACGGCGCGATTTCCTTCCGCGGCGAGCATGCCGCCGTCAGTTGGTGGCTGCGCTGGCGGCGCGAACCGTTCCGATGGGGCATCACGCGCGCGGCCCTGCCGGATTTTATCCAGCGCTGCGGCCTGCAGCTCGGGGCGCTGGCTGATCACAACGTCCTGCGCATGCAGATTCTCACCCCGCTCGGACTGGCCGGACTCCCTCTCGCCAGCGGCGAGTGTCTTTGTCACTGCCAAAATCCCCAGCCCATAAACCCCGGCCTGCTCGTCAACGACACCCATGCCCAGCTCAACGCCACCCGCGTGGTCCGCATCGAGCAACCCGCCTCGACTGGTGAGGTTGGCGCCGCCGTGCGCGAGGCGGCACAGGCCGGTCTGGCGGTATCACTTTGCGGCAGCCGGCACGCCATGGGCGGCCAGCAATTCGGCGAAGGCACCCTGCTGCTCGATCTGCGCAAACTGACCCAAATCGGCCCGGTGGACCGGGAGCGCGGTTTGATTGAAGCCGGCGCCGGGGTGACCTGGCCGGTGCTCATCCAGGAGCTGCACCGGCAGCAGGCAGACGGCGGGCCGGTCTGGAGCATCCGCCAGAAACAGACCGGCGCGGACAACCTGACGCTCGGCGGTGCGCTCGCCGCCAACGCGCACGGCCGCGGCCTGCGGATGCGGCCCATCATTGACGACGTCGAGGCGTTCACGCTCGTGGATGCGTCGGGCGAATCCCGTCGTTGCAGCCGGGCGGAGAACACCGCGCTGTTCCGCCTCGTCATCGGGGGCTACGGTTGCTTCGGCGCCGTCACCTCGGTCGGCCTGCGCCTGTCGCCCCGCCGCAAGCTGGAGCGCGTGGTGGAGGTCATCACGCTCGACCGGCTGATGCCGGCGCTGGAGTCGCGCATTGCCGCCGGGTATTTGTATGGCGACTTCCAGTTCTCGATCGACGAGCGCTCGCGCGACTTCCTTCACCGCGGCGTCTTTTCGTGCTACCGCCCGGTGGGCGCGGGGCGCCCGATGCCGGCGGCGCACCAGGAGCTGGGCGTCGCCGACTGGAAGCGGCTCACGCACCTGGCCCACACCGACCGCGCCAAGGCCTTCGAGGTTTACGCCGGGTATTATCTCACGACCAACGGCCAGCTCTACTGGTCGGACACGCACCAGTTGAGCGTTTATCTCGACAATTACCATGAGGAGCTCGACCACGAGCTGGGCGCGTCCGTCAAGGCCACCGAGATGATCACCGAGCTGTATGTGCCGCGCGCCCGGCTGGCCGGCTTCATGATCCGCGCCGCGGAAGAGTTGCGCCCGCGCGGCGTGCCGGTCATCTATGGCACTGTGCGGCTGATCGAACGCGATACCGAGAGCTTCCTCGCCTGGGCGCGAGAGGACTACGCCTGTGTTATTTTCAACCTGCACACCGAGCACTCGCTCGCCGGCCTCACGCAGGCCGCCGACGCCTTCCGCGCGCTGATCGATGCCGCGCTGGCGTTTGGCGGAAGTTATTTCCTCACCTATCACCGTTGGGCCCGGCGCGACCAGGTCGCGCAAGCCTACCCGCAGTTCGCCGAGTTTCTCCGCCACAAAGCCGCCCATGACCCGGCGCACCGCTTCCAGAGCGAGTGGTGGCGGCATTATCAAAAAATGTTCGGCGCCCCATGAGCATTCACGAACCCGCCACCCTGCTGACTGACTATTTGCTGGCCGGGTTTTCCGGCTGGCTGGCGTGGCGGCTTTACCAGCGCCGGCCCCCCGCCAGCCTCGCGGCGCACTGGTGGACCCGGGCGCTGAGTCTGACCGCCATCTCGGCTTTTGTCGGCGGCAGCTACCACGGCTTTGCACCGAATTTCTCGGCCGGGGTGGCCGACCTGTGGTGGATCGCAACCCTGCTGCTCATCTGCCTGCTCAGTGTCGCGATGGCGATGAGCCTGCTGCACGAAGTCGCGCCGGCCGGCCGGCAGCGCCCGTGGCCCGGGTTGATCGCCTTCAAGTTCGCCGCCTTTGCCGGCGCCGCCGTCGTCCACCCCTTTTTCATCGTGGCCATCATTGACTACGGGCTGACCCTGCTGGCGTGGGCCGTGGCGGCCGTGTTGCTGCACCGGCCCTGGAGAGGCTGGATGCTGGCGGGCATCGGCCTGTCGGTCATTGCCGCGTTCCTCCAGCAACTCGGCTGGGCGCCCTCGCTGCATTTCAACCACAACGACCTCTATCATGTCATCCAGGCGCTGGCCCTCGGCGGTTTTTATCGCGCTGGACTAAAATTCGCCGGCCTGCCCCGGTCCCAAGTCAACCACTGATTCATCCCGGATAGGCAGAATCAATCCGTGTTCATCCGGACAATCTGTGGTAGGACCCATCCATGCCAGACTCCTTCTGGATTCTCGCGGTGCGGCTGGCCGGCGGGTTTCATTTCGTCACGCTGGTGCTCGCGTGCTTTACACCCATCCCACCGGACTGGGGGGCGAGTCTGGAGAAGCTGCCGCCGATGCACCGCCGGTTCTCGATCGCCCAGAATGTTTCCATCGGCGTAAGCATCGCCATGCTCGGACTCTTCAGTTTGTTTTTCGCGCCGGAGCTGGTCGGGGGCGCACCGCTCGCCCGCGCTGTGTGCGGCATGACGGCGCTCTTCTGGGGCGGACGTCTTGGTGTGCTGCCGTGGCTGGGCGTTCGGCCGGCGCTCACGACCCCGCGGCTCAGGCTCGGCTACACTTTGCTGCTTCTCGAGTGCGCGCTCTACGCCGTGGGCTATGGCTGGTTGGCTGTTCGTCCGGCCTGATTTTTATACCGCCCTGCCTTTCTCGGCTAGCCTTCGGGGCCGGCCTCGCCCACCCTTTTTCGCCCTTCATCCCCTATGAACCTCTCCCGCCTGCTTTTGTTGCTCGCGATGGCCGCGCCGTCGCTTTTCGCCGCTGATCCCGCCTTTGATGCCTGGGCCGACGCCCTGACAACCGACACTGTCCGCGCCAACCCCACCACGGCCACCGCCACCCAATACTTCAGCGGCGCCGAGCAGGACGCGCTCGACCGCCAGCTCACGCCGATCACCAAGTCCTACCGGATGGCGCGGGTCACCGCCGCGAAAAAGGCCCTCGGCGAACTTGCGAAGTTCGACCGCAGCAAGCTCGACGCCCAGCAGCGCACCTCGGCTGCCGTCATCGATTGGTCCCTCAGCGGGGTGGTGAACGCCGAGCCGTTCGCCGACTTCAATTTCGTCTTCAGCCAGTTCGGCGGTTTGCAGGTGAATCTCGTCAACTTCCTCAGCCAGACCCACCCCATCCGCAACCGGCGCGACATCGAGAACTACCTCGCCCGGCTCGAACTGGTGGCCGGGCAGATGGACGAGGGCATCGCCCTGGCCCGGGACGCCGCCACCCGCGGATTCCTGATGCCGGATTTCATCACCAAGTCCGCTCTCGGGCAGTTCGAGCGTTTCCTCGGCGACGCGCCGGCAAAGAACGTCTTCGTGGCCTCGCTCGACGAGCGCGCCGCCAGCCTCAAGGATGTCACGGCCGCGGAGCGCGCCGCTTTTGTCGCCACCGCGGAGAAGACCGTCGCCGCGTCGGTCATCCCCGCCTTCCGTCGCGCGCAGGCCCTGTTGCAGGAGCAACTGCCGCTCACGAAAAGTGACGCCGGCCTCTGGCGCCTGCCCGGCGGCGACAAGGCCTACGCCAACGCCCTCCGCCGCAACACCACGACGGACATGACCCCCGACGAAGTCCACGCACTGGGCCTCAAGGAAGTCGCCCGCATCGAGGCGGTGATGGACGGCCTGCTCCGCCAGCTCGGCTACACCGACGGCGGGATCAAGGAGCGCTATGAGAAGCTCAACCTCGACTCGCAGCCGCTCGCCGGGCCCGATCCGCGCCCCGGCCTGCTGAAGCGCTACGAGGAAATCCTGGCCGACGCCCTGCAGCGCTCCGAGTCCGTGTTCGACCTCCGCCCGAAAGCACCGTGCGTCGTAAAGCGTGAACCACCCTTCACGGAGAAGACCGCCGCGGCCCATTACAGCATCCCCGCGCGCGACGGCTCGCGCCCCGGCATTTTCTGGGCGCCGCTGCCCGGCCCGACCTTCAGCGTCCTCGGCATGCGCACGCTCGTCTATCACGAGGCGATTCCCGGGCATCACTTTCAAAATGCCCTGCAGCAGGAAAACGAATCCCTGCCGCGCTTCCGCCGCGATCGCGTCTTCGGCGGTGGCTCCGCCTACGGCGAGGGCTGGGCGCTCTATGCCGAGCAGCTTGCCGCCGAAAACAACTGGTATGAAGGCGACCTCAAGGGCCGGCTCGGGCAGCTCAACGCCGAGCTGTTCCGCGCCAAGCGCCTGGTAACCGACACCGGCCTGCACACCCAGCACTGGACGCGCCAGCAGGCCATCGACTACGGCATCCCGGCATCCGAGGTGGAACGCTATGTCGTGTTTGCGGGCCAGGCGTGCGCCTACAAGATCGGCCAGCTGAAAATCCTCGAACTCCGCGCGAAGGCGAAGGCGGCGCTCGGCCCGAAATTTGAGATCAAGAAATTCCACAATCTCGTTCTGCAAACCGGCAACGTGCCGCTCGCAGTGCTCGAGCAAGTGGTCAACGATTGGATTGCCGCCCCGCGCTGACCAGGGCCGCGTTGCGCCATGCCCGAAGCCAGCATCGACCTCGACGCCTACTTCGCCCGTCTCGGCTACATGGGTCCGCGGACGCCGACGCTGGAGACGCTGCATGCCATCACCGCCCGTCATGTCGCGGCGATTCCGTTTGAGAATCTCGACGTGCTGCTCGGCCGCCCCATCCGGCTTGATCCCGAATCACTCCAGCAAAAACTGATCCGGGAGAAACGCGGCGGCTACTGTTTTGAGCAAAACAATCTCCTGCGGCTGGTCCTCGGCGCGCTCGGCTACCACGTCACGCCGGTCGGGGCCCGGGTGCGCTGGAAAATCCCCCGCGACGTCACGCCGGCCCGCACGCACCTCTTCCTGCGCGTCGTCGCTGACGGATCCGACTGGCTGGCCGACGTCGGTCTTGGCGGCGCCTCGCTCACGTCCGCGATCCGGCTCGAGTTCGACTGCGAGCAACCCACGCCGCATGAGCCGCGCCGCCTCATTCGCGAGGACGGCCGGCTGTACCACCAACTCTGGACGGGCACCGAGTGGACCGATGTGTGCGAGTTTACCCTGGACCCCATGCACTCCATCGATTGTGAACTGGCCAACTGGTGGACCAGCGCCCACCCGGCTTCCCATTTCAAAAGCCGCCTGATCGTCGCCCGCGCCGGGACTGACGGCACGCGCAGTTCCATCCGTGACCGGGAGTTCACCCACCGTCGCGGCCCGGTGATTCTTGAGCGTCGGGAGCTGGCCACGCCGGCGGATCTGCTCGAAGTCCTCGGCCGGCATTTCGCGCTCCACTTTCCACCGGGCACGCGCTTCGGCCAGCCTGGATCACCGTGGCCGGCCTGACCGCGGCTCGCGCCGCACGCTCGCGTTGCAGGTGCGGCATTACGCGGGCACTTCCGGCACAAAATATTCCGTCATTAAACGCCCGTCTTTCAGGACGGGCGAAACCGGGCGCGAGCGTTTTGTGCAACTTTTTGAGCGGTCCATAAACTTTACGGACCGGACCGCCGGGGATTCATAGGACAGTAACGGCGGAGGTCCGCCGTCCTACCTCAACCCCCACCCCTGTAAGCTATGAAACGTTACCATGCATTGTTTGCGTGTGCCTGCCTCGCCTTGGGCGCACAGGCCGCATCGGCCCAGACCGCCCCGGCTGCTCCGGCCGTGAAAACCGAGAAAGATGTGGTCACACTGCCCACTTTCACCATCACCGAGAAACAAGCCAACCCCTACGTGTCCAAGCAGGCGCTCTCCGGCACGCGTGTCGCGATGGACATCCAGGACATCCCCCAGACGATCTCGGTCGTAACGAGCGATTTCATCAAGGATACCATGAGTCAGCGCATGCTCGATGCCGCCAAATATGTCACGCCGGTCGTTGAGTCCACGCTGCCCGTCGGCGGCGACCGCTACACGATCCGCGGCTTCCAGGTCTCCCATGAGTTCATCGATGGCATGGTGATCTCCGGCGAGGACGGCTACAGCATGTCCATCGCCCCATATAACATCGATCGCGTTGAGGTCATCAAGGGCCCGAACGCCATCCTTGTCCCCGGCGGCGCCCCCGGCGGCCAGTTCAATCCCATCACCAAGTCGCCGATTATGAAGGATCAGCAATCCGTCACCCTCGAGCTCGCCCAATACATCGGCAATGCCGTCAGCACCGACATCAACCGCATCGTCTCGCAGGAGAAGGGCCTCGCGGTCCGTTTCATCGCGGCTTACTGGAAAAACAATGGCTACACCAAGAATTTTTTCCGCAATGGCTGGGAGTTTGCCCCCTCCGTGAGCTGGCAGCTTTCCCCCGACCACAAATTCGTCGCCAAGGCCGAGTTCGTCCACAATCACGAGACGCCCGGCATCTCGGTGCCCATTGACCCCAGCGTGGGCAGCGACAACTACGCCATCATCGCCCGGGGCCTGCCGCGGAACTTCTCTTTCGGCAGTGATCAGGACAACCGCGTCCGCGATACCGCCCGCCTGACCCTGGAGCTGCTTTCGACCCTCAACGACCACGTCACCTCACGCCTGGCGGTTTCCGGCGATCATATCATCCGCGAGGACCAGGGCGGCACCAGTGCCGCGATTTTCTTTCCCAATGGGTCCGGCGGCTTCGCGGCCTTCAACCCCACCCGCAATCCCTTCACAGGCAAATACGAGCCGGGCATCACCTGGACGGTGGACAACTCCGGCGCCACAGCCGTCGCCACCTCGACGGCCACGCCGATCCCCGACCCCAGCACTTGGGCCTATCACCGCGTCAACGGCAGCGATCACCTCTACTACAATGAGGCGCACCTCCGCAACGACTACGCGATGAAGTTTGAAGAGGAGATGTTCAAGTCCACCACCATCGCGGGTCTCGCCGGCAATTTTTCAAAGACGAGATGGAAAAGCTTCGTCGGCCAGTCCCAGGGACCGGACGTGCTGAACACGCCCGCCGGCATCGCGGCAATCACTTACACGCCCTACGTCTTCACGGCGCCGGCGGCGCCGAACAGCGGCCAGAACAAGACCGCCAAACTGAGCGAGCTGCAGGTCTATCTCTATGAAACGGCCGGTTTCTTTCAGGACCGCCTGCTGCTTTCCGGCGGTGTGTCGCGCTACTACGGCGATCTGTCCCGCACGGACACCTCCGGGGTCCAGCCGATCGGCCGGGCCAACCTCAGCATTTCCAGCACGGCGAAGAGCTATGGCCTTGTGGTGCGACCCATCAAGGGAGTCTCCCTCTTCTATGGCTATAATGCCTCCGGTGCCTCGATGCCCGGCTCGCTGCAGGCGGGCAACCCCGGCCTCTCCCCGCCGTTTCAGCCGACCGACGGCAACCAGAAGGAATACGGCATCAAGACTTCCCTCCTGAAGGACACGCTGACTTTCTCGGTGGCCCACTTCAATATCTACCAGACCAACTACGCCGTCCCCAACAGCGAATACTACACCCTCGTGTCACAGGGCAATCAGGCGGCGGCAAACTTGCTGTCAACCAGCACCTATCTCAACGTTGTCTCGAAGGGCTGGGAATTCGAGGGCAATTACACGGTGAACAAGAATCTCACCTTCATCGGCAACTACTCGACGTTTGAATACCGCCAGCCCACCGGGGTTCGCATCCGCGCGGTGCCCGATCGCATCTGGGCGGCCTTTGCCGACTACCGCTTTACCGAGGGAGCGCTCAGCGGCTTTGGCTTCAACATCGGCATCGACTCCAAGACCGACATGGTCGGTGAAAGCGTGACCGCGCTCACCACGACCAAGCCGCTGACGGGCGTCACGACGACCTACCCTGGCGTCGCCGCCGGCTTCGTGCCGCAGCAGGCGAGTTACAAATACGACGGCCGGACCCTGGTCAACCTGGGCTTCTCCTACCACGCCAAGGAATGGGTCGTCCGGCTCCAGGCCAACAACCTGCTCAACAAGGATTACATCCAGGTCGGCGGCAGCCGCACCGCGATTGCGGTCGGCAACCCGCGCGAGTGGCGGGCCACGTTCACCTATAACTTCTAAAGGCGAACGAGGCTCCTCTCAGCCGGCCCGCTTGCCGCGGGCCGGCTTTTTTGTGCCCGCGCCGGATGAAAGTGATTTTCATTCTTACTGGCAGACTGGGCGGCGGTTGGCCCGGAACCGGCGGCGGTTAGTGTAATCACACCCCGCCCACCCCATGTTGCGCTATTTCGCCAACGGAGCCATTCGCTGGAAAGAGCCGATGCGCTGCAACACGCGCACGAACTGGGAATTCTATGCCGTGATCAAGGGCCATTGCGCCCCTGCCTTCCGCGACGGCCAGAAGCCTGTGCTGCAGGAAAAGACGCTCTGGGTCTTCGCCCCCGAGTGCAGCCATGCCTGGGTGGACGACCGCCGGAACAAATATCACCGCATCACGCTGCACTTCGGCAGCGTGCCCTACCTCCTCGACGAGATCGTGCGGAAGAAAGGCGGCTGGCTCGAACGCCAGCTGGGCGAGGCCGACATCGCCCGCCTCGAGGCGATTGCCGCCGAGGTCGAGCCACACTACCAGCATCCCCATGAACTCAGCACCCTGCACTTTGAGGGCCGGCTCATGGATCTCGCCCTTCTGGCGCTGGCCGGCAATGACTCAGCCCAACCGCCCGCCCTGCCCGACCTGGCCAATTTCAAGGTGGAAAATTCACTGGCCTGGTATGCGCAGCACCTTGCCCGCAGCCCCTCGGTCAAGGAAGTGGCCGACGCGGTCCACGTTTCCACCAGCCATCTGCGCCGTCTTTTCTGGCAGGTCCGCCGCTCCAGCCCGAAGAC
>JAYUGX010000056.1:0-4751 GCA_043738215.1 Lacunisphaera sp.
AAGGCGGCGCGGTGCAGACAGCGGATTTCGACGCGGTCGTGCTCGCCCTGCCGGCGAGCGGGCTTGCGCAGCTGGTCTTCAGCACCCTGGGCGAACGCACCCTCGCCTCGCTCGACCACCAGCCCCACCCGCCGGTCAGCTCGCTCTTTCTCGGCTTCAAGCGCGAACAGGTGGCGCATCCGCTCGACGGCTTTGGCGCGCTCGTGCCGGCCGCCGAGCAGCGCAGCCTGCTCGGCGTCCTGTTCTCGTCGTCGCTGTTTGCCGGCCGCGCCCCGGCGGGCCACGTGGCCCTGACGGTGTTCGCCGGCGGCATGCGCCAGCCGGAGACGGCCCGCCTGCCCGCGGCGGCGCTGCTGGCTCGCGTGCTGCCGGATTTGCGCGAGCTGCTCGGTGTCAGCGGCGACCCGGTGTTCATGCACCACACGTTCTGGCCCCGGGCCATTCCGCAATACAACCTCGGCCACGAGCGCTTCCTCGACCCGCTCATCCGCTGCGAGGCCAAGCACCCCGGCCTCTTCATCGGCGGCAACGTCCGCGATGGAATTTCGCTCCCGGATTGCGTGAAAAGCGGCACGGAACTCGCCCGCAAAACGGTCGAATTCGTATCGAAACTGTAGCGGCGGTCTGTGACCGCCGAGCTTCCCCGGACGGTGCTCACCGGGCGCCGTTACGGGTATTTCCAATCAAAAAACCGGGTTCCGAGCGAAGCGACATCGGCAATCCAAAATCCAAAATTTAATCCCGGCTAGCCCCTTGACTACCCTCCTTGGTTGGGTAGCCTCCCGCCCCTTATTTCCGATGGCGCAAGAACTCAAAGACACCCTCCTGCTTCCGAAGACCGATTTTCCCATGCGGGCAAACCTGGTGCAACGCGAGCCGGGCCGGGTGGCGCACTGGGAAAAGCTCGATCTGCACAACCGCATCCAGCAGGCCCGCACGGGCCGGCCCGTCTTTGTCCTCCACGACGGCCCGCCCTTCACCAACGGCGACGTTCACATCGGCACCGCGTTGAACAAGACGCTCAAGGACATCGTCAACCGCTACAAGTCGCTGCGCGGCTACCGCACGCCCTACGTGCCCGGCTGGGACTGCCACGGCCTGCCCATCGAGCAAAAGGTCTCGCGCGAAATCCAGGAAAAGAAGCTCACGCTCACGACCGCCAAGCTGCGCGCCAAGTGCGACGAGTTTTCCGAGGGCTGGATCGCGAAACAGACCGCGCAGTTCAAGCGCATCGGCGTACTCGCCGACTGGCAGCACGAATACAAGACCAAGGCGCCGGCGTTCGAGGCGGACATCGTGCGCACGTTCGCCGCGTTCGTCGAGCAGGGCCTCGTCTACCGCAGCAAGAAGCCCGTTTACTGGTCCATCCCCTTCGAGACCGCGCTCGCCGAGGCGGAGATTGAATACCGGGATCACACCGCCATCGCCATTTGGGTGAAGTTTCCCGTGCCCGCAAACGAGGCGAAGGAATTCGGCCTGCCGACCGACAAGCCGCTCTACATTGTCATCTGGACGACCACTCCGTGGACGATCCCCGCCAATCTCGCCATCGCCCTGCACCCGGAGGTGGACTACGTGGTTGCCGATCTCGGCGCGGAACGGATCATTGTCGCGCAAGCGCTACTCGGCGCTGTCGTTACCGCGGCCAAGATTGTGACGCAGCCATCCGTCGGACTGAAGTTCAAGGGCTCGAAGCTGGAGAAGCTGCAAGCCCGCCACCCGTTCATCGACCGTGCCTCGCCCGTCGTGCTGGCGGACTATGTCACGACCGAAAGCGGCACGGGCGCCGTGCACACCGCGCCGGGCCATGGCTATGACGATTATCTCACCGGCCTGAAATACGGCCTGGAAATCTACTGCCCCATCGGTGACGACGGGAAATACCTGAATGACGGCCGGATTCCCGCCGAGCTCGTCGGCCTGACGACCCTCGAAACAGTCGAGGACCTCGCTGCCAAGAAAACCTCGCCCGCCAACATCGGCGTCCTGAAGAAACTCGACGCTGCCGGCGCCCTGCTCGCCAAGCAAAAGCACCCGCACAGCTATCCGCATTGCTGGCGTTCGAAGACCCCCATCGTTTTCCGCGCGGTGGACCAGTGGTTCGTGTCACTCGACAAGGCCGGCCACCGCGCCAA
This sequence comes from Lacunisphaera sp., assembly GCA_043738215.1. GTDB lineage: Bacteria > Verrucomicrobiota > Verrucomicrobiia > Opitutales > Opitutaceae > Lacunisphaera. The sequence goes on from JAYUGX010000056.1 coordinate 2,136, forward strand.
GGCGCTCGCCGAGATCGATAAAATCTCCCGGTCGGAGGGCTGGATTCCCGCGTGGGGTGAGGCCCGCATCCGCAGCGCCGTGGAGTCACGTCCCGACTGGTGCATCAGCCGCCAGCGCTCGTGGGGCGTGCCCATCCCGGCCTTCTTCGACACCGACAGGAAGGCTTGGCTCGATGCCGGAGTTGCCCGGGCGATTGCGGACAAGATTGAGAAGCTCGGCACCAATCTCTGGTATGACAGCACGCCCGCCCAGATTCTCGACGGCGTGAAGCTGCCTTCCGGCTGGCCCGCGCCCGCCACGCTCACCTGCGGCCGCGATACGCTCGATGTGTGGCTCGACTCCGGCTCCTCTCACGCCGCAGTGCTCAAGCGCGGCCAGGGCGGCACGCAATGGCCCGCCGACCTTTATCTCGAGGGCAGCGACCAGCACCGCGGCTGGTTCCAGTCCTCGCTCTGGACCAGCGTCATCGCCTACGGCGCCGCCCCCTACAAGGCGGTGCTCACCCATGGCTTCATCGTCGACCAGGAGCGCAACAAGATTTCCAAGAGCAACACCTACGAAAAACCCCAGACCAGCGACGCCTACATCGCCGAATACGGCGCCGACGTCATCCGGCTCTGGATCGCCTCGCAGGATTTCCGCGATGACATCCCGATCTCCAAGGAGATCCTGTCGCACGTCAACGAGGCCTACCGGCAGATCCGCAACACGCTCCGCTTCCAGCTTTCCAACCTGTTCGACTTCGACGCGGCCAGGCACGCCGTGCCGGTCGCGAAGCTGGACGTGCTCGACCGGTGGGCGCTGCACCAGACCGCAGTGCTTATCGACGAATGCACCAAGGCCTACGACGCCTGTGAATTTCACCGCGTCCACCAGCTCTGCAGCCAGTTCTGCACGGTCACGCTTTCGGCCGTTTATCACGACATCCTGAAGGACCGGCTCTACACACTCGGCGCGGCCAATCCACTCCGCCGCTCGTCGCAGACCGCCATCCACCACATTTTCACCAGCCTGGTCAAAATCCTCTCACCTTTCATCACCTTCACGACTGACGAAGCCTGGAGCTACGCCACCACAGGTCGGGAATACTGCGACGATTCCGTCCACCTGCAGGACTGGCCCGTCGCTCCGGCCGATTGGCGAAATGCCGGAGTGGAGGCCGAGATGGCGGCCTTGCTCAAGCTGCGCGCCGTCGTGAACGAGAAACTCGAGCCTTTGCGGCAGGCCGGCACCATCGGCAAGTCGCTGGACGCGGACCTCACTCTCACCGGTTCAGCCGGCGACGCCAACTTCAGTGTGCTGGAAAAACACCGGGGATTTCTCCCCGAACTCTTTATCGTCTCCCATGTCACTCTTGAGGCAAAACCCGGTGTAGTCGTGGACATCTCCGCCCGTCCGGCCCGCGAAGCCGGCTTGGTCCGCTGCCCGCGGTGCTGGCGCTGGGTGCCGAAATTGTCAGTAACTCCGCAAGGAGAAGTTTGCCCTCGGTGCATCGAAGCCCTTAACTCTTAAAACCTCACTTTATGGCCACGAAGAAAAAGACTCCCGCAAAGAAGAAAAAATCAGCCGCCAAATCACCGGCTAGGAAGCCCGTGAAGGCCCCGGCCAAATCTGTTGCGCACAAGCCGGCCTCCAAGGCGGCACCCAAGTCCGTCGCGCCTGCCGCCAAGGCGACCGTCAAGCCAGTCCCGGCCAAGAAGGCGGCCATGACGGCCGCGGACTTGAAGCGCCTCTTGCTCGAGCGCAAGGCCACGCCCGCCAAGGCCATCGCCTTCAGCCTCGATGAAGTCAGGGAGATTGCGAAAAAACACGAAAAGCAGCTCGAGAGCGCCAGCAAAACCGGCAAAAACTCCAGGACGGGCGCCATCATCAAGAATCACGATCTTTCGGCCCGGCTGGAAAAACCCCACAAGCCGCACCACGTCAAGCCCGCCTCGCTGGCCGACATCCTTGGGTTCAACCCCAAGAAGGGCAAGATGCCCGAGGTCATGGTGAATGAGGCCGATGTGCCCGACAAGTTCCGCCGCTACTACCGCCTGCTGCTGGATCTGCGCCATCACGTGCTCACCCAACTCGGCGAGCACACGGAGGAGACCCTGCTCAAGTCGGCCAAGGATGACTCGGGCGACCTCTCCGGCTACGGCCAGCACATGGCGGACGCCGGTACCGACACTTTCGACCGCGACTTCGCCCTCAGCCTGGTCTCGAGCGAGCAGGAGGCCCTGTCCGAGATCGAGGCCGCCATCAAGCGCGTCCATGCCGGCACCTACGGCATTTGCGAGTCCACCCAGAAGCCCATCGCCAAGGAGCGCCTGCTCGCGGTGCCCTTCACCCGCTACTCGGCCGAGGCCAAGAAGCAGGTCGAGCGCCACTCGCATCGCTCCATCGAGCGCGGCGGACTGTTCGGCGACGGCACCGAGGAGGAAGGCGGCAAGATGTCCTCCGACGACGGCGGCGACGAGTGATGGGTATTTTTTGATTTTAGATTCTTGATTTTCGATTGAAACCCGCCGCGCCGAACCAGGCCCAAATTGAACCCGGTCAGCCACCGGGAGTTCAGCCGGCTGCGGTTGGCCAATCCAAAATCGAGAAGCAAAAATCAAAAATTCAACGCC
>JAYUGX010000057.1:0-4698 GCA_043738215.1 Lacunisphaera sp.
GCTTCCACCCGCACGGCGACGCCTCCATCGGCGCCGCGCTCGTCGCCATCGGCCAGCGCGCCTGGCTCATCGAGCCGCAGGGCAACTACGGCAACATGCTCACCGGCGACGAGGCCGCCGCCCCCCGCTACATCGAGGCCCGCCTGACCAATTTCGCCAAGGACGTGCTCTTCAACCCGAAGACCACCACCTGGCAGCTCAGCTACGACGGCCGCGCCAAGGAGCCCGTCACCCTCCCCGCCAGGTTCCCCGTCGTCCTTCTCGAGGGCGCCGAGGGCATCGCCGTCGGCCTGATGACCAAGATCCTGCCGCACAACTTCAACGACCTCTGCCGCGCGGCCATCAACCACCTCCAGGGAAAAACCTTCCGCATCTTCCCCGACTTCCCCACCGGCGGCACCGCCGACTTCTCGGAATACAACGACGGCGAGCGCGGCGGCAAGGTGAAGGTCCGCGCGAAGATCGAGGTGCGCAACAAGTCCCTCCTCGCCATCACGGAACTGCCCTTCGGCGCCACCACCGAGTCGCTCATCGAGTCCATCCTCGCCGCCAACGCCAAGGGCAAGCTCAAGATCCGGCACGTGGACGACAACACCGCCGACACGGTCGAGATCCTCGTCCACCTCCCGCAGGGCAGCGACCCCGAGCAGATCATCCAGCAGCTCTACGTCTTCACCGGCTGCCAGGCCCAGCTCAACCCCGCCGCGTGCGTCATCGAGAACGACAAGCCCCAGTTCCTCGGCGTCCGGGAAATACTCAAGCGCAGCGCGGAAAAAACCCGGGAGCTCCTCAAGCAGGAACTCGAGATCCGGCTCGCCGAGCTCGAGCAGCAATGGCACTGGGACTCCCTCGAGCGCATCTTCATCGAGGAGCGCATTTATCGAAACATCGAGAAATCGAAGACTTGGGAAAGCGTCATGGCGGAAATCCGCGCCGGCCTGAAGCCCTTCCTCAAGCAGCTCCGCCGCGACGTGACCGACGACGACATCACCCGCCTCACCGAGATCCGCATCAAGCGCATCTCCGCCTACAACCGCTTCCAGGCCGACGAGGCCATGAAGAAGATCGAGGAAGGCATGAAGGAGACGAAGGCCAGCCTGAAGAAGCTCACGGAGTATGCCGTCGCCTGGTTCGAGATGCTCGCCGAGAAATACGGCAAGGGCCTCAAGCGCCGCACCAGCTACGACGAGATCGAGCAGATCGACGCCTCGGAGGTCGTCTCGGCCAACCAGCGCCTCTACGTCAACCGCGAGGATGGCTTCATCGGCCTCAACTGGCGTCAGCACGAGTTCGTCATGGAGTGCACCATCCTCGACAGCGCGCTCTGCCTCATGGCCGACGGCTCGCTCAAGGTGTCGAAGGTCGCCGACAAGGTCTTCATGGGCCGCGAGATCATCCACTGCGCCGTGTTCCCCAAGGACGGCGACACGAACTTCTACACCATGATCTACCAGGACAAGGCCACGGGGAAGGCCTTCGCCAAGAAATTCCAGATCGGCGGCCTCTCCCGCGACAAGCTCTACCCCCTCGTGAAGTCCGAAGGCTCCAGGGTCCTCTGGCTTGAGGTTTCAGCCAAAGAAAAGGAAATCCCGAAGATGGTGCATATATCCCTCGATGGTCGCTCCGGTGCGAGAAAGCGGGAGTTCGACTTTGATCTCACTCCCGTTCCAATTTCCTCCCGCTCAGCCAAGGGACTGACGGTAAGCAAGTGGACCATAAAGGACGTGAAACGAACGGACCTGGCTTTAAGCTCCTAGACAGAGCGGTTAGTGCCGGGTGTCGGCCACGCTGGTTGGTTTGGTGGCAGGAATGTCCGTCGCAAGATATTCCCGGATGTGCCCAACCTCGCTTCGCCCGCCGTCCCCCTTCGCCGTTTGCGCGGCGAGCTTCGCATAATAATGGCGCGCCGTTTTCTGGTCCCCGGCCCGTTCGGCCGCCAGCGCGGCACCATACAGGCCCCGATACCGACCGGGGTAGATTTTGAGCGCGGCTTCAAACGCCGCGAGCGCGTCCTGCGGCCGGCCGGTCTCCAGCAGCATATCACCCAGTTGCTCGCGGACCGGCACGAGCGCCCCCGGCGAAACGGGACTCTTGCCGAGATCGTCCTCTGCCTTGGCCACGCGGCGCAGCAGATCGATCGCTACGTCCTTCTTGCCCTCGCCAAACGTCACCCAGGCGTTGGCCGCCATCAGCTGCAGCTCGAGATGCATGCGGTAATAATCGAACTTGGCCTCAGTCGTCGCATCGGCCAACTGGCGCATTCGGTCCATGGCCTGGCGGGCGCCGGCAAGGTCGCCGCTGCGGGCCCGGCCGATGGCGTGGGCGTATTCGATCAGGGCCTCCATGAATGGAAACTTGGCCCAATGCGGCAACGCGGGCACGGGCAGCGTCGCCGCCTCCACCCACGCGTTGCGCTCGAGGGCGTAGCGCGAGGGAATGGCGGCCAGCGCATATGCCGCGGAAAATTCCAGCTCGGGGTTGGTCTTTCGCACGGTGGCAACGAAGTCCCGCACGTCCTTCGCGTCGGCATCCTGCGCTTCCTGCAGGTAGGAGTAGACCATGTAATCGAGCCCGTGCAGCTCCTCCGCCTCGGTCGCGGCGCGCTGTCGCTTGGCCGCGTAAGCGCGCGCGGCGACACTGGAGTTCCGGTTGGCGGCGACGGCCTCATCCCACATGCCCAGCCGCGTGTAGATGTGTGACGGCATGTGCAAGGCATGTGGCACCCACGGCGCGAGGGAACCATAGGCCTGGGCGGCGGGCAGTCCACGTTCGGCCAGCGCCGGGTAGTCGTAGCAATGAATCAAATAGTGCGTGACGCCCGGATGACGCGGGTTCTGCTTCCAGAGTTTTTCGAGGATCGCGGCCGCTTTCAGCTGATTGGCCAGAGTGGTATCAGTCGGCGTGGCGTAACCGACCGAGAGAACGGCCAGGGCGTAAAAAGTCTGGGTTTCGAAGTCGTCGGGATATTTGGCGTAGAGTTCGCGCATCGCTTTCTCATAGGCCACCACCCGGTCGCGCGCGCCCACCGGCCCATGGCAGGACTGGCCGACCGGACCGACGTCAAGGCTCTCGGTCGTGTTGTAATAGGTGTTCAGCGCCGTGATGAACCGGCGTTCGCGGTCGGTGCCGGCGGTCAGGGCCATGGCCTTGTCCGCGGCCGCCTTGCCCGCGCGCATTTCCTCGGGAGTCGGCGGCGTCCAGATGGGATGCCACCAGCTCATGGCGATGCCCCACTGGGCCATGGCGCAGGCGGGGTCCTGCTCGGCTACCGCGGTGAAGATGCGGCGCGCCTCTTCGTAGAAAAACGAATGCAACAGCGCCACCCCGCGCACGAACTCCGGCCGTGCGGCCGGCGCGCACGTCACGGGAAAATCCACCGCCCCGACCACGCGCACGTCACCCGGTTCAGGGGCTGTTCCGGATTGGCCGGCAGCTCCCAAGGCCGTGATGGTGCTTAAAGTGAATAGAGCAAAGGCGGGGCCGACTACGCGGCGCGCACCGCGGATGGATGTTGGTGCGGGTGTATTCATGGTTGCCGAATAGAAACCAACTGACGAGCCGGGGCTGGGGAAACCGGAGATGCTTTTAAAAACGCATAAGCCGGAAAACAGGAACATTCACTAAAACGTGAATCCGTATCAAGATAATGCTCCACCGCCTGCGCCTGAGCAGGCAAGTTTATTCAAGACCGGTTAAAAGAGCCAGAATGCCTCTTTGTTTAAAGGCCACCAAAAGAGGCCGGGGGTTAATGCTTCAATCCGTCCAGTAAACCCAAGTCAGCCGGTCACCCTGCGGAAATCACCGCCCCTTGGCGACAACCGGCATCAGTAGGAAAGCGCCTGACGGGGTAACCTCAAACGCCACCCTCGACCCGCCCTTGAGTCCATACTTCCGCCGCAACGCCGCCGGGATCGTCACCCTCCCCCGCGTCGAGAACTTCACTCGGTAATTCGGCTCGGTATTCATTTCTCAGTTGAGCACAGGTATACCGACATCGACCAGGTATTGGAAAGTAGAATCATAGTAACTAGGTGGACGAGTATGGTCCGTCTTGTCGCCCTCCGGCACGAAGATCACCATTCCCTGCCGAGCGCGGGTCAGCAGCACGCGATAGGCATTCTTCAGGTAGTTTTGGTTCTCAGGATTCTTCACGTTCTGCCACTTGGCGCCGCGGAAATCGTGGAAGCCCCAATCAGACCCCTTGAAGCGGAAGTCTCCATCCCAAGTAACGACAGCCCAATCTACCTCCAATCCCTGCACCTGAAACTCGGTCGCTGCATCCTCAAGGTAGAAACTGGAACGGGTATCATCCTTCCCATCCAAGAACCAATGCACGGGGTCTGTCTTCACCCGAATATCAATAGCGTGCGGCTTGAGGCGCTGGGCCTTTGACGACGCAACCAACCCGTAGCGTTCGCTTCCGCGAGCATGACCCCGAACCCATTTCTTCGCGGCATCCAAGTCTCGCGTCACGGCGATCGGATACCTTTTCAGTTTGGCAAGCGTCTGCCGGGCCTGATCTCGCTCACAGTCCAGTAACGCTTTCACGAAAGCAGAGACATGCTCAGCCCGAAACGATCGCATGGACACGGCTAGGTGCAGGTTGTCGTCAAGATGAACGCCACGAGTCTCCTTTACTTCCCCAATCGTCTCCTCGGCTGCATACTCGCTGTCGGTCAGCCGAGACGAGATATACAT
>JAYUGX010000058.1:0-1839 GCA_043738215.1 Lacunisphaera sp.
CCGCGGCCGAGGATTTTCTGCAGCGTGTAGCGCTTGAAAACCTTCTGCCCGGAGGTGAAGCCCTTGATGGTCGCGCCGAGATCGAGATCGTCCATGGGGATGCGGGTGCGCCGGATTAAAGGCAAAGCCCGTGCCAAAGCACGCCGAAAGTCATCTCCTCCCTCAAGAGAACAGGCCCTTCAAATCCATCATGGCTGTCATCGAGTAGAACGCAGCCAGCACGAGCAAGAGCAGGAATAACACGGCCAGCAGATTGGCGCGCAGCGCGGGTTTGCCCGCCGGCCCGGTCTGATCAAGCTTTGGCCGGTCCACGAGGAGCCGCAGCAGATGCAACCAGGCCAGCGAACCCATGACCACCCATATCGGATAGGACACTTTGATGATACTGTTGCTGGCGGCCGGCTCCGGCAGTGCAGGCAAGCTCGCGCAAAAAGCCGCCACGACCCCGCTGGCGAATCCCACCCAAAGCTCCAGGGCCATCCGCGGCAAAGTGACCGGCCGGGTTCTTCGAAAGCAAACCAGCGCCACCCCGGCGAGCACCAGACCCATGAACGGCGGGACAAAATTGGCGTCACTCAATTCATGCCCCTGACTCATCAGGCTGTCGCAGATTTCGCTGAATCCGACATCCACCGCCACCATGGCCGCACCGATCCCGAGCCATGGTCGCCAGGAAAAATCACGGCCGGACATCCACCGCACCAGGGCAAGCGAGGCCGCGATCCATCCCGTCAACACCGAGTATTCCCCCCAGCGCCAGTGTTCACCCCACAATTGACTCTGATTGTTGCTAGCGAACCGCCAGCAGAACAACAAGCCGGTGCCGAGCACGGCGAGCAGCGCCGCCGAGCCGGCCAGTGCCTGCACTCTGCGGCGCAACCCGGGTGGCGCTGCGCCCGCGGCAGTTCCTGAAATCTCCGGCCGGCCTGCAGGCATCGAAACCTCCGGCACGCGCCCGGGCTCCGGTGGCGGCGTGGACTGCGCCGCGCCCAGCTTCCGCCACAACTCCATGGTGCCCGAAGGGCGGTCGGCCGGATTCTTCGCCAGGCACGCGGCAATGACCGTCTCCCACTCCGGGGGGATCGGGCCGCATTCGATGTCATGTTCCTTCCGCCGCTCTGCCATTGACGCCGGGTGTTTCTCCCGCACCTGCAGCACCACGTTGCCGGAATAAAACGGCGGCTTGCCCGTCAGCAGCTCGTAGAGCGTCGCGCCCAGCGCGTAGATGTCGTCCGAGATGGCCGGTTTTTCACCCATCATCTGCTGGGGCGACATGTAGAGCGGCGTGCCAGAGCTGCCCCCGGCCTGCGCGCTCACCCGCGACACGCTGTCGGAAATGCCCCGCGCAATGCCGAAGTCGGTGATCTTGAGGTCACCGTCCTTCGTGAGCATGAGATTGGCGGGCTTGAGGTCGCGGTGCACGACCTTCGCCTTGCCATGCGCGAAGGCCAGCGCCTCGCAGAGCTGCCCGAGCCACGCCCGGATTTCGTCCGGGCTGAACACGCGGGAGGGTTTCTCCAGCTTCAATGCCGAGAGCGTGGCCCCGTTGATGTATTCCATCGAGATGGCGGCGGTCCGGCTGTCGGCGACAAAGTCGTAGATCCGCACAATGTTGGCGTGCGTCAGGTCAAGATTGCGCCGGGTCTCGCGCTTGAGATCCGCCAGCGCCTCGGGGTCGAGGGCCACGATCTCGGGCAGGAATTTCAACGCAACATCGCGGTCGAGTTCACCGTCGTGCGCGAGCCAGACCACGCCCATGCCGCCGCGGCCGAGGATTTTCTGCAGCGTGTAGCGCTTGAAAACCTTCTGCCCGGAGGTGAAGCCCTTGATGGTCGCGCC
>JAYUGX010000059.1:0-31338 GCA_043738215.1 Lacunisphaera sp.
AATAGCGGCACTTCGTTCAGCAGCGCGGTCAACTCCCTCACTTCGCTGATCAATACCGGCGGCACTTCGCGGGTGGCCTCGGCGGTCTTCTCCTCCTCGGACTTCAATGTCATCATCTCCGCGCTCAAGACGCAGAATAACACGAAGATCATTTCCAATCCCACCGTCGTCACGCTGAACAACAGCGAGGCGATCCTGAATATCGGCCAGGAATTCCCCATCCCCAGCTACACCTACAACTCGGAACGCGGCAGCTTTGAGGTCTCCGGGTTCACCTACAAGCCCATCGGCATCATCCTGAAGGTCACCCCGCAGGTGAACTCACGCGGTCTCATCAAGCTCGCCCTCGAGCCCGAGGTCAGCCAGCAGAATGGTTCCACCTCCTTTGGTGGCGCCGGCGGCGCCTCGATCCCCGTCATCGCCACCCGCAAGGTGAAGACCAATATTTCACTGCAGAGCGGCTACACCGCCGGCATCGGCGGCCTCATCACCGTTTCGCAGGATCACGGCGGCACCAAGGTGCCGGTGCTCGGCAGCATCCCTATCCTGGGCCGTCTGTTCTCCTCCAAGAATGTCAACGACGTGAGCACCAACCTGCTCATCTTCATCACGGCCAAGACGGTCACGGCGGACGGCGCGTCGCCGGAGGTGGTCTTTGACCCCCGCGCGATTCAGGCGACCGGACTGAGCCACGATGACCTGCCGGGCTATCGCGCGGCCAAGGGCACCGACATGTATGCGGCGCCCCAGACGCCGGAGAAGAAGTAAGCGCAGGAGGCGCCCATCAGTTTTCAGACCGGCGGATTGCCCGCCGGTCTTTTTTTGCCCAAGGCAGAACACGCGCTCACCACCAGCTGTCCACGAATCCCCGGGCATACTTGATGACGAAGACGCCCGGGTTATTTGCCGCGTGCGCCGCGCGATAATCATTCCGCCAGCATTTGGCGGCCCAGCCGATGGCGATGATCATACCGGAGAGCAGCAACGGGTTGTCCTGTCCCATGCGTTTAACCAAAGGTTGCCGCACCTGGCAAGGGCAAGGCCGGGGTGCAGTATTTGTTAGCCATTTGGGTCAACCCGCCTAGCTTTCCCCTGATGGCCATCGTTGTGACGCCCGGCACACTGTCCCAGCCGCCCCGAGATTTCCACGAGCTGTTTCAGCGCGTCGGTCCGCAGATGGCGGCGCTCGACCTCTTCATGCGCCGGGAAGTGGAGCATTTCGAGCCGGAGATCCGCGCCATGGCGGCCTACTGCCTCGACACCACCGGCAAACGGCTGCGTCCGACCCTGGTTTTTGTCAGCGGCTGGCAGGGCGAGGGCGTGGTGTCGGACGATCTGGTGCGCGCCGCCGGGGTGGTGGAGATGGTGCATCTCGCCACCCTAGTGCATGACGACATCATGGACCGGGCGGAAATCCGGCGCAACCGCCGCACCGCCGCGCGCGAGTTCGGGCCTGATGCCGCCGTGCTGCTGGGGGATGCGCTCTTTTCGCAGGCCCTGCATGTCGCCTCCCAGTTTCCCACCACCGAGGTCTGCCGGCTGGTGTCGGAGTCCACGCGCAAGGTTTGCTCGGGCGAAATCATGCAGACGCTGCGCCGGCGCGATATCAACATCTCGCTCGCCGAATACCGGCGGATGATCGACCTGAAGACCGCGGAGCTATTCCGCGTCGCGTGTTTTCTGGGGGCCCGACTGTCCGGGCATGACGCCGGGTTTGCCAGTGCCGCCGACCGCTTCGGCCATCACCTCGGCATCGCCTATCAGATTTATGACGACTTCGTGGATTTTGTCGGAGAGGAGCAGCGCATCGGCAAAACCCTCGGCACCGACCTGGCTACGGGCAAACTCACACTGCCGCTGATGCTGCTCCTTGACCGGGTGGAAGCTGAAGAACGGGCCGCGATCATTGCGGCCCTGCGGGGTGGCCAGCCCATCGGCTTGGCGGCAAGCAAACAAAGGATGCAGGAGCTGGGCATCGCGAGCGGAGTGGTTCGGGCCATAGACGATGAACTGGCAGTTGCCACCCAGGCACTTGCGCCCCATAGCCGGCTCGCCCCGGTGCCACTGATGCTCCAGCTCTGCGCCATGCTTCACGTTCAGGTGTCGGCGTTGCAACACACCGTGCCAGTTTCCTGATAATTTGCGTTTGCTTGGCTCCAGCTCTGCTCTAACCTGTCTCTCCGCGCGATGAATCTGTCCAAGGTATTCACCAAGGCCATCATTACCTCTCCCGAGCGCCAGCAGGAGGCGGATACGGACTTTTCCATCGTGAAACAGGTGCAGGCGGGGGATGTCGCCGCTTTCGACCGGCTCATCCTGAAATACCGCGAGCGCGTCTTTGGCGTCGTTTACAACCTGACCGCCAATCGCGAGGACGCCTCCGATCTCACTCAGGACGCCTTTATCAAGGCCTTTCAGTCCATCAATCGCTTCCAAGGCCATTGCTCATTCTTCACCTGGCTTTACAAGATCGCCGTCAACACAACGCTCAGCCACCTCCGGAAGAACCGCTTGCGCAGCTTTTTCAGCCTGGAAAAGCTCCACGAGGACGGGACCAATGCACAAATCCTTGAGCAATTGACGGATAAAAGGGGTGCCGACCGCGACACCTACCTCCATGAGCTTCAGGAAAAATTGAACGAAGCGCTCCAAAAATTGTCTATCCCACACCGAACAGTGATTACCCTTTTTGAGATAGACGGCCTCAGCCACTCCGAAATAGCCGAAGTCATGGCCTGCTCAGAAGGCACCGTTCGCTCCCGGCTCCACTACGCCAAGCAGTTCCTGCAGGGTGAGCTTGGTAAATACCTTCAGTCCTGATTCATGCCCAAGTCCCAGCAACGTTCCAAGGTCACGGTCGAGGATCTCCTGCGCCTCAAGCGCGGTGAGCGCCCCGCCGCGGAGTTTTGGACCAGTTTCGAGCGGGAGTTGCGCCAGAAACAACTTACCGCGCTCCTCAACAAGCGTCCGTGGTGGCAGGTGCTGCCGCAGTTTCTCACGCGGCGAGCCTACATTCCCGTTGGCGCCACTGCCATTCTCGCCTTCACCTTGGTTTCGGTGAGATTTTATACGCCGGTCCAGGTCGCGCAGGCTGGTGTTCCCGCCGCGGGTTCGGCCAGTCGCGAAACGGCTGCACCCGCCGCCACCCTTGTTTCCGCGCCGGTCAGCTCGCCTTTGGTGAATCGCAGCGAGACCACAATCCCCTCCGTTGATGATCGCACTGCGGTATCCGCCACTGCCGCGGAATCACTGTCGGCCACCGACACCGTTGGGCTGCTGCCCCCGCGCGAAGTGGAGACGCCCTCCGCCCGCTCCATTGCCGCCAATCTCAAGGACCTTGAGCAATCCGAACCCGAGTTGGTCAACGCGGTCAGGGGCAGCCGCCTCAGCCCGCCGGCCCGCGTGCAAACCGCGGCCGCCGTGGTCAACGAACTGGCCTCCGTTTCCACCAATGCGGCCAAGCGCACCCGCCTGTTCGCCCAATATAACGACCGCCAGCTCAGCCCCGAGCCGACGGCGCCCGATATCGTGCGTGAACGCCTGGCCCGCCGCCTTGGTGACAACGAAATCACCGACCGTCTCAGCCGCATCGGCTTGAAAGGTGATCAAGTCTCGCTTGGCCTGACTCTCCGGCTGTAACGCAGCAGAGTCCAGCATCCGCCCGCCGTTTTCGGCGGGTTTTTTTGTGGATCGTGCCGGCTCACTTCTCGGCCACGCAGATGCCGCAGATATCGTAGAAGAAGTCGTGGCCCTTGTCATCCACGAGGATGAACGCGGGGAAGTCCTGCACTTCGATCTTCCACACTGCCTCCATGCCCAGTTCGGGATACTCGAGCAGCTCGACCTTCTTGATGTTGTCCTGCGCGAGGATGGCCGCCGGCCCGCCGATGCTGCCGAGGTAGAAACCGCCGTGCTGCTTGCACGCCTCGGTCACTGCGCGGCTGCGATTGCCCTTGGCCAGCATGATCATCGAGCCGCCGTGTGACTGGAACAGGTCCACGTAACTGTCCATGCGACCCGCGGTCGTCGGGCCGAAGGAGCCCGAAGCATAGCCCGTGGGCGTCTTGGACGGGCCCGCGTAGTAGACTGGGTGTTTCTTGATGTAATCGGGCAGGCCCTGGCCGGAGTCGATGCGCTCCTTTAATTTGGCGTGCGCGCTGTCGCGCGCGACAATCATCGTGCCGGTCAGTGACACTCGCGTGGTCACCGGGTATTTCGACAGCTCCGCAAGGATGTCCTTCATCGGTCGGTTCAGGTCGATGCGCACAAAATTCTCGTCCTTGAACGCCCTCATTTCCGGCGGAATGAACTGGCCGGGATTGGACTCCATCTTTTCGAGGAAGATGCCGTCCGAGGTGATCTTTGCCTTGATGTTGCGGTCGGCGCTGCAGGAGACACCCATGGCCACCGGGCAGCTGGCGCCATGGCGCGGCAGGCGGATGACCCGCACGTCGAGGGCGAAATACTTGCCGCCGAACTGTGCCCCGACCTTCGCTTCCTGGGCGAGCTTCAGCACCTTCGCCTCCATCGCGGGATCGCGGAAGGCCCGCCCGTGCTCGTTGCCGGTCACCGGCAGGCCGTCGAGATACTTGGTCGTGGCGAGCTTCAGGGTCTTCATGCACGCCTCGGCGCTCGTCCCGCCGATGACAAACACCAGGTGATAGGGCGGGCAGGCCGAGGTGCCCAGCAGCTGCATCTTCTCGGTGATAAACTTCTCGAGGCTCTTCGGGTTCAGCAGGGCCCGGTTCTCCTGGAAAAAGTAGAGCTTGTTGGCTGAGCCGCCACCCTTGGCCACGAACAGGAACTCATACTTCGCCCCCTCGGTGGCGTGCAGGTCGATCTGCGCCGGCAGGTTGGTGCCGGTGTTGACCTCCTTGAACATCTCGAGCGGCGCGACCTGCGAATAGCGCAGGTTCTCCTTGGTGTAGCATTCGTAGACTCCCTTTGCCAGTTGCTCGGCGTCATTGCCGCCGGTCCACACCTGCTGGCCCTTTTTGGCAAAGATCGCCGCCGTGCCGGTATCCTGGCACATGGGCAGGATGCCCCGCGCGGCGATCTCGGCGTTCTTCAGCAGCGTCAGCGCGACATACCGGTCGTTGGCCGACGCCTCGGGGTCCTGGAGGATGGCGGCCACTTGCTCAAGATGCTTGGTGCGAAGGAAAAAGTTGGTGTCGTGAAATGCCTCCCGTGCCAGGTAGGTCAGCGCCTCCGGTGCGACCTTCAGGATTTCCCGGCCCTCGAAGGTTGCCGTGGAAATCCCGTCCTTGGTGAGCAGGCGGTACTCCGCCTCATCCGCCCCGAGCGGCAGGGGATCCTGGTAAAAAAAAGGCGGCGTGGGCATGGCGGCACCTTACTCGATTCCGTTCGCATGACAAGCAGCCGGACGGTCCATCTTGGGTGTATAAAACGGCCGGCTGGTGGCTATTAATCCCCGGCCTCAGAGGATTTTCAGTTTCGGCAGATCCTGCACATCGATGTAACCGGCCGGCCGGCCCCTGGCATCGAGCGCAAACAGGTCGGAGATCTTCAGTTGCTGGAAGATTTTCAACGCCTCGACGGCCAGCGCGTCGGCGGGCACCGTCTTGCCGCCGCGCGTCATGAAACCGTTCACGGGTTTCTTGAGAAAATCCGCACCACCATTCAGCGCACTGCGGCGGAAATCGCCGTCGGTGAAGATGCCGGTCAGCCGGCCCTTCGCGTCCACCAGCGCCACGGCGCCGGCCTTCGCCTTGGTCATGGCAAAAATCGCCTCCTGCACCGTCGTCTTCGCCTCCTTGAGCACCGGGCAGCTCTCGCCGGTGCGCATGATGTCCTTCACCCGGAGCAGGAGCGTCATGCCGAGCGTGCCCGCCGGGTGGTATTTCGCAAAATCCTCGCGCGTCAGCCCGCGGCTCTCCAGCAGCACCATCGCGAGCGCATCGCCGAGGGCGAGCGCCGCCGTTGTGCTCGCCGTCGGGGCGAGGGCGAGGGGACAGGCTTCGCGCGGCGCGGAGTAGACCAGCCGGAAGTCGGCGCCCCGGGCCAGCTCGCTTTTCGGCGCGCCGGTGAGCGCGACGGTTTTCAGGCCGAATTTCTCAAACAGCGGCAGCAGGCGCAGCATCTCCTCGGTCGCCCCGCTGTTGCTGAGCAGGATGGCCAGGTCACCCGCCGCGCACAGCCCCAAATCGCCATGCAAGGCCTGGGTGGCGTCGAGAAAGCACGAGGGCACGCCGATGCTGTTGAGCGTGCCGGTCAGCTTCTCCGCGATATGGGTGTTTTTGCCCACGCCGGAAAAAATCACCTTGTGGCCGGCCGCGATGGCGGCCTCCACCGCCCGCACCACCGCCACAAAATCCTCGCCCAGCACCCCGGCGGTGGCGTCCAGCGCCTCCCGTTCGATGGCGAGGCAGTTGCGGGCCTTGGCGAGTATGGTGGCGGAATCCAGTGGCATCAAAAACTTGTGTTGGTTTGGGGCAGGCGCAAACCTAGTCCTCACTCGTCCTCATTCAATTCATTTCCAGCCGTGTTCCGTTCCTCTGCCATCCTCCGCTTCCTGCTGCTCACCTTAGCGCTGGGACTGGCCGGCTGCTCGGAGAATGAACGCCTTTCCTATGCAACCGAGGCGGACGAACCCGGTTACCGGGAGGGCCAGGCGCTGCTCAAATCCGGTCGCAAGCAGGAGGCGCTCGGCGCCTTCCTCAAGGTCATCGACAAACGCGTCGACGACGCGCCCGAATCCCACCTCGAGGTCGGTCTGCTCTACCTGCAGCACATCAACGACCCGCTCTCTGCCATCTATCACTTCAAAAAATACCTCGCACTCCGCCCCAACAGCCCGCAGGCCCCGCTGGTCAAGCAGCGCATCGACGCCGCCACCCGCGAGTTCGCCCGCACCCTGCCGGCCCAGCCGCTCGACAGCCAGCTGCAGCGCGTCGACCTCATGGCCGCACTCGACCGGCTCAAACAGGAGAATGAAATGCTCAAGCAGCAACTGGCGGACCTGAAGACTGGCCGGGGCAACCCGGCCGGTCCGGGCACGGAGGACCCCGGCTCAGCCACGGCGGCGCCCTCCGCTGCGGTTAATTTTTCGCTGGAAAACATCCCCGTCGTGCGCTCCCGGCCGGTGCCCAGTTCGCCGGTGCGTGTCACGCCTGCTCCTCCGCGCACCCCCCCCGCGCCGACCCAAACCACCGCACCCCGCCCGGCCGGCACCCGCCGGCACACCGTCCAGGCAGGCGACACTTTGTCCAAGCTCGCCCAGCAGTATTACGGGAACCGCGCCAAGTGGCGTGATATCTACGCGGCCAACCGCAACGTGATGAAGAGCGAAACCGACCTGAAGATCGGCCAGGAGCTCAAGATTCCCTGAAAAAGTTCAGGGCTTGGCCAGCGCCTGTTCGAGGTCGGCAATCAAATCGTCCGCATCCTCGAGCCCGACGGACAATCGCAGTAGATCCACCGGCGTGGGGCTGTTGGTGCCCTCCACGCTGGCGCGGTGCTCGATGAGGCTCTCGACGCCACCAAGCGACGTGGCGCGTTTCCACAAACGCACGCGTGCCGCCGCGACAATGGCCGCCGCCTCACCGCCCTTGATCCGCAACGAGAGCATGCCGCCGAAGCCGCCCTTCATTTGCTTGACCGCCACCGCATGCCCCAAGGCCGTGGGCAGCCCCGGGTAAAGCACGGCCTCGATGCGCGAATGGCCGGCGAAATGCCCCGCAATTTTCTGCGCCCCGCGGCAGGCCGCGGGCACCCGCACGAAAAGCGTG
The DNA here is from genome assembly GCA_043738215.1 of Lacunisphaera sp. Lineage (GTDB taxonomy): Bacteria > Verrucomicrobiota > Verrucomicrobiia > Opitutales > Opitutaceae > Lacunisphaera. The sequence continues at coordinate 7,749 of JAYUGX010000059.1, forward strand.
CGCATGCCGCGCACCAGCAACCACGCTTCGAAAGTGCCCGCAATCGCCCCGCCGTTTTTCCGGCCGGCCTTGATGCGTTGCCAGAATTCGTCGTCCTTCGCTGTCACCAGTGCACCCGCCACCACATCCGAGTGGCCATTCAGGTATTTGGTGGCTGAATGCATGACGAGATCCGCCCCCAAGGCAATGGGCTGAGTGAGCACCGGCGTGGCAATGGTCGAGTCCACCACGAGCCGTGCACCGGCTTTGTGGGCGATCTCCGCCGCCGCGGCGATGTCGGTGATAATCCAGGTTGGATTGGCGGGCGTTTCGATCCAGACCAGCCTAGTCCTGCCCGGCAGAACCGCGCGGGCGATTTCCGCGGTGTTGGCTGCATCCACCAGATCAACCTTCAAACCCCAGTCGGTCGCGTGGCCGAGCAGCCAGTTCCGCAGCGCCCAATACATGACCTTCGGTGCGACGACGTGGTCGCCGGGCTTGAGGGCCATGAAAACCGTGGTGGCCGCCGCCATGCCGGAACCGAACAACGCCGCCTGCGCGCCGAGTTCCAGATGGGCGAGCAGCGCTTCAGCCTGCTCGAAGGTCGGGTTGTCCGCCCGGGCATAAACCCGGCCCGAACGAAACTGATTGTCAGCGTCACGCAGGTAAGTCGTCGCGGTATGGATCCCCGGCGAAATCGCCCGCGTGGTTTCATCGACCCAGCCGAGGGCCTGGGCAGCGGCGCTGGCGGGTTTGACGTGCTTGGGATCCACGAGGGCTATCAAAGCGCAAAAGCGCGCGGCTGCAAAGACGGAATCAGCGGTCGCCCGCTACTCGGTGCGGAAGGGTGCGGCGGGCAGGGAATCGGTGAGCGCGAGCAGGGTGAATAATAGGCCGTTTTTCATGGCGGGCATCATTGGGCGAGCGCGGCGGCGACCGCGTCCTGGTAGGCGCGGCGCATTATGGAGTTGTCGGGATTGTTCGGGATCTTGTCGCGCTGAATCATGAAGACGTAGATCAGGCCGTGCGCCGGGTCGGCCCAGCTTTGCGTGCCGAAGGCTCCGCCATGCCCGAAGGTTCCGGGCGAAAGCGCCTGGTTCGCCTCCATCTGCGCGGGATCCTCGATCACGCAAAAGCCGAGACCCCACGACATCCCCGGGCGGGCCTTCAGGTCGCCGGTCTGCTTGTGCGTCATCTCGGTGATGGTCTCAGGTTTCAGAATCCGGTGTCCTCCCGCCGTTCAGCAGCATCTGGTAGAATTTCGCGACATCCTCCGCCGTCGAAAACAATCCGGCTCCGCCCAGGGCCGGACGGGCGTAATCCGTAACGGCGCCGCCATACATGTAGCCGACGGGCGTCTCCTCGAGTTTCCTGCTCTGGGCACTGAGGAGATAGGTGTGGGCGCGCTGCCGATCCTGCTTCGGGGATATCCACCAGGTGGTGTTTTTCATGCGGAGCGGATCGAGCAGCCGTTGCTGCATAAACTCGGCGAAGGGCCGGCCGCTCACGACCTCCACCACGCGGCCGAGCAGGTCGGTGCCCGCCGTGGAATAGCCCCAGCGCGTGCCGGGCTGGAACCGCAGTGGCTCGCGCGAAAGAGTCCGGCTCATCGTGGCGAGCGACCAGTGCGGCTCGGTCACCCGGTATTCGCCGAGGCCGCTGGTGTGCGTGAGCAAATCACGGAGCGTGATGGGCCGCGCCGCCTTGACGAGCATCCGGCGCTCGGGTGTCTGCTCCTCCACGACCCAGAGATCGCGGAACTCGGGCAGGTATTTCTCCACCGGGTCATCGAAGGCCAGTTTGCCGTCGTCGACCGGCAGCGCCACCGTGACGGCGGTGATCGGCTTGCTCATCGAGGCAATCCAGAAGATATCGTCGGTCTTCATCTTGCGGCCCGTGGCGAGGTCACTTTGACCTACAGCTGACAGGTGTAGCACCTTGTCCTTGGTGGCGAGGAGCATGACGGCGCCGGAGATTTCCCCACGGGCCACAAACGGCTGCACTTTTTCGGGGACGGCCGCAAATTTGTCCTGCGCCAAGGCCAAGGCAGGAATGGCCACAAAAAGCACAAAAACCCGACGGCAGGCGGAACGCCCAAGGCGCCTATAGGCGCACGAAAGATTACCGAAGGCTGATAAAATCATTTTTTGTGCTTTTTGTGGCCAAAAATCAGGGAGCTTTGAGGCCGGTGATCTTGAGGACGTAGGCGAAATCGCAGGGCTTGATGGGCGGGGTGGGCATTTTCACGGTCAGCCCGTGCTCGTCCTGTGTGAACGGCAGCGGCTTCGCGACCCCGAGCATCTCGACCTTCTCGATTTTGCCCGCGGGTGCCGGGCCGCTGGCGAGGGAGGTGATGAGCGCGGGCTCATCGCCGGCTGGCCACGCAAAGAGGATGGCGTAGAGCGTATCGCCCTTCGTGGTGAAACGGATGTCATGGGCCGTGTAGACCTTGAGCATGCCGTCGGTGAGGCCACGGGCGCCGTTGGGTGCGCCTTGCGGCGTCGGTCCCTCGCCGTAGGTTTTCCAGGCGCGCGTGCCGTAGATGGCCTCGCCGTTGACGTTGAGCCAGTCGCCCATTTCCAGCAGGCGGAGTTGCTGGTTGTCGGGAATGGTGCCGTCGGCTTTCGGGGCGATGTTCAGCAGGTAGTTGCCGTTCTTGCTGACGCAGTCGACCAGCTCGCGGATCATCTCGCCGGCATTGCGAATCTGGAGCGGGTCGTTGTTGTAGCCCCAGGAATTGTGCGCAATGGAAGTGTCCTCCTGCCAGTAATCGGGGCTGAGCCCGGACGTGCGGCCGCGCTCAAGGTCGTGGATGGCGCCGGTGAGGTAGGCGGCGCCCGGGCCGTCGCCTTTGCTGAACATCGTGACCTCCTGGCCGCGTTCCTTGGCGCGATTGTAGAAGTAGGCGGTGACCTTGAGCTTGATGGGGTCGAGGTGGCGGCCATTGATGCCGTTGTCGAAATAGAGCATCTCGGGGTGATATTTGTCGATCAGCTCGAAGTTGCGGGCGACCCAGTCCTCGAGGAATTTCTGATACAGCGCGTCACTGTGGTTCATCGTCCAGTAGAAATCCTGGTATGCCGGGTCGGTCAGGTCGCTCGGAACGCTCGGGGTCGGGATAAACGAGTAGTGCTCGACGCGGTGGTTGGAGACGCCGAAGTGCAGGCCCTGCTTGCGCGTGGCGGTTGCGAGGTCGCCGATGAGGTCGCGCTTCGGGCCCATCTTTGCGGCCGTCCAGCGGGTCAGGGTGCTGTCCCACATCGCGAAGCCGTCATGGTGTTCGGCGACCGGCACGACGTAGCGCGCCCCGGCGCGCTTGAAGAGGAAGGCCCACGCGTCGGGGTCGTATTTCTCCGCCTTGAAGAGCGGGATGAAGTCCTTGTAGCCGAACTTCTCGACGGGACCGAAATGCTCGGTGTGCCACGCGAGCATGCTGCCATACATGTGCTGCACATACCATTCGCTGCCGTGGGCGGGAACGGCGTAGAGACCCCAGTGGATGAAGATGCCGAATTTGGCGTCCTTCAGCCACCCGGGGGTCTGGTAATTGGCTTTGAGGGATTCCCAAGTAGGCAGGACCGGCCCGGCGGGGAGCTGCGGATCCGCGGCGGCCGCCTTTTGGGCAATCTCCAGCGAGAGGCTGTTATTGCGTTCTCGCTGTCGCGGTTGCTGGTTGGGATCGGGTGGAGCCTCTTGCGCGAAGGCCGGCCGCCCGAGGGCGATCGCCAGCAGGATGGAAAAGGCGGACCAGCGGAATAATTTCATCGGGGGGCAGTTTGGCAGGACGGATGAGGCCGCGAGCCGGGGTCGGGGGACCAGTAGACAAATGGCGAAAGCCTCCGGCCGCAAAGGCCGAAACAACTGACAGTCAAAATAGCCGAACGGAGCGCTACAGCGCGCCGATCGACTCGTCGAGGACGGCGAGGAGGAAGTCCGCGTCGGCCTTGGTGATGTTCATCGGCGGCGCGAAGCGGATGGTCTGGCCCCAGAGGCCGCCCTTGCCGAGCAGCAAGCCGAGCTCGCGGGCGTTCTCCACCGCCTGCGCACAGGCCTCCTTGGCGGGTTCCTTTGTCGCGCGGTCCTTCACGAACTCGATGCCGAGCATCAGACCCTTGCCGCGGACGTCGCCGATGATGGCGTATTTCGCCTTCAGCTTGTTCAGCCCGGCGAGGATGTAATTGCCGAGTTCGAGGCAGTTGGCCTGTGTCTTCTCGTTGTCGATGACCTCCAGCACGGCCTTGCCGATGGCGGAGGCGACGGGGTTGCCGCCGAAGGTGTTGAAATGGACCTTCTGCGCCATGACGGCGGCGATCTTCGGCGTGGTGACGACGGCCGCGAGCGGCGCGCCGTTGCCGATGCCCTTGGCCATGGTGACGATGTCGGGGATGACGCCCTGCGTCTCGAAGCCCCAGTAATGCGTGCCGGTGCGGCCGAAGCCGGTCTGCACCTCGTCGGCGATGCACACGCCGCCCGCGGCGCGCACGTGCTCGTAGGTGTGCTTGAGGTAGCCGTCGGGGAACACAACGAAGCCGCCAACGCCCTGGATGGACTCGGCGATGAAGGCCGCGACCTTGCCCGGAGTGGTGTAGTCGATGACCTGCTTCACATCCGCCGCGTATTTCTGGCCGGCGTCTGGGTCGTCGTAGCCATAATGGCCGCGGTAGGGGTAGGGCGCAACGGCGTGGTGGACGCCGAAACTGTGCGGCGTGTTGAATTTCCAGGAACTGTGCGCCGTGACACCCATGCCGGCTGCGTTGCCGCCGTGGTAGGCGTTGCGAAGCGCGATGACGTCGTAGTTGCCCGTGGTGAGTCGCGCCATGAGCAACGCAAGGTCGTTGGCCTCGGAGCCGGAGTTGACGAAGTAGCAGACCTTGAGGTCGCCGGGCATTTTGGACGCGAGCTTTTCCGCGAAAGCGCCGATGTTCGGATTGAGGTAGATGGTGGTGGAGTGCTGCAGCACCTTGTTTTGCTCGTTCATCGCCGCGAGGATGTGCGGGTGGCAGTGGCCGACACTGACCGTCACGATGCCGCCGAGGCCGTCGAGGTAGCGCTTGCCGGTGGAGTCCCACACATACTGCATCTTGCCCTCCACGATCATGATCGGCTGCTTGTAGTAGAGGAAGAGTCCCGGGTTGAGGAACTGCTTGCGCTGGGCGAGCACCTGCTCGAGTGAGGGACCGGCATAGGCCGCGGGCTTGTGGGTGGTGGGCGGAAGGGCGATGGCTTTCATGAAATGGTGGGAGGGAAGTGACAGGTATTCAGCCTTTGGGTGCAAGCCTGCGCAGCACCAGGTAGACGGAGAAGGCGATGCCGAAGCCGGCGAGCCAGGCGAAGCTGTAGAGTTCCATGAAGAATGCCGGCACGTGCGCCCCATCGAGCACTTTGATGTTGGCGAGGAACCCGGGCAGGCTGGGCAGCGCGCCGGCGAGCAGGGCGGTGATGGCCACCCAGCTGAAACCGCCGGAGTAGGTGTATTCGCCGGTGGTCCAGTAGAGCGCGGGGACGTTGAGCTGCTTTTTCCGGTAGACGAAGTAATCGGCGATCATGATGCCGCCAATGGGTCCGAGCAGGGCGCTGTAGCCGACGAGCCAAGTAAAAATGTATCCGCTCGGGTCGGCGAGCAATTTCCAAGGCATCATCAGGATGCCGATGAGGCCGGTGATGAACCCGCCGATGCGAAAGGAGATTTTTTTCGGCGCGAGCTGGGCGAAGTCGTTGGCCGGGCTCACGACGTTGGCGGCAATGTTGGTGGCGAGCGTCGCAATGCAGAGGGCGACCAGCGACCCGACAAGCACGAGGGGATTCTTGAAGCGCGTGAGCACGTCGATCGGATCCCAGAGCGTCTTCCCGTAGATGATGGTGGTCGCTGAGGTGACCGCCACGCCGATGAACGAGTAGAGCGCCATCGTCGCCGGTAGTCCGAGGGCCTGGCCGAGGATCTGGTCACGCTGCGACTTGGCGTAGCGCGAGAAGTCGGGGATGTTGAGCGAGAGCGTTGCCCAGAAGCCGATCATGCCGGTGAGCGAGGGGAAAAAGATGGACCAGAACTGTCCCGCCTTGGGCTGACCGGGATCGAACGCGGACGGCTGTGAAAGAATCGGGCCGAAGCCGCCGGCATTCTGGTAGGCCCACCCGAGCAGCAGCAGACCGAGGGCGATGAGCAGCGGCGCCTTGATGTTCAGCAGCACGCGGATCGTATCGATGCCGCGCCAGATGATCCACATGTTGATGCCCCAGAAAAACAAGAAGCAGGCGAAGTGGGTGAAGGTGATGCCAAGCACGGGCAGGGGCGTGCCGCTCGCGACCGACGGGACAAACACGCCGAGGATCTTGTAGATCGCATCGCCTCCGATCCAGGTCTGGATGCCGAACCAGCCGCAGGCCACGAGCGCGCGGAGCAGGGCGGGTACGTTGGCGCCGGTCGTGCCGAACGAGGCCCGGCAGAACACCGGAAACGGGATGCCGTATTTGGTGCCGGCATGGGCGTTGAGGATCATCGGGATCACGACGATGACATTGCCCAGGAAAATCGTGCCCACGGCCTGCGACCAATTCATGCCGCTGCCGATGAGACCGGAGGCGAGCATGTAGGTCGGGATGCACGCCGCCATGGAGATCCAGAGCGAGGCCATCGAGGCCATGCCCCACTTGCGGCCCGACGGCGGCACGGGCGCGAGGTCGTCGTTGTAGAGGTGCGAGCCGTGGGCGCCGGCGAGGGCGGCGGTGGAGTCGATGATCTCGGGTCCGGAAGACATGGATTACTTGGCCACGGATGGCACGGATGGGCACGGATGGGGAAAAAGCTCCACCATGCCTGTCATTCTGAGCGCAGCGAAGAATCCAGAATAATGTGCGCGGGCGGATATGCCGCTGGATTCTTCGCTGCGCTCAGAATGACAGGTCTCGTATGTATGATATCTATCCGTGTTCATCCGTGAGATCCGTGACTAAAAATGACTTGGTTTTCTTTGCAGGAACTGGCCGCGGCCCAGCGTGCCGCAGAACTTGCCGTCGCGCACCGCGACCTGGCCGCGGACGGTCACATCGCGCGTGCGGCCCTCGAGCTTCCAGCCCTCGAACGCACTGTAGTCCACGTTCATCGTTTGCGTCTTCGCGGAGATCGTGCCGCGGTAGTCCGGGTCGAACACGACAAGATCGGCGTCGGCGCCGGGCTGGATCGCACCCTTGCGCGGGAACAGGTCGAAGAGTTTGGCGACCTGCGTGCTGGCGACGTTGACGAAGGTGTGCAGGTCGATCCTCCCGGTCTTCACCCCGTGGGTGTAGAGCAGGTTGATGCGCTCCTCGAGCGACGGGATGCCATTGGGGATCTTGGTGAAATCGGCCTTGCCCATCGGCTTTTGCTTCTCGAAGTCAAAGGGCGCGTGGTCAGTGGCGACCGTCTGGATCAAGCCGTCGCGCAGGCCGTTCCAGAGCACGCTCTGGTTGCGGACATCGCGGAGCGGCGGGGACATGACGAACTTGGCGCCCTCGAAGTTGGGTTTCTCCGCATAGGTCTTGTCAAGGGTGAGGTATTGGATGAGCGTCTCGACGCCGACGCGCACGCCGCGCTGGCGGGCGGCGATGGCCTGGTCGAGCGCCTCCTTGCAACTGAGGTGGACGATGTAGGTCGCGGCGCCAGTCAGCTCGGCGAACGTCATCAGGTGGTGCACGCCCTCGGCCTCGACCGCGGGCGGGCGGCTCTCGTGGTGCTGGCCGGGGTCGGTCTTGCCGGCGGCGAGCAGCTCCTTGCAGCGCTCGGCGACGAGGGTCTCGTTCTCGCAGTGGGCCGTGACGATGACCCCGAGTTCCTTGGCGAGCTTGAGCGTCCGGTAGAGTTCCGTGTCGTCGACACCAAACGCGCCCTTGTAGGCGAGGAAGATTTTGAAGGAACTGATGCCGCGCTTCACGATCTCGCGCAGCTGGGCGTCGGTGCCGCCGTCGAACTTCGTCACACCCATGTGGAAGGTGAAATCGCAGGCCGACTTGCCGACGGCCTGGCTCATCCAGAGCTCGAAGCTCTTGAGCGCGTCGTCGGCTCGCGAGGGACAACACATCTCGATGAGTGTCGTCGTGCCGCCGACCAGCGCGGCCTTGGAGCCGGTTTCGTAGGTGTCCTTTGAGAACGTGCCCATGAAAGGCAGGTAGATGTGCACGTGCGGATCGATGAAGCCGGGGAAGACGAACTTGCCGCGGGCATCAATTGTTTCGGTGCCGGCGGGTGCGCTGAGGTTCTTGTCGATCTTCGTGATCGTCTCGCCCTCGCAGTAGATGTCGGCGACGTAGCGGGAGTCGGCGGTGATGATTTCTCCATTCTTGATGAGAAGAGACATGGTGGAAAAAGGTCAGGGCAGGTTCTTGATCAGCTCAACGGTGAAAAGCGCGGCGCGGGTGGCGGCAAGCGGGCTGTATTTCAGGTAGTCGGTGCGCATCTGCTCCTGCACGACGTTGCTGCCGCAGCGAACGACAAGCCAGGGCACCTTCATATACTGGCAGACCTGCGCGAACGCACCGCTCTCCATCTCCATCAGGTCAGGGTCGAATTTCTCCTTCATGTCACCGACCTTCCAGGGAGAGACGCCGGAGACGTCGCCGCACACGATGGTGCCGCGGCGGACAACCGGCGTGTAGGTCTCGCCGTCGACGGTCACGGGGTCCGGTTTGTAGGCGGCGATGACCCGGTCGGCAAATTCAAGCTGGGCAGCGGCGGGCTCGAAGAAGAAATAGTTTGCGCGCACGCCGTCGGGACCGAACCACGTCGCCAGCTGCACGCCGTCCTTCGAGAGGTTGCCGTGGACCATGCCCTTCGACGTGAAGCTGCCCGCGTCGTGAAAAGTGATGCGCGTGGGGATGATGACCTCGCCGTTGCGCACGGTGTCGCGGACGCGTCCACCCGTGCCGCTTTGGAACGCAATCTTCGGCCGGAAGTGGGTGATAAGCAAGGTGGTGGTCATCGCGGAGTTGGTCTTGCCGACCCCGGTGATGGCGACAACGACCTGCTGCCGGCCGATCCGGCCTGTGTGGCAAGGGATGCCCTCGACGGTGATTTCCTTGTGATCTGCGAGCGCGGCCACCAGCGGTGGGATTTCCTGCGGCACGGCGCCGAGGGCGAGGACGATGTCGCTCGCGCGCAGTGCCAGTGGCAGAAACAAGGCCAGGGCGATAAACACTCGCTTCATGATGGCGGCTATTACTTTTTCCACACGTCACCGACATCGCCGCCGAACCAGCGGGACGAGACGACCTTCTGCTGGGTGTAGAACTGGACGGCCTCCTTGCCTTGGATGTGCAGGTCGCCGTAGAAGGAATCGTCCCAGCCGGTGAAGGGGAACATCGCCATCGTGGCGGGGACGCTGACGTTTACGCCGACCATGCCGGCCTTGACGCGCATGGTGAACTCGCGGGCAGCGCGACCGTTGTTGGTGAAGATGGCGGCGCCGTTGCCGAAGGCGGACTTGTTCGCCTGCTCGATGGCGGTGTCGAGGTCGTCCATCCGCATGACGTTCAGCACCGGGCCGAAGACCTCTTCCCGGGAGAGCGTCATGTTGTTTTGCACGTTGTCCACGACGGTGGCGCCGAGATAAAAACCCTTCGGGGCATCGGGCACCTTCACGTTGCGGCCGTCGGCGATGATTTTCGCGCCCTCCTTCTCGCCGCTGGCGAGAAGACTCATGACCCGGTCGCGATGGGCGGCGGTGATGACCGGGCCCATGTCGGGTTGCGCGGCGCGGTCGGTCGGGCCGACCTTGATGGCGTTGGCGGCCCTGACAAGCTCGGGCAACACACGCTCGGCCGCAGCGCCGACGGCGAGCGCCGTCGAGCCGGCCATGCAGCGCTCGCCGGCGCAGCCAAAGGCGGCGGTGGTGAGGTTTTCCACGGTCTTGCCGACATCGGCGTCGGGCATAACGACGATGTAGTTCTTCGCGCCGCCGTTGGCTTGGACGCGTTTGCCGTGCTTGGTGCCGGTGTCGTAGATGTATTTGGCGATGGGCGTGGAGCCGACGAAGGAGATGGCCTTCACCTTCGGGTGGGTGAGCAGGGCGTCCACCGCCGCGCGGCCGCCGTGGACAATGTTGAACACGCCCTTGGGGCAGCCGGCCTGCTCGAGCAACTGGCCGAGGAGCACGGCGCTGAGCGGGACCTTCTCGCTCGGCTTGAGGACGAAGGTGTTGCCGCAGGCGATTGCGAGCGGATACATCCACAGCGGCACCATGGCGGGGAAGTTGAACGGCGTGATGCCGACGCAGACGCCGAGCGGCATGTTGATCGTCTCGCAGTCCACACCCCGGGCGAGGTTCTTGAGCGAGTCGCCGAAGAGCAGGGTGGGGATGCCGCAGGCGTATTCGATGTTCTCGATACCGCGGAAGAGCGAGCCGCGCGCCTCGGCGTGGGTCTTGCCATGCTCGCGCGAGACGGTCTGGCAGAGCTTGTCGAAATTGGTCTCGACCAGCTGGCGGTATTTGAAAAAGACGCGGGCGCGCTCGACAGCGGGAGTATCGCGCCAGCCCGGGAAGGCAGCATGCGCGGCCTCGACGGCGGCGTTGACCTCGGCGGTGCCGCCGGCCGGGCACTCGGCGATGACGTCGCCGGTGGATGGATTATAGACCGGCGTGCCGGGGATCTTCGGCTGCAGCCATTCGCCGTTGATGAGCAGCGGGCAGGGAGTGAGGGAGCTCATGTGATTAGGGGTGCGGCGGGATGGCCTGCATCTCGCCCTTGGCGAGTTTGTCCTGGTAGTTGCTCCAGGTCATCGGCTGCGCGCCGTTGGAGATCTCGACCATGGTGATGCATTCGTCGACGGGGCAGACGAGGGAGCAGAGATTGCAGCCGACGCAGTCCTCCTCGCGGACCTTGGGCACGGGCTTGTGGGGAACGCGGCCGGGGCCGAGGCCGACCTTGAGTTCGTCGGGCGATTTGAGGTCGATGCACTGGTGGGCGCCGTCCTCGCAGGCGATGTAGCAGAGATTGCAACCGATGCACTTGTCGTAGTCGATCCGGGCAACGCGCTGCCAGTGGAGGTCGAGGTTCTCCCATTTCTGCAGGGTGTTGACGGATTTGCCGCGGAGGTCGTCGAGCGACTTCATGCCCTTGGAGTCGAGGTAGGCGCTGAGGCCCTCGTTGAGGTCTTCCACGATCCGGAAACCGTAGTGCATGATGGCGGTGCAGACCTGGAGGGAGGTCGAGCCGAGCGCGATGAACTCGGCGGCGTCGCGCCAGGTGGTGATGCCGCCGATGCCGGAGATGGGGAGGCCGACGTCGGGATCGGCGGCGCAGGCCTGGATCATGTTCAACGCGATCGGCTTCACCGCGGGGCCGCAGTAGCCGCCGTGCGAGCTGAGGCCGCGGACGGTGGGCTCGGGCACGAACGTGTCGAGGTTCACGTTGGTGATCGAGTTGATGGTGTTGATGAGCGAGATGGCGTCGGCCCCGGCGCGCCGCGCGGCCCGCCCGGCCATGGTGACGTCGGTGATGTTAGGCGTGAGCTTGACGATGACCGGGATGGTGGCGGCCTCCATGACCCAGCTGGTGATTTTCTCGATGACGGCGGGCTGCTGGCCGACGGCGGCGCCCATGCCGCGCTCGCACATGCCGTGTGGGCAGCCGTAGTTCAGCTCGATGCCGTCGGCACCGGCATCCGCCGCGCGCTTGACGAACTCGTGCCACTGCTCGCGCGTCTCGACCATGAGCGAGGCGATGACGGCGTGGTGCGGCCAGCGCTTCTTGACCTCGGTGATCTCCTTGAAATTGGTTTCGGGCGCGCGGTCGGAAATGAGCTCGATGTTGTTGAGCCCGATCATGCGGTCCTTGCCATAGTTTAGCGCGGAGTAACGGGAGGCGACGTTGACGATGGGCACGCCGATGGTCTTCCACACGACGCCGCCCCAGCCGGCCTCGAAGGCGCGGTGGGCTTGGTAGCCGGTGTTGCAGGGCGGGCCGGAGGCGACCCAGAAGGGATTGGGGGACTTGATGCCGGCGAGGTTGCAGGAGAGGTCAGCCATAAGAGTGTGATTTGTGAAATGTGACGTGTGACGAGTTTGGAGGGCTCGCGTCCCTGCGAGCCGGCCCGCAAAGACGCGGGCCTTCCAGAGAAGTCATTTGGTTTTCATGAGAGCTTCTTCCAACTCATGCGCTCTGATCGGGGACAGGAGGCCGGAGCCACTGGCGCCCTGCTTGGCGCCGAGGCGCGAGGGCTGGACGGGCGGCGCGGCCCTGCCCTGCGTGAGGAAGGTGTGGATGCCGTGCGCGGCCTTCTTGCCCTCGCCGACGGCGTTGACGACTTCGCGACCGCCGTTGCCGCAGTCCCCGCCGCAGAAAATGTGCGGAACATTGGTCTGGCCGGTGAGCTTGTCGTGCTGGATCACCCCGCGGGCATCGACGGTGAGGGAGGGGAAGAGCGAATTGATCAGCTTGACCTGCTTTTCCTGGCCGACGGCCTTGAGCACGAGGTCGCACGGCTCGATCCACTCCGTGCCGGGGATGGGTTCGGCCTTTTCGCCGACGAGGCGGGTGCGGACGAGCTTGAGGCCTGAGACATGACCGTTGGCGGCGAGGATCTCGACGGGGGCAGCGTGAAAAAGGAAGTGCGCGCCGTCGTCCTTGGCATGGTCGTATTCGAAGTCGTAGGCGGACATCTCGGGCTCGCCGCGACGGTAGACAATGAAGGCGCGGTCGGCGCCAAGGCGCTTGGACTGGGTGACGGCGTCGATCGCGGTGTTGCCGGCACCGATGACCGCGACGCAACGGCCGGTGGGAATCGTTTCAAGTCGATCGGTGTGGATCCTCGAGATGAAGTCGAGGGCATCGACCACCTCCGGCAGATCCTCGCCCGGGATGCGGAGCTTGGTGGCGGCGCCAAGACCGACACCGATGAAGACTGCGTGGAAATCCTTCTCGAGCTGGGCGATGGTGATGTCCTTGCCGACGGCGACGCCGGTGCGGAGTTCGACGCCGAGGGATTTGACGAGCTCGACCTCGGCGAGGCTGACCTCGGGCTTCATCTTGTAGTAAGCGATGCCGTAGGTGTTGAGGCCGCCGGGCTTGGCCTGCCGTTCGAAGATCGTGACGCTGTGGCCGAGCTGGGCCAACTCCGCGGCGCAACCAAGGCCGGCGGGGCCGGCGCCGATCACGGCGATCTTCTTGCCGGATTTTTTCGCGGGCGGCTTCGGCAGGACGTTGAGGCCGCGCTCGGAGATGTAATCAGTGGCAAAGCGCTGGAGCCGGCCAATCATGATGGGCTGCTCGTCGCGGTCCTCGAGCACGCACGCGCCCTCACAGAGGACGGAAGTGGGGCAGACGCGGGCGCAGGAGGCGCCGAGGATGTTGGCGGTGAGGATGGTCTTGGCCGCGCCCGCCGGGCTGCCGAAGGCGATTTTCTTGATGAAGGCCGGGATGTCGATGCCGGTTGGGCACGCCATGATGCACGGGGCGTCGAAGCAGTAGAGGCAGCGGCTAGCCTCGACAAGCGCCTCCTGCGGGCGCAACGGCGGCTTCAGGTCGGTGAAATTGGCGGCAAGGGCGTCGGCGGACAGGAGCGGCGAGAGGGGCATGGTGGGGCGCGAAAGCCACAGGGCGCATCAGGTTCAACCCGGGGAAGTCAGTCAATTTTGGCCGGCTATTCCCAGGGCCGCAACACGGGCGCCTGCAGGAATGAATGGTGGGTTATTGGTGGATTGAATACAGCGCAGAAGGGGCTAACTTCCAAGCAGAAATCAGACCGGCAAAGCCACCCCAGACTCCGGAAACTTTGGCCACAAAAAGCACAAAAATGGTTTTATCCCACTCGGAAAATTACCGCGCGCCTATAGGCGCCTTGAGCGCTTCATTCGCCGTCGGGTCTTTGTGCTTTTTGTGGCTAAAATGGTTCGGCATTCAAACGGCTTTGCGGTTTTCTGGCAGATAAATCACCGACCCAAGCCCCCCATGCCTCTGAATCCGAAACGCACCGTCGCCGAACTCAAGGAATTGCGCGCCCTCACCGGCGACGAGCACGGCGCCCAGCGAGTGGCCTTCACGCCGGCGTGGGTGAAGACCCGCGCGTGGCTGAAGGACAAGCTCGCCGGCCTGCCCGTTGAGATGCATACCGACGCAGCGGGAAATTTTTGGGCCACGCTGCGCGGCACGTCGGACAAGGCGCTGCTCATGGGGGGACACATGGACTCGGTGCCAAATGGCGGCTGGCTCGACGGTTGCCTCAATGTTATGGCCGGGGTCGAGGTCCTGCGGCGGATCAACGAGCAGTATCAGGGCAAGCCGCCCGTGACCGTGCGTGTGGTGGACTGGGCGGACGAGGAGGGTGCGCGGTTCGGGAAAAGCCTCTTCGGCTCGTCGGCGTGCTCGGGCGCGCTCGACATGAAAGAGGCGCGCGGGCTGAAGGACAAACAGGGCGTCACACTGCCCGAAGCCTTGAAGGCGGTCGGCGTGGATTTCGAGAAAGTAAAGGATAGCGGCAAGGAATTGAAGAACGCCGCGGCGTATCTGGAACTGCACATCGAACAGGGTCCAGTGCTGCTCGACATGGATTTGCCGTTGGGCGCGGTGCTCGGTACGTTTGGCGTCGAGCGGCACGCGATCACTTTTCACGGCCAGGCGGCGCACTCCGGCAGCACGCCGATGAACCGGCGCAAGGATGCATTCCTTGCCGCCGGGAAGATGAGCCAGGAAATCTACAAGATCACCGACCGCAACGGCGGCGTGTGCACTATCGGTTCGTGCACGGCCAAGCCCGGCATCGTGACCAGCGTGGTCGAGGAGTGCCGGATTACGCTCGACCAGCGTCACCTCGACGCCAAGGCACTCGCACAGATGCTGAAGGAGGCGAAGGAGGCGAGTGAGCGCTTTGCCAAGGAAGGCAACGTCAAGGTTTCATGGGAGCGGCTCTGGCAGATCGAGCCGCGGCCTTTTCACCCGGAGCTCATCGAGATGTGCGATGCGGCGATCAAGGAGACTTGCCCGAAGTCACACCGGCTGCCCTCGGGGCCGTTGCACGACGCAGCCGAGACCTGCGGGGCGGGCGTGCCGACCGTGATGATGTTCGTCCAAAGCCTGCACGGCATCAGCCACAACAAGATCGAGGACACGAAGGAGGAACACCTCGAGCTGTGCGTGACGGCCTTCGACAAGCTCGCGACCAAGGCGTTGGCGTGGGTGGCGGGACGGGGCTGAGTTTTGGCCACAAAAAACGCAATAAACTCATTTCCGATTCGGGAAATAACTTTGCGCGCCCATAGGCGCCTTGAGATCTTCGATTGCCGACGGATTCTCGTGTTTTTCGTGGCTAATACTTTTTGAGGCCTGATCTCGATCAGCTTGCGAGAAATTTATGTATCTTCCGGAGGAGCGACCATGGGTCGTGGTCCATCGGGTAAAGACCCTCCGCTCAAGCCAGCGCTGCCCGCAGCGCGCGGGCCTCGGCGAGGATTTCGCGCGCGGCAGCGAGGGCGTCGGTGGGGGACGCTGGCTCGGTCGCGGCTGGATGATCGTGGTGGTCCTCGGGATCGCCAAGGCCGGCCTGGCGGAACTGGCGGAGGCGGGCGAGGATGAGGTCGCGGATCTCGGTGGCGTTGTCGACGCTGTGAAAGATGCCGGTGTGCAGGGAATCGCCGGCGTGGCCATGGCGGGGGTCGCGATCGCCGCCGCCGGCAGATTGCACGTGCACGTCGGCCAGGCCAAGCAGCCGCTGGAGCGGGCCCTGCTTGACCTCGACCTGCTGCAGGTTGGCGAAGCTCATGGTGGATTCCTGCAGGCTCAGCACGCCGGTGCGGATGCGGAGGCTGCGGTCGGTGACGATATACCAGTGCAGCTCGAACTCGAGCCGCACCACCGCGAACGAAACGGGAATCTGGGCAAGGAAGAGCAGCACACCGCCGGCTTCAAGTATCTCGAAAACGATGATCATCCAGGGGGCCGTGTGTTCGGCGGTTTGCTTGAAAAAATCGATGCGCTTTAGTCGCTTGGCCCGGGCGGCGGCCGCTTTGTCCGTCGGGCTGGTGGCCGCTGGCGCTGGCTTCACCACTGGCGCGGGGGCGGCGGGCGCGACCAGCACCGTCTGCATGCTGCCCTGCCGGGCGGCCTCCACTTCATTTTTGAACCACATGAAGAATCCGATGGAGAAACACACGCCGATGACGCCGACGAACTGGCCGAGGCCCCAGCGGATGAGGCGCAAGTTGTAGTAATTGCGGCCGGCGCGGAAGACGCGGATGGAACCCGGCGCGCCGAACGGCGGGGTGGGTTCATGGGGCACGCGCGCGACGCGCAGCACCCAGTTGCGGATTGGGTCAAACATGGCCGGAGTCCTTCGCGCCTGGCGCGCGGGCCTGCAGGGCGAGGCGGGTTTCGCGCAGCTCGCGGGCGACCTCGCGCAGGGCGGCGGCCAGTTCGTCTGTTTGCGCCGGGGTGGCGGTGGCGGGCGCGGTGGCCTTGTGCGCAGGGTCCTTCACGCCGCGCATCCTGGAATAGAGAAAATCGCGCACGGCCTCGAATTCCTTGAAACCCTCCAGCGTCATCTCGGCGCCGGCGCTGCCGCTGGCGGTCTGGACGAGGACGCGCGCGAGACCAAGCCAGCGCTCGATGATATTGGAGCGGAGGTGGATGTCCTGAATGCGGGCGTAATTGATGATGATCTGGCGCCGGAAAAGGATGCCCCAGCTCATGGAGATGCCCTCGTCAGTGAACTTGTAGCGCAGTGTGTGGTACCGAAAATACGCCGGCAGGATCAAAATCGGAAACAGGGGCGGAACCACCAGACAGCAGAGAATATAGTAGGTCCAGAGCGACTGGTCCGGGCGCTCGAGGGCGAGGATGGCCGCTTCGTCGGGGGGTGGGTTCACGCGCAAGGAGATGACCGGAAAATCCGCCGGCGACAATCCCAGACGGATGAGCGGGCAATTCTGCCCCTCAGCCGGCAAAGAACTTCGAGATCTTCTGCAGGGCCTTCACCAGCCGGTCGATCTCGGCCTCGGTGTTGTAGAGATAAAAGCTGGCGCGGGAGGTGGACGAGAGGCCGAGCTTTTTCATCAGCGGCTGGTTGCAGTGGTGGCCGCCGCGGAGGGCGATGCCTTCCTGGTCGGCCATCGTCACGACGTCGTGCGCGTGCACGCCCTTGAGGTCGAAGCTGACGACGCCGCTGCGGTGGTGCGCGGGGCCGAGCAGCCGGAGACCCGGCACCTCGGCCTTGAGCCGGGCGTAGGCCAGCGCGGCGAGTTTCTCATCGTGCTGCGCAATGGCCTCGCGGCCGAGGTCGTCGAGATAGTCCATGGCGCGGGCCAGCGCGATGACATCGGCGATGTTGGGCGTGCCGGCCTCGAACTTGGCGGGGACGGGCGCCCACTTGCTCTCAAAATATTCGACGTTGGAGATCATGCTGCCGCCGCCGCGGTAGGGCGGCATGGCGTCGAGCAGGGTTTTCCGGCCATAGAGCAGGCCCACACCGGTGGGACCGCACATCTTGTGGCCGGAGACGGCGAGGAAGTCGCAGCCCATGGCGCGGACATCGAGCGGCAGGTGGCCGGCGCTCTGGGCGGCGTCGACGACGGTGAGTGCGCCGACCTTCTTCGCGGCGGCGCAAAGCTCGGCGGCGGGATTGATGACGCCGAGGGTGTTGGAAACATGCGTGAACGCGAAAATCTTCACCTCAGGGGTGAGCACCTTGCCGAGCTGCGCGAGGTCGAGCAGGCCGGTGTCGCCGGCGACAATCGGCAGGTAACGGAGCTTGGCGCCGGTGCGGCGGGCGAGGAGCTGCCAGGGCACCATGTTCGAGTGGTGCTCCATCTCGGTGAGGAGGATGACGTCGCCCTTCTTGAGGTTTTCGTCGCCCCAGGCGTTGGCGACGAGGTTGATGCTGTCGGTGGTGCCGGCGGTGAAGACGATTTCGCCCGGCTCCGCGGCGTCGAGGTATTTCGCGGCGCGTTCGCGGGCCGCTTCATAGGCGGTGGTCGCGCGCATGGAGAGCGCGTGGATGCCGCGGTGGACGTTGGCGTTGTCGTGCTGATAGTAATGCACCAGCGCGTCGATGACACACTGCGGCTTCTGCGAAGTGGCGGCGTTGTCGAGATAGACCAGCGGCTTTCCGTTCACCTTCTGGTCGAGGATCGGGAAATCAGCGCGGATGTTTTTCCAGGCTTTGTTCATCAAAAAGTTCAGTCTCCAGGTTTTTCAGTGGTGACGGGTTGCTCGTCGCCCTTGGCGGCGTTGAGCGCGGCGTGCCAGCTGAGGGTCGCGCACTTGATGCGGGCGGGAAACTGGTGGACGCCGGCCAGCGCGGCGAGGTCGGAGAGATTGTCCTCGTCGACTTTCCCGGTGGTCACCATCCGGTGCAGGTCGGCAAAGATGGCCTCGGCCTCCGCCACGGTTTTGCCCTTGAGATTGAGGGTCATGAGCGAGGCGCTGGCCTGCGAGATGGCACAGCCGCTGCCCTGGAAGCTGACGTCGGTGATGCGGTCGCCGTTGAGCTGCACATAAACGGTGATCTGGTCGCCGCACATGGGATTGTTGCCGCTGCCGACGCGGTTGGCCGCGGGCAAGACCTTGTAGTTCCGCGGGCGGCGATTGTGGTCCAGGATGACGGACTGGTAGAGGTCGGTGAGGTCTTGCATCGGCCGTTGGGTGAACGGCAGAGGCTACGCCGGACGGCGCATTTGGCAAACAGAGTTTGAGCTATAAGCCCGCCCGCAGGTCGGGCTGCACCAAACGGTTAGGGCCCGGCGGTGAAGCCTGGCATCATCGGCGGATTGGTCAGGCCGCTGGGCGGTGGCACCACGTCGAGGATGCGCGCGATGAGCTTCCGGACGCGAATGACACCCACGATGCGACGACTGGCCTTGTCGGCGACCACGGGGAGGGTCTTGTAGCCGTGCTCGCGAAAGGCGGACGAGGCGATGAGCACGGTGTCCGTGGCCGCAATCATGGCGGGATCCTTGGTCATGAACGAGGCGAGGGGAGTCTCGGGCGGCACGCCCTTCCCCTGGGCACGCAGCAGATCGGTGAGCGTGATCATGCCATCAAGCCGGGCCCCGTCAGCCGAAACGTAGAAAAAGTCGGACGGATGACGCGCGAACTGGTGGCTCACGTCGTAGAGGCTGTCGGTCGGTTTCAGGAGCGGCAGGGGCGCCGGCTCGATGAACTCCTTCAGCGAAAATTTCCGCAGGGCCTCGAGCACGGCGGGGCGTTCCTGCCACGTGCCGGTGGAGCGGCGGGTGATGGCATCGGTCAGCGCCTGGCGCAGCGGCGCGAGCGACTTGGCGATGGTGCCGAAGACATTGCGGCCCAGGACCACGACCTGGACAGGGGTGCGGGCGCGGACGGAGGCGCTGCGGGGGCGGTTGTTGATCAGCGCCTGCTCGCCGAAGAAATTGCCCAGGCCCAGCGTGGCGACGGCCTCGCCGTCGGGTTTTTCGGGCGA
Source organism: Lacunisphaera sp. (assembly GCA_043738215.1). GTDB lineage: Bacteria > Verrucomicrobiota > Verrucomicrobiia > Opitutales > Opitutaceae > Lacunisphaera. The sequence goes on from JAYUGX010000059.1 coordinate 27,124, forward strand.
GGTGCGGACAATCTCCACCTCGCCCGCTTCAATGACGTAGAAGCTGGAGGGGGGCTCGCCCTGCTTGATGATGTAGTCACCGGGCTCGTAATGGGCGTGCGAGACCCGCTCGGTGACGTCGGTCTTGATGCAACTGAGGTCGCGCGGGAAAATCAGGAGCCACGCCCAATCGAAGCCGACTTGCACGCGGCGCGACCACGAGGGGAGCTTGAAGAGATAAACCCCACGCCAGGTGAACCACGCGAAAAAGCCCGAGAGCTTGAAGCCGAGCATCTCGGCGACGGCGCTGTGGCCGCCGATGGAGCAAAGCTGGCCGAGCACCTTGAAGGCGAAGGGTCGGGTCGGTTCACCCGCGAGCAGGCGGACGATGTTATCGGCGCACTGCCGGCCCTGGCGCTCGGCGAATTGCCCGGTCGGCGGCGAGGGCTGGCCGTCATGGGCGTTGATGATGCACGCGCAATCGCCGAGGGCCCACGCGTTGGCCTGGCCCTGCAGACGCATGTCGGGCCCGGTCAGCAGCCGGCCCTTCTCCTTGGGCGTGGCCAGCCGCTCGACGACCGGCGCGATGGTGCTGCCGATGGTGCAGACGATGGTGCCGCCGGACACGAACTCATCCTTCAGCCCCACGCCCTCGCCGGTGGCCAGCATCACCCGGGCGTTGAGCTTCATGGTGACGCCCGCCTTTTCCATCTTCACCCGGGCGAACTCGCGGAGCTGCGGGCTGATTTCCGGCAGCAGCTGGGCGCGCGAGTGGATGAGCGTGACGGTGACGTCGTCCTCACGGATGTTGGAATAGAATCGCAGGCTGCTGCGCACGAGGTCGTTGATCTCGCCAGCGGTCTCGACGCCACTGTAGCCACCGCCGACGATGTTGAAGGAAAGATACCAGCGCCGGCGGTCAGCATCGTCGCAGACCTCCGCCTTTTCCATCTGGGAGAGGACGTGGGTGCGCAAAACGGCGGCGTCGCCGACGGTCTTGAGCGGGAAGGCGTGGTCGGCCATGCCGGGCACGACGTTGAGGTTGGAGATGTTGCCGCAGGCGATGACCACGTGGTCGTAGTCGAGCGAGCGCGGCTGGCCGTCGTGTCCCTCGTATTCGAGGCGGCTGGCGGCGAGGTCGATGCCCATGACCTCCTCCGTGCGGCACTGGACACCGGGCAGCAGCTGCCGCAGCGGCACGATTACATCATCCAGGCTCAGCGAGGAACCGACGGCGTCGGCCAGCAGCGGGCTAAAGACGAGGTGGTTTTCCTTGTTGAAGAGCACGAGCTCGGCGTCGCCGCCGCGCAGGCGGGATCGCAGGGTCTGGGCGCATTTCACGCCTCCGAAGCCTCCGCCGATGATGACAATGCGTTTCTTGAGCATGGGGCGCGAGTGGACGGGGAGTTTGGTGCGCCGGCGGCGGATTGCAATGCTGGGCAGAGCGGGCGGGCCGGCGGCGGGCACATTTCTTCGGGCTTTCGGTGGGAAATTGGCGGAGAGGGAGGGATTCGAACCCTCGGTAACCTTGCGGCTACACATGATTTCCAATCATGCACATTCGACCACTCTGTCACCTCTCCGTGATGGGCCTAAGGGGCCGAGTTAAGGTAAAACTACTCGTGCCGGTCAACGGAAATTAAGCCTGTCTCCGCGGCGCGTTCTCTCGCGCCTAATTAACAAACAAAAGCTCCTTGCGCGGGGAGGGTCGGCTGGTAGCTTGGGTCGATTTTTATCCACCGAACACGTCCATGGTCACCGCCAATTCGGAACTAGCCTATAACAGCAAGATCGAGGGCGATGTCGTCGTCACCCGGGCGGATGCGGCCATCAATTGGCTGCGCACCAACTCCATGTGGCCCATGCCAATGGGTCTCGCCTGCTGTGCGATCGAGCTGATGGCGGCGGCCGCCAGCCGGTTCGACATCGCGCGCTTCGGTGCGGAGGTCATGCGCTTCTCGCCCCGCCAGTCCGATTGCATGATTGTGGCCGGCACTGTCACCTACAAGATGGCCCCGGTGGTCCGCCGCATTTACGACCAGATGTGCGCGCCGAAATGGGTGATTGCCATGGGCGCGTGTGCCAGCTCGGGCGGCATGTATCGCAGCTATGCGACGCTTCAGGGGGTCGACCGCATCATTCCCGTGGATGTCTATGTCAGCGGTTGCCCGCCGCGCCCGGAGGCTCTTATCGACGCCCTGATGAAGCTCCAGGCCAAGGTCAAACGCGAGCGCTCCTCCTCCCGGCTGCTCAGCGCCTAACCCCCACCGCTGACGCGTATGACCACCGACGTCGACGTTACGACCGCCGTTCAGCAGCAGTTTCCCTCGGCCACGCCCCGGGCCAGCCTCGACTGCCCGGCTTTCAATATCCCCGCCGGCGACGCCGTCGCCGTGCTCGCGCACCTGCGCGACACGCAGGGTTATGATTTCCTGATGGATATGACCGCGGTGGACTGGAGCGCGGAGAAATCGCCGCGTTTCACCGTCGTCTGGCATCTTTACTCGAGCGCCAAGCACAACTACGTGCGCCTCGCGGCCGATTGCGCCAGCGACGCCGAGCCGGCCATGCCCAGCGCTACCGGCCTGTGGCCCGGCGCCAACTGGCACGAGCGCGAGATCTTCGACATGTTCGGCATCAAGTTCGACGGCCACCCCGACCTGCGCCGCATCCTCATGTGGGACACCTACCCGTATTTCCCGCTGCGCAAGGAATTCCCGCTCGCCGGCCTGCCCGCGGAGATGTCCGACGCGGATATCAACACCGAGACCGGGACGGGCGTCATCTCCGCGCCGATGGCCGGCGGCCCCTTCGTGGCCACGCCCGGCGAGCCGATGAGCGAGGCCGAGCCCCGCGCCAAGGACGAGGCGTGGAACGAGCAGAGCGAAAAACCCGAGTAACCGCGATGGCCACCGATTTTTCATTTCCCGACACCGCCGCGAAGTCGGCCAACTTCCCGAAGGAATTCGAGCCGGAGAAAATGTCGCTCTCGATGGGCCCGTCGCACCCGTCCACCCACGGCGTGCTCCGCATCCAGTTCGAGCTCGACGGCGAGATGGTGACCAAGGCGGACCCAGTGGTCGGCTACCTGCACCGTGGCGACGAGAAGATCGCTGAAAACATGACTTACAACCAGTTCGTGCCCTACACGGACCGGCTGGATTACCTCGCCCCGCTCGCCAACAACATGGCCTACGCCATCGCGGTCGAGCGCCTCGCCAATTTGCAAGTGCCGCCGCGCTGCCAGGCCATCCGCGTCATCACCGCGGAAATGGCGCGCATCTCGGCGCACCTCATGGGCCTCGGCGCCTACGGCATCGATGTCGGCGCGTGGACGGTGTTCATGTATTGCTTCGAGGAGCGCGAGAAGCTCTACAAGCTCTTCGAATCGTTGACCGGCGCGCGCTTCACCACCAGCTACACGCGCATCGGCGGCCTGCAACGCGACGTGCCCGAGGGCTGGGTGCAGCAGGTGGACGCGTTCTGCGACCAGTTCCTGCCCATCCTCGAGGAGATTCTCGGCCTGCTCTCGCGCAACAAGATCTTCCTCGACCGCACCACGGGCGTCGGCGTCATCTCCCGGGCCGACGCCATCGCCTACGGACTCACCGGCCCGAACCTCCGCGGCTCCGGCGTGGCGATGGACCTGCGCAAGGACCGCCCTTATTCGGGCTACGAGCAATACGAGTTCGACGTGCCGGTCGGCTCGAAGGGTGACTGCTACGACCGCTACCTCTGCCGCGGCGAGGAGATGAAGCAGTCGGTCCGCATCCTGAAGCAGGCGGTGAAGAATTTTCCCGGCGGCGACTGGTATGCGAAGGACGCGCGCAAGATTTTCGCCCCGCCGAAGGACAAGATCCTCACGTCGATGGAGGAGCTGATCAACAACTTCATGATCGTGACCGAGGGCCCGCAGATGCCGGCCGGCGAGGTCTACTTCGAGGCCGAGAACCCGAAGGGCGTGCTCGGCTTCTACATCGTGAGCAAGAGCGGCGGCGTGCCGTGGCGCCTGAAGATCCGCAGCCCCTCGTTCTGCAACCTTTCCATCCTGCCCAAGCTGTGCGTCGGCAACATGGTGTCCGATGTCGTTTCCATCCTCGGCTCGCTCGACTTCGTCATGGGCGAGTGCGACCGCTGAAATACAATCATAAATTCAGAAACCATGAATCCAGAAATCAGACCATGCGCCGCCAGCGCTTCTTGTTTTTCTGGCTTCTGAATAAAATCCCTTCCCTT
>JAYUGX010000060.1:0-4637 GCA_043738215.1 Lacunisphaera sp.
AAGGCGGACTAAGCGCGGGCCGGTCGGCGAGCGCAAATAGATTTTCCTACGTCATAATGAGGTTGTCGCCGGTCATCTCCGCCGGCTTCGCCAAGCCCATCAAATGGAGCACCGTCGGGGCGATGTCGGCCAGCCGGCCGCCGCTGCGCATCCTCGTATTGCCGGCAACCAACCCCTCGCCCACCGCGAAGACCTCGACGAGGTTCAGCGTGTGCGAGGTGTGCGGCGAGTTGTGCTCATAATCCCACATCTGCTCACAATTGCCGTGGTCGGCCAGGATCACCGCTGAGCCGTGCTTGGTCTCCAGCGCGGCGAGCAGTTCCCCCACTCCGCGATCGGTCGCCTCGACGGCCTTGATGGCCGCGGGCAGCGAACCGGTGTGACCGACCATGTCAGGATTGGCATAGTTGACTACGATCAGGCCGTATTTGCCGGAGAGGATCGCAGCCTTGGCGGTCGCCGTCACCTCCGCGGCCGCCATCTCGGGCTGCATGTCGTAGGTCGGCACCTTCGGGCTCGGCGGGCAGGCGCGCTCCTCGCCCGGAAACGGCTCGGCGCGGTAGTTGTTGAAGAAAAAGGTCACGTGCGGGTTCTTCTCCGTCTCCGCGCAGCGGAACTGCGCGATGCCGGCCTTGCTCACGACCTCGCCCAGGATGTTCTTCAACGCCGCGGGTTTCCCCGAGATCACGTTCACCGGCAGGCCGGCTTCATACTCGGTCATCGTCGCATAGTAGAGATCGAGCTTGGGTCCGCGGTCGAAGCCCTTGAAATCGTCGAGCACGAACGCCTTCGTGATCTCACGCGGACGATCGCCGCGGTAATTGTAGAAAAGCACGGCGTCGCCGTTGCCGATCGTCGCTACAGGCTTCCCGTCGGCGCCGGTAACCCAGGTCGCCGCCACGAACTCGTCGCCCTTCTGCGTCTCGCTCAGCGGCGCATCGTAATACTGTTGCACCGCGGCCACCGCGTTCGGCGCCTTCGCCACCGCCGCTCGACCGGTGAGCATGTCGTAGGCTTTCTGCACGCGCTCCCAGCGATTGTCGCGGTCCATGGCCCAGAAGCGGCCGCACACGGAGGCGATTTTGCCCACGCCGATCTTCCGGCATTGTTCGTCGACCTCGCGCACATAGCGAATGCCGCTCGACGGTGGCGTGTCCCGGCCGTCGGTGAAGGCATGGATGAACACCTCCCTCACTCCGTCCGCCTTCGCCTGCCGCAAAATCCCATACAGGTGCTCGAGCATGCCGTGCACGCCGGCATCGCTGACAATGCCCATGAGATGCAGCCGCGAACTCCGCGACTTCACGCGCTCGACCACGGCGCGCCAGACGGGATTGGCCGCGAGGCGTTTCTCGGAAAAAAGCTTGTTCAACCGCACGAGCTCCTGGTCCACAATCCGGCCCGCGCCAATATTCTCGTGGCCGACCTCGCTGTTGCCCATCACCCCGTCCGGCAGGCCGACATCGAGGCCGCTGGCGGCGATGAGGGTGTGGGGATACCGGGCGTGGAGCTGGTCGTCACACGGCTTCTGCGCGAGGAACACGGCATTGAAATTGTTTTGCTCGGGATGGGGATTCTTGCCCCACCCATCGCGGATGATAAGCAGCACGGGCGGACGCGAGGCGGTCATGCTGCAGTTGTCCGGTTTCCGGCGGGGACGGGCAATCAAAAACCTCGCGCCGCCGGTTGACATTCCGAACGGAAACAACACCTCTAGCCATCCTGATGTCCTCGTCCGCCGTCCTGCTGCTCAACCTCGGTTCGCCCGACTCTCCGTCCGTCCCGGACGTGAAACGCTACCTGCGTGAATTCCTGGGGGACGAGCGGGTGATTGACCGCCCGGCGCAGCCCCTGCGCTGGCTGCTGGTGAACGGCGTGATCATTCCCGCCCGGGCCAGGAACTCAGCGCACGCCTACTCCACCATCTGGACCGATGAGGGTTCACCGCTGGTCGTGACCAGCCGGCGTGTCTCGGCCAAGCTGCAGCAGCGCCTCGACTGCCCGGTCGCGCTGGCGATGAACTACGGCAAGCCGGCGATCCCCGATGTGCTGCGCCAGCTCGCGGGCCAGGGCGTCGACCGGCTGCTGCTCTTTCCGCAATATCCCCATTACGCCATGTCGAGCTGGGAGACCGTCGTGGCCAAGGTCCGGCGCGAGGCCGCGAAAATCGCCCCGGCGATGAAGCTGGAGTGCGTGGAGCCCTATTTTGCGGACGAAGATTACATCTCCGCACTTGTGGCGAGCGCCCGCCCCTACCTCGCGAAGCCGCACGATCACCTGTTGTTCAGTTACCACGGCCTCCCGGTCCGCCACCTCACCAAGTCCGATCCCACCCACGCTCACTGCCAGATCGTGCCGGACTGCTGCAACACCTGCAGCGTGGCCCACGCCACGTGCTACAAGGCGCAGGTCACGCGCACCACGCAGGCCTTCGCCCAAAAAGCCGGGCTCGACCCGGCGAAATATTCCCTGACATTCCAGTCGCGGCTCACCGGTGAGCCCTGGCTTTCGCCCTACACGGATTTTGAATTCAAGCGACTGCCCGCCGCGGGGATAAAACACCTGCTCGTCATCACCCCGGCGTTTGTCACGGACTGTCTGGAAACGCTCGAGGAAATCCGCCTGCGCGGAGCAGAGGATTTCAAGGCCGCTGGCGGCGTTACCTTCGAGCAGATCCCGTGTCTGAATGACCAGTCGGGATGGATTGACTTCCTCGAGCGCCGCGTCCGCCTGTGGCAGCCTGCTGGGAGCTGATTCATCCGAATCCAGAGGGTTAACTCTCTGACATTTGGTAAAAGCAGTTTAAAGTCCGCCTCCCAAGGATATCGCCAAATCTCTGGGCTCGCGAGCGGCCATTCATAATTACAAATACCTGCCCCAAGCGTGAATCCCTCCTCCGCCCAAAATATGACCGGCAAAAGCCTGTCCGCCGCTGGCAGCGCGGTCCTGGTGCTTGATACTGACGGGCGGATCCAAGTGGCGAGCGTTGCCGCTTGTGCCATCTGGCAGGCACGCAACCCCGAACTCGTCGGTGACCTCTTCCCCAATCTCTTTACCTTTGACGTGGTGTCACGGGAGCCCGACTGGGTGCAATCCCAGTGGGAAGTGCTGCTCGCCGCCACCCGCAGCCAGCCCATTGCCCTCAAGTTGCAACCCAAGGAGGCGGCCGACTTCGATGTCCTGGTCCGCATCGAAAAGGCCGGCGACGAGCCCGTCCGCTACTTTGCCTTCGTCACCCCGCCCGCGCCCGCCGTCGCCTCGCGTTCTCCCGTCGCCTCCAATCCTCCCCTTGCCGGCGTGCCCGATAATTTCCTGACCCAGCTCAGCGAGCGCAGTCCGCTCGGCTTCTTTGATCTGAATTTCCAGAAGAACGAGATGTATTATTCACCGACTTGGAAACGCCTGCTGGGTTACAGCGATGCCACATTTCCGAACACCTACCAGAGCTGGTTGAATCTCATTCATCCCGACGACTCCGCTGCCGCCCCCGACCGGCAGGGCCGCGGTGGCGCGAGCGGCCCGCGGCAGTTCTCCCTCGAGTTCCGCATGAAACACGCCTCGGGCCATTACGTGTGGGTGCAAAGTGTCGGCCTGCAGGTCTACGGGCCCAATGGCGCCCTGCAGCGCGTCATCGGCGCGCACCTCGACATCAGCGACCGCAAGGAATTTGAGGAAGCTGGCCTGCGCGCCGAGGAGCGCCTGCAGCAATTGAGTGACCGCGGACGCGTCGGCGCCTTTGATCTCGATTTCTCCACGGGCCATTACTGGCTGTCGCCGGGCTTCAAGTCGCTGCTGGGCTACGCCGACTCCGAGCTGCCCGACACCATGGAGTCATTCCTGCGCGCCCTGCCGATGGAAGAAACCACCGGCGGACTGCCGGCTTATTTCCTCGCCCAGCATCCCAGTCAGGTCGCCTACTTCGACACCCTCCGGTTGCGTCACCGGGAGGACCGCGAAGTGCGGGTGCATGCCGGCATCGTTCGGCAGATTTCCCGGCGCAAGGAGCTGCAGCGCGTCATCGGCTTCGCCATCCCCCGGCCAGAAACGGGCGATAGCCCCTCCGATTCTGGCCTCGGGTTGCCGGCCGCGCATTTGGCGGTGCTGCTCGCGGAATTGCAGGAAGCAGTGCTGCTCGCCGATGCCGACGGAAAGCTTGTCTATCTCAACGCCAAAGCCGAGCAATTGCTGGGCAGCACCAATGAGCAATGCGCCGGCCAGAACGCCTGGGAGATCATTCGGCTCGTCCACCGCGCGAGCGGCCAGCCGGGTGAGAATCCTGTCGCCAAGGTGCTCGGCAACGGCGAACCCATCACCCTGAACACCGAGTTCGCGCTCGATCTCGGCGGCCCCCAGCCGCAGCCCGTGGCATTCAGCGCCCGCGCCGTGATGAATGCCACCGACCAGCCCGCCGGGGCGGTGCTCGTGTTCCGCAACCCCGATGAAATGAGCCTGACGCCGGAAGAGCTCGTCCGCGCCAACCGCTTCGAGTCGCTCGGCCAGCTCGCCGGCGGCATCGCCCACGATTTCAACAACCTGCTCACCACCATCCTCGGCGGCGTCTCAATGGCCAAGGATCAGCACGACTCCTCCGGCCTGGCAAACAGCGAGAGCGCCTGCGCCGCCGCCAAAGCCCTCAG
>JAYUGX010000061.1:0-30565 GCA_043738215.1 Lacunisphaera sp.
AAGCGCGCGGCGAAATTGTCGGTGCAGTCCAGCACGACGGTTCGACCGGCGACGAGGGCGCGCACGTTGGCCGGAGTCACTTCGGTGGCAAACGCCTCGACGCGGGCCAGCGGATTGTGCGCCTTCAGCCGCGCGGCGGCGACGGTGGCCTTCGCGGCGCCGACCTCATCGGCGGTGAAGAGAATCTGGCGGTGCAGGTTTGAGATTTCGATGAGCCCGCCGTCGGCCAGGGTGAGCCGGCCGATGCCGGCGGTCGCGAGATAAAGCGCCGCGGGGCATCCGAGTCCGCCGACGCCCACGACGAGTATGCTCGCGGCGGCGAAGGCCGACTGGCCGGCGGCGCCGACCTCGGGCAGCGCGGTCTGGCGCTCGTAGTAAGTTTCCGGCGAGAGCCGGTTCGCCACCGCCTCTGCAGTGCAATTCACCCATTCGGCGGCGCCGCCGGGATGATGCTCTTTTTTCCAGACAGGCAGCCGCCGCTTCACCTCCTCGATGATGTGGCGGCAGGCGAGGAAGGCCGCCTGGCGGTGCGCGGAGACTGCGCCGATCCACACGGACAGCTCGCCGACCTGCAGCCGGCCAGTGCGGTGCACACAGCCGACCCGGCAGCCGGGATGCGCCTGCTCGATCTCGGCGACGATGGCGTCGCCCTCAAGCCGGGTGAGCACATCGAAGGCCTCATATTCGAGCTCGGTGACCGGCCGGCCGAGGTGGTGGTCGCGCACCCAGCCCTCGAACACCACGAGGGCCCCGGCGCCGGCGTGCGCGAGCCGGCCGCGCCACGCGGCGGTGTCAATCGGTTTGTCGGTCAGTTCAAACATGGCGCGTCAGCCGCCGGCGACAGGCGGAATGAAGACGACGTGGTCGCCGGCCTGCAGCGGCGTGTCCATGGTGGCGTAGCGGGCGTTGATGGCGACGCGCAGCAGCATCGCGGGCAACCGGAGCCCGTGGCTGTCCTGCAACTGCCGGTAAAGCTCCGCCGGCGAGCGCGCGACCGTTTCGAGCGAGAGAGTGGAACAGCCGGCCTGCTCGCGCAGCGCGGCAAAAAACTGGAGTTGGATATGTCGGGGCGCGGGGGTGCTCATGGCTGAAACTCAGCCGCCGATCTCGGACATGCCGCGCGTGATGGGGATGAGGTGCTGTTCGAGCCCGTGGCCCCACGGTTTCTCAAACACCGCCCGGCGGATCGTGGCGGTGATTTCGCCGTCGTCCGCGCCGCCGCGCAGCAGCGGGCGGAGATCCACCTCGTTGTCGCGCAGGAGGCAGAGCCGGAGCACGCCGTCGGCGGTGAGCCGGAGGCGGTTGCAGTCCGCACAAAACGGCTTGGTGACCGGACTGATGAACCCGATGCAGCCGGCGGCGCCGGCGATGCGGTAGAGCCGCGCCTCGCCGTCGAGCCGGCCGTTGTTCACGAGTTCGAGCGGACCGTAGGCGGCGGCGAGCACGTCGCGCAGTTCGGCCTCGTCCACCATGCTGCGCTGCTGGAACTCGGCGTTGTTGCCGAAGGGCATCTGCTCGATGAAGCGCACCTGCCACGGCTGTTCAAGGGTGAAGCGGGCGAGTGCGACGACATCCTCGCGGTCGTTGGTGCCGCGCGAGACCACGGCGTTGAGCTTGACGCGCAGGCCCGCGCGGGCGGCGGCCTCGAGCCCGGCGAGCACCGCGTCGAGCCGCCCCCAGCGCGTGATGCGGCGGAATTTTTCCGGGTCGAGCGTGTCGAGGGAGAGGTTGACGGAGCGAAGGCCGGCGGCGTAAAGGGGGGCCGCCAGGCCGGCCAGGAGCACGCCGTTGGTGGTCAGACCGACGGTTTCAATGCCGGGCGTCCGGGTCGCGTGCCGCACGAGTTCGACGAGCGAGGAGCGCAGCGTGGGCTCGCCGCCGGTAAAGCGGATTTTCCGGAACCCGGTCGCGCCGAAAAGGCCGATAAGCCGCCGCAGCTCGGCATCGGAGAGCAATTCGTCGCGCGGGCGGAAGGTCATCTTTTCCGGCATGCAATAGACGCAGCGCAGGTTGCAAGCATCCGTCAGCGAGATGCGGAGATAGTCGATGTCGCGGTTGTAACGGTCGAATGGCATGCGGCGAAGCCCGATGGTAAACAGAGGCCAAGGTCAGGACAGCACAAACGAAAAACGGACTCCCGCCGCCCGGAGCGCGTGATTGGCCACGACGCCCGCGGCGAGGCCGGTGAGATAACCCTGCGGGGCGAGGACGCACACCAACGCCACGGCGGCCGCGAGCGCGAGCCCCGCCGGCGCCGCCCGCTGGTCGCGCAGCAGGAGGACAAGCACCGCCGCCTCGAACAGCAGTACGGCTCCGAGGATCGCTGTCGGGAACCCATGCACCAGTGTGACAAAGGCCCCGCTGAAAAACAGCCCGGCGACGACCCACAGCATGCCATAAATGATGACCGAGCCTCCCGTGCGCGCACCGAGTGCATAGTAGCCGGCGAGGCCGCCGCAGCCGTGGCAGACCGGGATGCCGCCGAACCATGGCACGACGAGGTTGAGCCCGGCGTAGGTCAGTCCGATGGTGCGCAGCGTGAACTCGCGGCCGGGAAACAGGTCGCGCACCGTCTGTCGCGTCGCGATGAGGGAATTGGAGAGCGAAAGCGGCAGCTGGGGCAGCACGAGGAGCGTCAGTGCGGCCACCCACCGATCCCACGGCCACGGCGCCGGACGCGGCGCGACGAAGCCGACGCCGTGCGCGACCGTGCCCCAGTCAACCCGATACACCGCCGCCCAAGCCAGAGCCGCGCCGATGACGAGCAGCGCGCCGGGCAGCCGGTGATTTTTGCGCAACAGCGCCAGCACCCCGAACGCAGAGAGCGCGGCGGCCCAGCTCCAGGCGCCGCCGCCCTCGCGCGCCACGAGGCCGGCGGCGGTGCGGGCGAGCGAGAGGCCGAGCCCGGCCTGGACACCCCGCACGACGCACAGCGGAATCACGCGGCTCAGCCAATCGAGCGCGCCGCTCGCGGAAAGCGCAAGCATCAGGACGCCGATCATGAGGCCGGCCAGTTGCAGCAGACCGCCCGGCGCCTGACCGGCGATGACGACCACCGCCATCGCCTTCAGCGGCTGCACCGGCATGGGCAGGCCGTAAAGGAGGCCGGTGGCGATTTGCGCGAGGCCGAACGCCACGAGCACACCCGCGCCGTTCAGGCCCGTGACGAGCAGAATGGCAACGATGATGGGCAACGAGGTGCCGATGTCGCCGAAAGCGCCGGCAAGCTCGCGACGGTTGAACTGGATATTCCGGGACAAGCGCAGGTGCGGCGCGGGTTACGCGGACGGTGGATGCAGTGCCGGCCGGAAGCCGGCAATGTGGTCGAGCGCCTCGGCAATCGCGGGCACGAGCAGCGGCAGGCACTCTTCGATGGCACGCGGCCGGCCGGGGAGGTTGACGATGAGGGAGCGGCCGCGCACGCCCGCGGTGGCACGGGAGAGGATGGCGGTCTTCACCTGTGCGTAGCTGTGCAGGCGCATGATCTCGCCGAAGCCGGGCAGTTCCTTTTCCAGCACGGCGCGCGTGGCCTCGGGCGTGACGTCGCGCGGGGCCGGGCCGGTGCCGCCGGTGGTGAGGATGAGCGGGCAATGTTCCTCGTCGGCCAGCCGGCGCAGCGCCGCCTCGAGCGCGGCGCGGTCGTCGGACAGGAGCACGCGGGTCCACTCGAGCGGCTCGGCAAAATGTCGCGCCGCGATCCGCTCGATCTCCGGGCCGCTCTCGTCCGCGTAAACGCCGGCGGCCGCGCGGTCGCTGAGGGTGACGCGGGCAACCTTCATTGCTTGTGTTTTTCGAGAAGGCGGATGCCACCGATGCTCATGGCCTGGTCCACGGCCTTGCACATGTCGTAGAGCGTGAGCGCGGCGACGGACACGGCGGTGAGCGCCTCCATTTCGACACCGGTCCTGCCCGTGGTGCGCACGGTGGCGCGGATGACGATGCCATCCGCCTCGAGCGTGAATCCGACATCAACACTCGTGAGCGCAAGCGGGTGGCAGAGTGGAATGAGCGTGCTGGTGGCCTTGGCGGCCTGGACGCCCGCGATTTGGGCGACGGTGAGCACGTCGCCCTTCGGCAACGTCTGCGCGCGCAGGAGCTCGATCGTGCGCGGCGCGCAGGCGAGCCGGCCTTCGGCCACGGCGACGCGCGCCGAGTCGGGCTTCGCGCTAACGTCGACCATTCGCGCCCGGCCGGCCGGATCGAGGTGGGAGAATTCCGCAGGGGTGGGCTCAGGCGTCATGGGCAGAGGATGAATTCGACAGATTGACCGGACACAAGGCTGCCGGGCGGCGGCGGCACGGGCAAGAGCGCGTTCGCGCCGACAAGGCCGCTGCTGTCACCGGAACTGGCGAGCGGCAACGGGGTGAGTTCATAGATGCCCCCCGCAATGACCGCGCGGCAGGGCCAGAAAGTCTGGCGCGAATCCGCTGGCGGCAGCCGGCTGTCCGCTGCGAGCCGGCCGGTGAGATGTCCGGGGGCGGGGGTCTGGCCGGTTTGGAGGAGCCGCAGAAGCGGCGCGATGAACAGCTGGAAGACCACCCAGTGCGACACGGGATTGCCAGGCAGCGCGAACGCGAGTTGGGTGCCGCGGCTGGCGAACACGAGCGGCTTTCCCGGCCGGAGATTCACCTGCTGGAAATGTAGCGTGTATCCGAGTGCCGCGAGCAGCGGACGGGCGATATCGTGGTCGCCCACACTGGCGCCGCCGGAAAGGATGAGGATGTCATGCGCAGGCCAGGCTTCGACCATGCCCCGCGCGGTCACCGGATCGTCACGTGTGCCGGCCTGCCCGACAAGTTCGGCGCCGTGGCGTTGCAGCAAAGCGGCGATGAGCGTGGAGTTGCTGTCGCGGATCTGCGCGCCCGCGGGTGTCTGGTCCGGGGAAACGAGCTCGTTGCCGGTGACGAGGTGCGCGCAACGCGGCGCACGGGCGACCTCGGGCTGGTGCACGCCCGCCGTGGCGAGCGCGGCCAGTTCGGGCGGGCCAAGCCGTGTGCCGGCCGGCACGACCACGTCGCCGCGGCGGTGGTTTTCGCCGCGGCGGCGGATAAAGTCCGGTCCATCGCGGCGCCGGACTTGGATGAAATCGCCCTCGCGCACGACCTCCTCCTGCTTTACGACACAATCGACCGCGGACGGAACGGGCGCGCCCGTCAGGATACGGACACATTCACCGGCGCCGAGGGTGCCGGTAAACGCCTCGCCCGCCTGCGCTGCGCCTACAACACGCAGCGAACGGGCGGCGTCCGCGCGGCGCAGCGCGTAGCCATCCATCGCGGAGGCGTCAAACGGCGGTGAGTCGGCGTCGGCGCGGGCATCGGCGCGCAGGATGCGGTTGAGGGCGCCGGCGAGCGGCAAGCGGATGGTTTCGAGCCGCGCGGCGCGGGCCAAAACTGTCTGCCAGGCTTCGGCCGCGGAGATCATTTAAGGACGGCGCGCGGGCGTTTGGCCGCGGGTTTATTTTTCGGCGCGGGCAGCAGAAACGGCCTGTAGAGCGCGGAGAATTTCACCGGGAAGCGGCCGCTGAGCCGCACGCCGGCATCGACCGATTCCTGCTTCCGCACCTGGCCGATGCTGTGCAGCCGGCCGACGATGTCGTAGCGGCTGTGCGGGATCAGCAGCTCGGCCGACTCGTAGTCGTCGACGGCCAGCTCCTCGCAGCGGCGGAGCAGCTTGTCCAGACCCGCGCCGGTGTGGACGCTGATGAAGAAGGCGGCGGGATGCTGCGCCCGCAGCCGGGCGAGGGTCTTCGCGTCAATGGCATCGATCTTGTTGAAGACCGTGATGGTGGGCCGGTCGGCGGCGCCGAGTTCGCCGAGCACGGCCAGCGTGGTGGCGTGGTGCTGGTCGCTGTTGGGATTGCTGGCGTCGAGCAAGTGGATGAGGAAATCCGCGACGACGACCTCCTCGAGCGTGGCCTTGAAGGCCTCGACGAGCCGGTGCGGCAGGCGGCGGATGAAGCCGACCGTGTCGGTCAGCAGCAGCGTGCGGCCGTCGGGCAGCTCCAGCTGGCGGGTGGTGGGGTCGAGGGTGGCGAAGAGCTTGTCGACCGCGAGCACGTGCGCGCCGGTGAGTTTGTTCAGCAGGGAGGATTTGCCGGAGTTGGTGTAGCCGACGATGGCGGCGCTCGGCACGGGGGTGCGCTGGCGCTTGCGGCGCTGGGTGGCGCGCTGGGAGATGACCTGCGCGAGCTCGCCCTTGAGGTGGGTGATGCGGTTGCGCACGAGGCGGCGGTCCTGCTCGAGCTGGGTTTCGCCCTCGCCGCCGAGCCGCCCGCTGCCGCGCTGGCGCGAAAGGTGGGACCACGCGCGGGTCAGGCGGGGCAGCGAATACTCCATGCGGGCCAGCGCGACCTGCAGCACCGCCTCGCGGGTGCGGGCCCGGTCGGCGAAAATCTCCAGGATGACCTCCTGCCGGTCGATGACAGCGAGGCCGGACTCCTCCTCCCAGTTGCGCTGTTGGGCGGGGGAGAGTTCCTCGTCGAGGACGATGACGTCGGCGCCGTCGGCCTTGGCCAAGGCGATCAGTTCGGCGGCCTTGCCGCTGCCGATGAGAAACTTGGGCTGCAGGCGGTCGCGCAGGTTGATAAGCGTGGAGCGAGTGATGGCCAGGTTGAGGTTCTCGACGAGCTCGTTCAGCTCCGCGAGCAGCTCGGCGCCCTCGCCGGGGGCCATGTCGGGCGTCTGCACCCCCACCAGGAGGGCGCGGGTCGCGGGCTTTTTGCTGTCGAGGAAATCGGCCATGAACAGTTCCCTCAGTAGCCCGCCGCCCCGGCTAGTCAAATGAACCCGTGGCAAATCGCATGACACACTCCCGCGGTTGCAGACTGGACACATCCTGCCGGGAGTCTTAGACAGCAGATGGATTTGTTCATTGGCACTGATAACCACGACCTTGCCCGCGGGGGTGGGCGCGCCGGAAAAGTTGCAGATGCATAGGGGATGTAACTCGCTTTTTCCGTGTCCGCTTCCGCGGGCTTTCTAGCGGGCTGAGCAGCCAGTTTGTCGCCCCGGTGGCGCAAGGCACGCGCAGTCTGTCCCAGCGCGCCCGGGCCGGGGCGGGTTCTCCGGGCCGGGCGGTGGGCGAAGCTTGGAACGCCATGTGCGAAGGCTGGGTCTGAATATCATGGACCCGCAAAAAATGACCATCATGTCGCGTTCGGCCGTCGCCGAGGCGCAAAACGAGGCCCGCCGCCGCTCGCACAACGAGGTGGAGCCGTGGCACCTGCTCGTCGCGTTGCTCGCGCAGGAGGGCGGCCTCGTGCCCGCGCTGGTCGAGAAGCTCGGGCTCACGGTCAGCGCCATGCAACTCGCGGCCAACCGCGAGCTGGAGCGCGTGCCGAAGATTTCCGGCAGCGTCGATGTTTCCAAGATTTTCGTCACCCAGGCGCTCAACGCGGTGCTGACCCAGGCCGAGCAGGAGGCCGCCCAGCTCAAGGACGAGTATGTCAGCGTCGAGCATCTGTTCCTCGCGCTGCTCAAAATCGGCCAGCCGGCGGGGCTGAAGAAGTATTTCGACAGCTTCGGGCTTGAGCGCGGCAAGGTGCTCGCGGAACTGAAGCAGATGCGCGGCAGCCAGCGCGTCACCTCCGACAATCCCGAGACCACCTACAACGCGCTCGAGAAATACGGCATCGACCTCGTGGCGCAGGCGCGCAAGGGCAAGCTCGACCCCGTGATCGGCCGCGACGCCGAGATCCGCCGCGCCATCCGCATCCTTTCCCGCAAGACCAAGAACAACCCCGTGCTCATCGGCGAGCCCGGCGTCGGCAAGACCGCCATCGTCGAGGGTCTGGCCCAGCGCATCCTGCGCGGCGACGTGCCCGAGGGGTTGAAGGACAAGACCGTCTTCGCGCTCGACATGGGCGCGCTCATCGCCGGCGCCAAATACCGCGGCGAGTTCGAGGAGCGCCTCAAGGCCGTCCTCAACGAGATCAAGGGGGCCGACGGCCGCATCATCCTGTTCATCGACGAGCTCCACAACATCGTCGGCGCCGGCAAGACCGAAGGCGCGATGGACGCGGGCAACCTGCTCAAGCCCATGCTCGCCCGCGGCGAGTTGCATTGCATCGGCGCGACCACGCTCGACGAATATCGCAAATACATCGAGAAGGACCCGGCGCTCGAGCGCCGCTTCCAGCCCGTGGTGGTGGAGGAGCCGACGGTCGAGGATGCCATTTCCATCCTCCGCGGACTCCGCGAACGCTACGAGCTGCACCATGGCGTGCGCATCCAGGACAACGCGCTGGTGTCAGCCGCCGTGCTCTCGCATCGCTACATTTCCGACCGTTTCCTGCCCGACAAGGCCATCGACCTCGTGGACGAGGCCTGCGCCATGATCCGCACTGAGATTGACAGCCTGCCGACCGAGCTTGACGAGCTGCAGCGGCGCGTCATGCAACTGGAGATCGAGGAAACCGCGCTGCAGAAGGAGAAGGATGACGCCTCGAAGCGCCGGCTCGCCGAACTGCGCAAGGAACTCGCCAACGCGAAGGAGCAGGCCACCGCGCTCCGCACCACCTGGCTCAAGGAGAAGGAATCGCTCGGCCGCGTGCAAAAGGTGCGCGAGGATCTCGAGGCGGCGCGCCTCGAGATGGCCAAGGCCGAGCGGGCCTACGACTTGAACAAGAGCGCCGAGCTCAAGCACGGCCGCATCCCGCAACTTGAAAAGGAATTGGCGAAGGCCGAGAAGACGGACAGCGCCAAGACCACCCTCGTGAAGGAGGAGGTGTCCGCCGAGGAGATCGCCGAGATCATTTCCAAGTGGACGCACATCCCCGTGACCCGGCTCATGGAAGGGGAGAAGGAGAAGCTCCTGCGGCTCGAAGACGAGCTGCACAAGCGCGTCATCGGCCAGGACGAGGGCGTGCGCCTCGTCAGCGAGGCCATCCTGCGCGCCCGCGCCGGCATCAAGGATCCGCGCCGCCCGATCGGCAGCTTCCTGTTCCTCGGCCCGACGGGCGTCGGCAAGACCGAGCTGGCCAAGACGCTGGCCGAGCAGCTCTTCGACTCCGAAAACAATCTCATCCGGCTCGACATGTCCGAATACATGGAGAAGCACTCCGTCGCGCGCATGATCGGCGCGCCCCCGGGCTATGTTGGCTACGACGAGGGCGGACAGTTGTCCGAGGCGGTGCGGCGCAAGCCGTATTCGGTCGTTCTCTTCGACGAGATCGAGAAGGCGCACCCGGACGTGTTCAACGTCCTGCTGCAGGTGCTCGACGACGGCCACATCACCGACAGCCAGGGTCGCACCGTCAATTTCAAGAATACCGTCATCATCATGACCTCGAACATCGGCAGCCGCCACCTGCTTGAGGGTGTGACGGGCACCGAGATCCCCGAGAGCGTGCGTGAGTCGGTCATGGCCGATCTGCGCCAGGCGTTCCGGCCGGAGTTTCTCAACCGCGTGGACGAGACCGTGCTCTTCAAGCCGCTTTCGCTGGAGGAGATCGAGCAGATCGTGGGCCTGCTCATCGCCGACGTGAACAAACGGCTCGCGGACAAGCGCGTGACGGTCTCGCTCGACCCGAAGGCGAAGGCGTGGGTGGCCGAGAAGGGTTACGACCCGGTCTTTGGCGCGCGCCCGCTCAAGCGCTTCCTGCAACGGCATCTCGAAACCCGGCTCGCCCGCGCGCTCATCAGCGGCGAGGTGGGGGAGGACACGGCCGTTACCTTCAAGGTGAAGGGCGACGAACTGGTGCTGGGTTGAATGTAGGAGCTTGCTTGCAAGCGATGGGTTAAGACGCTGTAGCTTTTATCGCCTGCAAGCAGGCTCCCACACGTGTCCACCGAGCCCATCCGCTATTACCACCGCTACAGGAAAATCACCGAGACTGAGCAGGTCTACGGCGGGGACTGGCTGCGCTGGACCTACGGGACCTCGCTCGGCCGGTTCGCGCTCTGGCTGCTGGTCAAGCGGGCGGTCACCTCGCGCTATTACGGCTGGAAGATGTCGCTGCGGGCCAGCGCCCAGAAAATCCTGCCGTTCATCGTGGCCTACGACATGGACGTGGACGAGTTCGCGAAAAAGCCCTTCGCATTCAAAACCTTCAACGAATTCTTCTACCGCGCGCTGAAGCCCGGCGCGCGGCCCGTCGCGGGCGGCGACCGCGTGGCCGTGCTGCCGGCGGACGGGAGGCACCTGGCGTTCCAGAACGTGGACAGCACGGAAGGATTTTATGCGAAGGGCCAGCGGTTTTCGCTCAAGGACTTTCTTGGTGACGGGGAACTGGCGAGGGAGTTTGCCGGCGGTGCGATGCTCATCTCGCGGCTGTGCCCGGTGGATTACCACCGTTTCCATTTTCCCGTGGCGGGCGTGCCGAACGAGCCGCGTTTGATCAACGGCTTCCTGTATTCCGTCTCGCCGATCGCGCTGCGGCAGAACCTGGCCTATCTGTGGGAGAACAAGCGGATGATCACGCTCGTGGAGTCGCCGGTGTTCGGCCGGGTGGCGATCATCGAGATCGGGGCCACGATGGTCGGCAGCATCGTGCAAACTTTCCTGCCCGGTCGGGCCGTGAAGCACGGCGACGAGAAGGGATTGTTCAAATTCGGCGGCTCGTGCGTGGTGACCCTGTTCAAGCCCGGCCGGATCAGGCTCGATGCCGACTTGGTCAAGCCCAGCACCGAGGGGATGGAGGTCTATGCCCGCATGGGCGACCGGCTGGGTGAAGCCGGGTGAATTCACTATGAAAACACGCATGATGCCAGTCGTGGCACTGGCGTTCGGGTTGACCACTGCGCGAGCAGCGTTCCCGTTTGCCGAAGCCACCATCGAGGGGTTGCAACAGCAGATGCAGGCCGGTCAGCTGACCGCCCGGCAGTTGACCGCCGCCTACCTCCAGCGGATCGCCGAGATCGACAAAGCCGGGCCGAAGCTCAACGCCATCCTCGAACTCAACCCCGAGGCGCTCGCCATCGCCGCGCAGCTCGATGCCGAGCGCGCGGCCGGCCACGTGCGCGGGCCGCTGCACGGGATCCCGGTGCTCATCAAGGACAACATCGACACGGCCGACCAGATGCAGACGACCGCCGGCTCGCTCGCCTTGGTCAGCCAGAAGCCGCCGCGCGACGCGCAAGTCGCGGCGCGGTTGCGTGCGGCCGGCGCGGTGATCCTCGGCAAGACCAACCTCAGCGAATGGGCGAACTACCGGAGCAACAACGCGGGCAGCGGCTGGAGCGGCCGTGGCGGGCAGACGCGCAATCCTTACGCGCTCGACCGCAATCCCTCGGGCTCGAGCTCCGGCTCGGCCGCGGCGGTCTCCGCCAACCTGTGCGTGGCGGCAATCGGCACCGAGACCAACGGCTCGATCCTGTCACCGGCGTCGGCCTGCGGCCTCGTGGGGGTGAAGCCGACCGTCGGGCTCGTGAGCCGCGCCGGCATCATCCCGATCTCCGCCTCGCAGGACACCGCCGGTCCGTTGACCCGCACCGTGCGCGATGCGGCGATCATCCTCGCGGTGCTGGCGGGTGGCGACGAGCGCGACGCGGCGACCGGGGCGATCCCCGCCGGGCTCGTGGCGGAGCTGGCCGCGCCGCTCAAGCCCGAGGCGTTGCGCGGTACACGCATCGGCGTCGTGCACGGGCCGTTCGGGTTCCACGCGCGCATGGAGCCGGCGCTCGCGGTCCTGGTGGCGGCGCTGCGTGCGGCCGGCGCGGAGGTTGTCGACCCCGTGAAGATCAATTCGCTCGGGAAGTTCGGCAGCGCCACGGGCGATGTGCTGTCGTTCGAGTTCAAGGACGGCCTCAACCGCTATCTCGGCGAGCCGGGGCGCGTGACGCCGATGAAGTCGTTGGCGGACCTGATCGCCTTCAACGATGCGCACCGCGCCGAGGAGCTGCCGTTTTTCGGCCAGGAGGTTTTCACCGCGGCGCAGGCGCGCGGTCCGCTCACGGAGAAGGCCTACCTCGACGCCCGGGCGATGTGCCTGCGTCTCGCACGGACGGAGGGGCTCGATGCGGCGCTGGACGCCGACAAGCTCGATGCGCTTGTGATGTTCACCAAGGGCGTCGCGACTCTGACCGACCTGGCCAACGGGGAGGGCGGCAGCGGCAGCAGCACGACCCTCGCGGCGGTCGCGGGCTATCCCAGCGTGACGGTGCCGGCGGCGGAGTTCTTCGGGCTGCCCGTGGGACTGTCGTTCGTGGGCCGCGCTTGGAGCGAGGCGAGGCTGCTGGCGCTGGCGGCGGACTTCGAGGCGCAGACGCACGCCCGGTGCGAGCCGCGATTCCTGCCGGCGATTGAATTGAAGTGAGTGGCACGGAAACGGCGCTTGCCTAAATCAATCGAAAATCCCAAATCCAAATTCGAAAATACCGACGCCCGGGTGGTGGAATTGGCAGACACAAGGGTCTTAGAAGCCCTCGCCGCAAGGCTTACAGGTTCGAGTCCTGTCCCGGGCAGCTCCTCTATAAGCCGCTTACTTGAAAGGGTAAGCGGCTTTTGTTTGTCGGTCTCGGCCGTGAACTGGCAACGAAACTGGCAACACGTCCTCGCACATTCTGCGTTATCCCCCGATGTCTTGTATCTGCATTTCTTCCAAGCGGGGCGGATAGCGTCATGGATTGCCCTTAAGATTTAATCGCGGCAATATCGAGCCAATGAGCACAGATATTTCAGCGATGTTGAGAGAGATGGAAAAGCGTCAGAAAGCATTGAAGTTCCAAGCTTGGTGCAAGGCATTGGATAACACACCGCGGCGGATGAAACTTAGTCTCCGAGATGGGCTACAGGCTGATATTGAGGTTCAGCCTATGAGATGGCTTCGCGCAGGATTGGAAGTGCTTGAAAGTGCAAATGTGACTACCTGCGGCCAGCGATGCGGATAGGTCGCGGGATAATGCGCCACCATGTAGGCCGGCCACAGCTGCTCGCCCGCCCCCGGCAACGGCAGAGCGTTGAAAAACCAGACCGCCAGAGGAACAATCGTGAGGGCGTAACCCGCGAGCAATCGCCCCGCAAATGCCCCCAACTCCCGGACGAAAGCGCGAACTCCCACCTCGTGTGGCCACGTTTGCCACGCCGCGATGATCAGCACCCCCGCCAGCGCCACCAGGTGCGGCCCGAAGCGCACCCATTGCAACAATCCCGCCAGGACACCCAGCTGCCACGAGCGCGGCCGCCCCTGCGTTTCCGCGGCGAGCGTCCACGCGATCGACGCGAGGAGGAGCATCTCGATCGCGCCGTGAGGGCCATTGATCGCATAGGGACCGGAGGCCGACATCACCGGCAGCAGGCCCGCCACCGCGAGCACCCCGCCCCAACGCAAGCCCGCGACCTTCACCACCAGCCGCGCCACCATCAGCCACGCCACCGCAAACGCGACCGAGCCCGCCACCACCAGGGTCAGTGGCGAATTGCCTGCGACCGCCGCAAAGGCGCGATACCACCCCAGCGCCAGCGGACCGTATTGCCACGCGAAGTCCCGGTAGAGCGCCTCGCCCGCCCGCCACCGGCCCACCGCATAAAGATAAGATCCCTGGTCGTAGAGGATGAACCGCGTCGCATTGAACACATGCGCGGTCATCCAACCGAGTTGAAAGATCATCCACGCCAGCACCACGCCCGCCGCCAGCCCAAAAAAGCGTCCGGGTGCCAGGAGAATTGAATCCTCAGGTGGGGACGGGTTCATTTCTTTCCGACTGCCATAAGCAACGGATCCGCCTGATGCCGTGGAAAGCCAACTCACGAACCAGGCAGGCCACCAAGCCCCAGGTGAGCAGCTGGCTGACCACCAGGGTCGTGTCGAGCACCCGGTTGGCAAGCGGGAGCGACAGCGGCATGATCACCAGGTTGATCACGACGGCCAGCAGTCCTTCCAGCCAGAGCACGGCCAGCAGCAGCCACCAAGTGGCCCGCCGCCAGCTGGCCCCGGCGACGGATGGCGGCTCGCGCCAGAACCCGGGCAGCAGCCAGACGGCAAAGACCAGTTTGTAGACAAAGGAGGCCCCGAGAAAAAAAACCCCGGCGATCAAGGCCGCGCCGCAGATAAACTCGCGCTCCACCGCCGCATCCTTCCACGCGGCCGGCTCCGCCCGCCATTGGCCGCGTGCCAGCCAGGTGATGCCCGCACCCATGATCGCGGCCAGGGCCAGCCAGCCCGCCGGTGACAGGAATCCGAAATCCCGGAACAAGGTTGGCGCGCCGAAGGCGTAAAGTCCCTCCGGATGCGGTTTGAACCGGGCGGCGCTGGCCAGGCCCGGTTTCAAGGCGGGCCAGGCCAGCACCAGCACCACGGCGAAAAGGGTGAGGGCCGCGACAAACTCGCGGCGTGATCGCGCACTGAGCAGCACCACCACGGCCGCCAGCGGATAATATTTCAGCGCCGCAGCCACCGCGAGCAGGATGACCCCGAGGGCGCGAAAGACCGACGAGTCCGTTCGCAGGCAGCCCAAGGCGGCGCAAATGACCACCAGGACCACCAGGTCGTTGTTCCCGCGATTGACGGCCATGAGCACCGCCGGCGAGCACAGAACCAGCACGGTTTGGATGGCTTCCTTCATCCTCGTTGGACGGATGAGGGCCACTGCCGCCACCAAGCTCAGTCCCGCCATCAACAGGCCGAGCCATTCCGTATCGGCGCGGGTGAGACCGATTGCCCCCGAGGCCAGCCACCAAATGGTGTAGACATGCGGCCGGTGGAAGGGATCGAGTGGATTGGGTTGAAAGGGATCGCCGTGGGCCTGCGCCACTTCACCAGCGGCGAGCAGTCCGTATAGATCCAAAAAAGGGACACCGGTCTGGCCGATGCCCGTCACCCGCCAGAAGACGGGAGTCTGCAGGCATATCGCCCAAACGCCCGCGACGAGCACCACCACGAGCAGGCTCGCCCGCCAGCCAGACTGCGCGTGAACTTCAGATGCCATGTGCCAGGATAGTCATGCGCCGTGGCAGGTGGCCATTTCAAAACGTGGAATATCGTCCGGACGCGATGGCGCTTCCGGCCTGCGGTTATTTGTTCATCCACGGCAGGGCGGTGAGATCCATGTTGCCGCCGGTGAGGATGAGGCCGATGCGCCGGCCGGCGCCCGGAACCTGGCCCTCGAGGATGGCGGCGTAGGCCACCGCGGCGGACGGCTCGACCACGATGTGCAGCTTCTCCCACACCTCGCGCATCGCCGCGATGATGTTCTCCTCGGACACGGTGACGATGTCGTCCACGTATTGCTGGATGATCGGGAAGTTCTTTTCGCCGGTGCAGTTGGTGCGCAACCCGTCGGCGATGGTCGCGGGCGTGGGGATGGAGATGCGCCTGCCCGCCCGGAAGGATTGCGCGACATCGTCGGCCAGTGCCGGCTCGACGCCGATGACCTTGATGCCGGGCTTGAGCGCTTTGGCCGCGACCGCGGTGCCGCAAAGCAGCCCGCCGCCACCGACGGGGCAGAGAATGACATCGAGGTCGGCGGCATCCTCCAGCAGTTCCACCGCGGCCGTGCCCTGGCCGGCCGCGACGCGAAGGTCGTCGAACGGATGCACGATGGTGGCGCCGGTGCGGGCTGCGACCCGGGCGCAGGCAGCCTCGCGGGCGTTGAGGTTGGGTTCGCAGAAGGTGATCCAGCCGCCGTAGCTGCCGACGTTCTGCACCTTGAATTGCGGCGCATTGGTGGGCATCACGATGTGGGCGGTGATGCCGCGGAGTTGCGCGGCGCGCGCGAGAGCCGCGGCATGGTTGCCGGAGGAGTGCGTGACCACGCCGTTGGCGGCCTCGGCGTCCGTCAGGGAAAAAACGGCATTGCAGGCCCCGCGCGACTTGAAGGCGCCGGCGGCCTGCAGGTTCTCGCACTTGAAAAAAAGCCGGCTGCCGCAGACCAGATCGAGCGCCTCGCTGGTGAGCACGGGGGTGCGCTTGATGAAGGGCTTGATGCGCTCATGGGCGGCGCGGATGGCGGCGAGGTCGAGGGACATGCGGTTTGCCTTTGGAGAGGCGAACCCTACGCTGGCGGCACCATGACAGTCAAAAAACTTCTCCACACCCGCATGCGGGTGAACGACCTCGAGCGCACGGTGAAATTCTACGAGCAGGCGCTGGGATTGAAGGTTTCCCGCCGGCATACCTCGCCGCGCGGAGCCCAGCTGGTTTTCCTGGCCACACCGGGCAGCGAGGAGGAGATCGAGATTTGCCAGATGCCCGCCGGCAAGTCACCGTCCGTGTCGGTGCAGCCTGACCTGATGCACCTGGCCTTCGCGGTGGACGACATGGCGGCCTTTGTCGCTGACCTGGGAAAGAAGGGCTTCAAGCTCAGCGACGGTCCGAGCGGCGGCAGCACGGGCAATATCATCGCATTCATCGACGCGCCCGAGGGCTACGAGGTGGAACTGATCCAGCGGGCTAGGTGAGCGCGGCCGGGGACAGTGCGGGGCCGGATCAGGGATGGCGGGGTGCCTGGCCGGATGCGCTGGCCTTTGTCGCCGGCCTGGCGCTCGCGTGGTTCGGCCGCTGGCAGACCAAGGATCTCGTTTGGAGCCTGTGGCTTTCCAGTCTGCTGGTCGGCTATGCAATGATCGTGTGGGACATCTTCGGGACCGGGGCGTTTATCGCCACCAAGGCGTGGGCGAACCGGGACATGCTGCAGAGCGAATCCAAGACGCCCATGGTGGCCGGCGGGGCGGTGATGCTGGTGGGCGGGCTGTTCCTGCTGGCGTTTTTCACGGTGCATTTCGGCGGCTTTCATTTTGTGCACTCGGTTTTCCTGAACTCTTTTTTCCCGTTGGCGCCGGGCAAAAACACCTGGCCGGACGCGGCGCTCTACCTGAAGGTTTTCCAGGAATACTGGCCCTTCGTGCTCGTGGCGGCGGTGGCCGAGCGGCGGGCGTTCCGCCTCACGCCCGCCGACCCCGGGCCGCCCGACACTTCCGTGAAGGCCGACGACATCACCCGCCGCCTGGCGAAATCGAAGGACGGGTTCACCGGCATGATGGCGCCCTACCGGAATGTCGTCCGACTGCACATGCTGATCTTCTTCTTCGCCTTCGCGCACTTCGCGAAACTGGACAACTTCCTGGTCTACGCCGTGGTGTATGCGGTATATTTCTTCCCGTGGAGTTTGCTGAAGAAGTCGCCGACCCCGGCCTAGCGACCGCCGTGTTTTCGCTCCCACGCGAAAAGATACTGCTGGGCGAGACCCGCGTGCGGACCGAAATGGGTGCGGCCGAAATGCGCAACCGCCGCGGGCTTCCAGCCGGACAGGCCGTAGCGACGGGTGAGTGACTTGAGCACCCAGGTGTCCACGGGGAAGGCCCCGAGTTTCCCCGCGCCGAAGAGCAGCACGCAATCGGCGACTTTTTCCCCGACACCCGGCAGTTCAAGCAGACGCAACCTGGCCGCAGGGTAGGGCAATCCCTCCGTCTCCTCGAGCCAGCCCGGATGCCGGGCGAGGTATTTTGCCGACGCATGGATGTATTTGGCGCGAAAACCGAGTTGGCACTGCCGCAATTCCTTTTCGGGGACGGCTGCGAGCTCAGCCCAGGTGGGAAGTGACGAGTGATGAGTGACGGGTGACGAGCGGGAGTGCAGTGGAACGCCGTGACGTTCCGCGAGGAGGGCGAGCATCTGCTTGATCTGCACGATCTGCTTGGTGGCGCTGCAGAGAAAGCCCAGCAGGGTCTCGCCGAAAGGCTGCCGGAGCAGTCGGAGTCCCGGGAAAGCCGCAATGCATGCCGCCAAGTGCGCATCGCTCCGCCAAGGGAGCGAATCGGTTAGCGCCGCCCAATCACGTTCGAGCCCGAGGTAACGGGGCAGGGCGGCCGCGACGGTGGAATGCAAAGCAGTCGGCGCGCGCCACATGAGCCGGCCTTCATCGAGATGAAATTGGGCGACGCAGCCCGACCATGTGCCGGTCCAGATGTTATCAACGCAGTGCCACCTAAATGACTGTCCGCCGTCGAGCGTCTCGGCAAGCGTGGCCGGCGCGGGTTTCCAGTCACCGGGCAATGGTTGCCAGTCAGACCAGGCCAGCATGCTCATGCGCTACTTGGCCGCAGGCTTTTCCCAGAGATAACTCTTCTCGGTCGCCAGCACGCGACCGTCGACGGCGACCACGTCAAGCTTCCAGGCCACCGGATTGACCTTGGCGCCGGGCCAGTCGTCACCGGTGAGGCCGAGATTGACCACCGGGTTGCCGGACTTAAGATCGGCGGCGAAGGGGTAGGTCCTGACCTTGGCGTCGGCGGTCGAAATGACCTGCAAATTGATTTTGACGGCGAGAGTCGCGCCAGGGTTGGCGAGCCGGACGAGGAAATAATAGCCGGCGCGCTGGTCAGGATGGGTGCGAATGACCAGCTGGCCGCCGGTGTTCTCATGGCCGTCAAAGTATTCGGAGATGCGCTTGAAGGAGGCCGCGTCGCGCCACCCGGTGAACACGCGGGCGATGGTGATGTCCCCCTCCGTCGCCAAGGCTATGGCGGGCAGGGCCGCGGCCAGGGCCAGAAGCAGAAGAGAGAAGCTAATTGCACGAATTCTCACAAAGGGAAGGAAACAGACAGCGTCGGAGGAAGGAGGTTACGGTTCAAGGTGAACCTTTTGGAAGCGGCGGAACATGAGCGGTGCGGGCACCCAGCCCTGGACGGCCGAATGGAGCAGATAGGTCTGCGCGCCAATGAAGACCGGGGCGACGGGCGCGTCGTCGAGCAGGAGTTTCTCGGCCTGCTGGAAGACCTCGTAGCGCTGGTGCGGTTCGAGGGTGTGGGCGGCCGTGTCGATGAGCCGGTCGTAAGCGGAGTTTTTCCACCCGGTCCAGTTGTAGGCGCTGTCGCTGGCAAACAGGCCGAGGAAAGTGGCCGGATCGGGATAGTCGGCGGTCCAGGCGGCGAGGGTGACGGCATAGTTCAGCGTCTGCTGGTTCTGCACCCAAGTCTTTTGTTCGACCGGGGCGAGGGTGATGCGCACGCCCAGTTCGCGCTGCCAGATGGCCTGGAGCGCTTCCGCCAGCTTGGGGCTGAGTTCGTCGTTGCGGCACTGCAGCTCGAACGCGGGGAATCCCTTGCCACCGGGATAACCCGCCGCGGTGAAAAGCTGGCGGGCGGTCTCGAACTCGGTGCCCACCGTCGCGCGGGCGGTGTAGCCGCCGGTGCCGGGCGGGGTGAAGGCGTGAGCGGGCGGACGGCTGCCCTGCAGGACGGTGCGGGCGAGCGTGTCGCGATCGACGGCGAGCGAAAGTGCGCGGCGGACGCGGGCGTCGGCCAGGGCCGGCCGGGTGACGTTGAAGCGGAGAAAATTGACCTGCATCTGCGGATCGAGCCGGAGCCGGGCGGGTTCGCTTTCGCGCCACGAGGCGAGACGGGAAACGGGCAGGTTGAACGTGGCGTGGAGCTGGCCGGCGCGGAAGTTGCGTTCCTCGACGCTGGGATTCTCGATGGGAAAAAAGATGATCTGCTGCAGCCGCGTCCGCGCGGCCTCCCAATGGTGCGGGTTTTTCTCCATCACGATGCGGGCGTGGGGCGTCCACTCCTTGAGCGAGAACGGGCCGTTGCTGACGAGGTTGCCGGGGCGCGTCCATGCGGTGCCGCGAGTGGCCAGGCCGCCGAATTTGGCCACCACGCGCGGGTTGATCGGGAACCACGCCGGCATGGAGACGAGCGCGGGGAGGTAAGGAGTGGGCTGCTTCAGCGTGACCACCAGGGTGCGCGCGTCCGGCGCCGCGAGGCCGACCGCGGCCACGTCAGTGAGCTGGCCCGAGTTGTAAGCCTCGGCGTTCTTGACCGGGAGAAAATACCACGCGCCCTCGGCCGCGAAGGCGGGATTGAGGATCCGGCGCCAGGACTGCAGGAAATCATCGGCGGTGAGTGCATCGCCGTTGGACCACTTGAGCCCGGCGCGCAGGTGAAACGTCCAGCTGAGGCCATCGGGTGAAACCTCCCAGTGTTCGGCGGCGGCGGGCACCGGCACGGTGGTCGATTCATCGAGGGAGGTGAGGCCCTCGAAGAGCGCAATCAGGAGGATCTGGTCGTTCAGCACCGTGGCGGTCTGCGGATCGAGGTCGCCGGGCTCGGCGGCATTGCCGACCAGCAGCGTCTGGGTGCGGAGCCCCGCCTCCACCGGGGTTTCGCGGCGCGCGCAGCCGGTTAACGTGAGCAGTGAGCCGAGAACAGTGAGCAACAGTTGGCGCAGATGCATGAGGGACAGGAAAGCACTAATTCCGTCCCGGGCAAGGAGCCGGCGGGAAATTTCTGTGTCCAAGGGCTAATAAACCCGGCAATCATCCGTAGAAGGAGCAAGGTCTCGTGAATATCGAACCGGAAAAATCCCATGACAGATCCAATGCCAGCTCCTTTGTGCAGGCGGCGGTGGCACGCCATCAGGCGCCACTGCTGCGCTATGCCGCCCGCCTCCTCGACGGCGATGCCGAGCGGGCGCGCGATGTCGTGCAGGACACCTTTGTGCGCCTCATGGCCCAGCCGGCCGGGCAGGTGGACGGGCATGTCGCCGAATGGCTTTTCACCGTCTGCCGCAACCGCTCGCTCGACGTGCGGCGGAAGGAGGGGCGCATGAGACGCTTCGAGGAAGGGCAGGTCGAGCGGCTGACCGCCGTGGAACCCCCGCCCGGCCGCACCCTGGAGCGCGCCGAGCAGCACGATGTGGTGCGACGGCTGATCGGCCATCTGCCGCGCAACCAGCAGGAGGTCATCCGGCTGAAGTTCCAAAACGGATTCAGCTACCAGGAGATCAGCCGCATCACGTCGCTCTCGGTCGGCAACGTGGGCTTCATCCTGCACACGGCCCTCAAGGCCCTGCGGTCGGAAATGACCGTCCAGCCGGAATAGCCGAGGACAGAAGACAGAGAACGGAGAACTGAAAAACATGAACACCAACAATATTTCACCCGATGATCCCCGCCTGACGCTCTTCGCCCTCCACGAGATGGAGCCGGCCGAGCAGGCGGAGTTTGAAAAGCTGCTGCAGCAGGACGCCGCGGCCCGGCAGGCCGTGGAGGAGATCCGCGCCACCGCCGCGACCATCACGGCGGCACTGGAGGGCGAGCCGGTGGAGACCCACCAACCGGCGCGCAAGCCTGCGGCCAGCCTGCTGCGCTTCCCACAGCTGTATTATGTCATGAGCGGGCTCGCCGCAGCTTGCTTCGCGGTGATCTTCTTCCTGCAGGAGGAGAGGAAATATGAGTCGAAACAATACATGGAGATCACCTTGGCTGAGGCAGCCAAGGATAAGGCGATGCGGGCCCAAGCCAACGAGCAGAAGGCAAAGGCAGCCGAAGGGGTCATCGCCATGAATCTGCCGGTCGCGCCTTCGCCCGCCCCGATGCCGATGGATGCAGTCAGTTATGGTGGCTCGGGGGGCGGCGCTTCCTTCGCGCCGATGCTCAAGGCAGCCCCGGGCATGTCCTCTGGCACGATGGCGGCGCCGGCCGACCGGGAGTTCAACACGGAGTCCTACGCCTACCGCAAGGACAACGCCTACCAGCGCGTGGTCGACCAGCCGTATTCCACATTTTCCGCCGACGTGGACACAGCGTCGTATGCGAATGTGCGTCGCTTCCTCCTGCAGGGGCAGCGCCCGCCCGCCGATGCCGTGCGCATCGAGGAGATGGTCAATTATTTTCCCTACGGTGACCGGCCGCCGACGGGTGATGCGCCCTTCGCCGCGAGCCTGGAGGTGGCCAGTGCGCCATGGGCGCCGGAACACCGGCTGGTGCGCATCGGCATCAAGGGCCGCGAACTCAGCGAGGCGGCGCGGCCGGCCGCCAACCTGGTCTTCCTGCTCGATGTGTCGGGCTCGATGGACGAGCCGAACAAACTTCCGCTGGTGAAACAGTCGCTGCGGCTGCTGGTGGACAAGCTGCGGCCCGACGATCACGTGGCCATCGTGATTTATGCGGGCGCCTCGGGCCTGGCCCTGCCCTCGACACCCGCCTCCCACAAGGCGGAGATTCTCGACGCGATTGAGCGGCTGGACGCCGGTGGCTCGACGAACGGGGCCATGGGCATCCAGCTCGCCTACGACATCGCGAAGGCGCATTTCATCCCCGGCGGCGTGAACCGCGTGATCCTTGCGACCGACGGCGACTTCAACGTCGGCGTGACGAGCGAGGGCGAGCTCGTGCGGCTGGTGGAGGAAAAGGCGAAGACCGGCGTGTTCCTCACCGTGCTCGGCTTCGGCATGGGCAACATCAAGGACAGCGCGCTTGAGCAGCTGGCCGACAAGGGCAACGGCAACTACGCCTACATCGACTCGCTGGCCGAGGCGAAGAAGACGCTCGTCGAGCAGGCCGGCGGCACGCTCGTGACCATTGCGAAGGACGTGAAGCTGCAGGTGGAGTTCAACCCCGCCCTGGTGCAGGCCTACCGGCTCATCGGCTACGAGAACCGGCTGCTGGCCAGGGAGGATTTCAACAACGACAAGGTGGACGCGGGCGAGATCGGCTCGGGCCACACGGTCACCGCGCTCTACGAGGTCGTGCCGGTCGGCGCGGAACTGCCGGCGACCGGCAGCGTTGACCCGTTGAAGTATCAGAAGGTGGAAGATTCAAAGTCGAAAAGCGAAAATCCAAAATCAGGTGAGTTGCTGACCGTTAAGATCCGTTACAAGGAGCCCGCCGGGGAGGTCAGCAGCAAGCTCGAGTTCCCGCTGCACGACACCGGGGCGGCGTTTGCCAGCGCGAGCCAGGATTTCAAGTTCGCGGCGGCGGTCGCGGCCTTCGGCATGGTGCTGCGGGATTCGCCCCACAAGGGCGCGGCGACGCTGACCGACGTGATCGCCTGGGGCCGGGCCGGCCTGGGCGGTGACGCCGGCGGCTACCGCAGTAAGTTCCTCGGACTCGTCGAGCGGGCGCAGACCCTACTTCGCTAAAGCTTCGAAGGGCGGGCCCTGCTGCAGTAAAGGGCAAGGGCCGCCGTTGATGCCCGGAGTGCCGTCGGGACCGGTGACGCGGCGCGGTGGTTCGTTGCTTGCCAGCAATCCCCGGGATCCGCTAGCTGCACGGGTTATGGCGATTTTCGGCTCACCCTCCACCGTCCGCGCACAAACTGCCGCGATGCCCGCGCTGCAGCAGGCCCTGGACTATGTGGAGAAACTGCTGCGGTCCGACTCACCGGAGCGCGCGCGGCTGTTCGCACTGCCGGCGGGGGAGTCGGTGCGGGTGGAACTCGCCGGAGGCATGTTTGCCATTGATGCGGCCTACCTGAGCAAGCCGCGGCCCGAAGTGTTTTTTGAAACGCACCGCAAATACATCGACGTGCAGGCGGTCCTGGAGGGCGAGGAAGCGATGGAGATCGCCGATCTCAAGCGCCTGACCCTCGATGTGCCCTATGACGCCGAGCGCGATCTGATCCAATACCGCGATTGCACGGACACCTCGGTCCTCCGGGCCCGCGAGGGCGAAGTGGCGGTCTTCTTCCCGGCCGATGGCCACATGTCGCGCGCCGTCACCCGGCCGGTGCTGGTGCGCAAGACCGTGGTCAAGGTGCCGACTTGAACTGTAGCGGCGCGCTAGGAGCGCCGTCGGCGGTCACAGACCGCCGCTACAGCACGATAACCGGAATCAAAAGTGAACTACCGTCACCATTACCACGCGGGCAATTACGCGGACGTCTTCAAGCACGTCCTGCTGCTGCTGCTCATCCGGGCGATGCAGCGCAAGGCGAAAGGCTTTCTCTACCTTGACACGCACGCCGGGCGCGGCGGCTACGATCTCTCGATGCCCGCAGTCCTGCCTGACGGACGCACCCGCGAGCCCGAGCATCCGGCGGGGATCGGCCGGCTGTGGGACGAGCTGGCGTTACCGCCGGTGCTCGCCGACTACGTGGCACTGGTGCGGCGTTTCAACGACCGCCACGGGGCCACGGGTGCGGAGCTGAAATTCTATCCCGGCTCGCCGTGGCTGGCGAAAATGCTGCTGCGGCCGGCGGACCGGATGGCGCTGTGCGAATTGCGGCCCGACGACGCCGAGGCACTGGAGTTTGAATTCGCGCGCGAGGCCCGGGTCACCGTGCAGGCCATCGATGGTTACATCGGATTGAAGGCCATGCTGCCGCCGCCGGAAAAGCGTGCGCTGGTGCTCATCGACCCGCCGTTCGAAAGCCAGAATGAGTTCGCCGACATCCGGCGCGGACTGGGTGAAGCCCTGCGCCGCCTGCCCGGCGCGGTTTGCGCCGTGTGGTATCCGCTCACGGAGCGCGCGCGCGCCGATGATTTTCACCAGGCGGTGCGGGGGATGGACACCCCGGCGCTGGCGGCCGAATTGAACATTGCAGGCGACGGCTCGCAGTTGCGGATGAAAGGCTGCGGTCTGCTCGTGCTGAATCCGCCGTGGCAGATCGACGTGAAAATCCGGGCGGTGCTGCCGGAGCTGGTCAAGCGGATGCAGGTCGACCGCGGCGCCGCGGCGGGCTGCGCGTGGTTGGTGCCGGAAAAGTGAGCGGGTGGCTTTTGGTATGGGAACCAGGCCGCGGCCGGGCATGACTGTCACCCTCGGATAAAATCCGTGGATAAAAATCAGCCTTGCGGCGAACGCTGCGTGACGCGCGCGGCCGTAAAGGGCAGTGGATCGTGGGCGACACGGGGGCTGGACAGCACAGGCGCCTTGAACAAGGGCTGGCCCCACAGGATATCGCTGATGATCGCCTGCCGCACGGGGACAAACGCGGCGGCCGGAGGGGCCGTGGGGCGCTTGACGGGGTTGTGCGGGAAGTAAGTCATGGTGTTTTGGGTCGAGGCTTGGTCGGAGCCCGTAGGTTGAGAACCCCGCAAAATCGCGCTTGTTCCAGAATTTTATTAACAAAATAGCGCGCGCGCCCGATCTGGACGCGCGCGCCGGCTTTTTACCCGGAGTCAGGCCACCTGGCGCTGCCCCGGCCTGCCGGTGGTGGCCGGCCGGCTCTTGGGCAGCACGATGGTGAGCACACCCCGGGCAACGGAGGCCTGCAATGCGCCATAGTCGAGACCCAGCCCCAGCCGCAGTTTGAGCTGGTAGTCGCGCTGAGCCCTTTCGAGGTGCAGCGCCTGCCAGTTCGGGCGAACGTGGTGGGTCTTGCGGGCGGTCACAAAAAGGTCCGGCCCCACCGTGGTGATTTCCACGCCGCTGGCCTCCACGCCGGGCACGTAGATGGCGAGCTTGAGGGCCGCCAACTGGTCCAGGCAGTCGTAGTGCGGCGAACGGAAGGCCTGGGGCGGTTCCGTGCCGGGAAAGCGGCTGTGGTTTATGCGATGGATGATGGTATGCATGGTGGTTCCTTTCTCGTCGGTGAGATACCGCCGGGACTCCTGGGAGCTGAAAGAAAAACCGGTTTACGGTTTGATCAGCGGAGGCAGTCCTGGCCGGTGTTTCGCTTCAGCCAATTGGAGACGTCCGCGCACAGCTGTACGCAACCAATCGGCTGACCGGCCTTCGTATGCGAAGTGCCGGCCCGCTGGGAGCGCTGCTGCTGGTATGACGAGGACATTGGACTGAGTTCGACGCTAAAATGCACAGCTTGTGCCATCCGCCAACATAATTTTTACAGTATGACGTGACAGCGGGCGCGCTTGCACGGGACGCGCTGTGCCGGTAATCCCCTGGGCATGAAACCGATGTCTGATGGGAAGACGACCATGGTGGAACTGCGCGAACGGGTGCTGGCCTTTGCGCGCGAGCGGGACTGGGAGCAGTTCCACTCGCCTAAAAATCTCAGCATGGCGCTGGCCGCCGAGTCGGGCGAACTGATGGAGCATTTTCTCTGGGCCGAGTCAAAGGCGTCACTCGCCGTGGTGTCGGACCCGAAGAAGCGCCCGGCCATCGAGGCCGAGCTCGCCGACGTCGTCATCTACGCGCTCGAGTTTGCCAACATCTGCGGCATCGACCTGGCCGCCGCCATCGGGGCCAAGATGGCGGCCAACGCCAGGAAATATCCGGTGGAGAAATCGCGTGGCCGGGCGGACAAATACACGGAGTTATGAGATTTTCAATTTTGGATTGGTGATTTTCGATTGGAGAGCCCGGGCACTAAAAAGCGGCGCACTCGTGTGCGCCGCCGATCGAAAATCGAGAATTGAAAATCTAAAATCCGTCAGGCCTTCCCGCCGTAGCACAGGTAGTCGTCGAAATCGAGCAGCTCGGCGAACGAGCGGATGTCGTCACGCGCGGACTTGTGGCCCTTGATCACGCTGGCGATCCATTCGTGGCCCTCGGCGCCGCCGGGGCCGAGCTGTTCCAGCCAGGCCGACCACGTGGCAATCTCCTGCGGCTGACGCTTGGCGCGCTCGTTCACCCAGGCCAGGATTTCGACGTCTGACTTGCCGCTCTTGATCTCAGCCAGCATCGCCTCGTGGTTGAGACCCGTGAAGGTGAAGAAGCGCTGGTCGAGCGGGCAGTTGTAGTGGAATTCGCCGGCTTTGCCCGCGAGATGGGCGCGAGCCTTGTCGAGGAGGCGGGAGAGATGGGCGTAGCCGCCGAGGCGGACACGGACGCTGCGGGGCGGATGCTGGGTGAGGTCGGGCTGGCTGTAGTTGATCATGATTTAGGTGGATTAAAGAGAATGCATCGCGGCCTCGCCGGTGATTGCGCCAATGCGGGCGTCCGGGCCGTCATTGCTACGAATGCAGTTTTCCTGTTTTGGCAAGCGGGCCGGCGCTTCTTACCGCCAATCGGTCCGCAGTTGTTCCGGGGCCCGGCCTTGGGCGCGCAGGGTCCGCAAGGCGAGGGCGTCGTGCCGCTTGGCCAGCCGCACGCCTTTTTCGTCGGTGACGAGCGGGCAATGATAAAACGCCGGGGCCGCGAGCCCCAGCGCACGATAGAGCAACAACTGGCGGAAGGTGGACCTGATCAAGTCCGCTCCGCGCACGACCTCGGTGATACCCATGGCCGCGTCGTCCACCACGCACGCGAGCTGGTAGCTGGGCATGTCGTCCTTCCGCCAGACCAGAAAATCGCCGAACTCGCGGCCGGCCACGGCACGTTGATCACCGCTGTGGCCGTCCGTGAAACTGAGTGCTTCCCCGTCCGGCACGCGGAAGCGCCAGTTGATGGCGATGGGCGCGGTCAGCGGCGGAAGCGGTGCGCCGGCCGGCGGGCGAAACTGCGGCGGGTAAAGCGGCTCGTCGGTTTCATCGCCGTCCTGCGGGGCGCTTACGGCAGCCAGCACGTCGCGGCGCGAACGGGCGCAGGGATAAATGCAGCCGGCGGCGTGCAGCCGGACGAGGGCCGCGCGGTAAAGGGGGAGGCGCGCACTTTGGGATATCATCGGCTCCGTCCAGCGCAGGCCGACCCACCGCAGGTCCTCCAGCATCGCGGGCACAAATTCCGGCTGGCAGCGCGCCGTATCGAGGTCGTCGTTGCGCAACGCCAGCTGTCCGCCGGCGGCGCGGGCGCGTTCCGACGCGATCCAGAACGTCCGGGCATGTCCCAGGTGCAGCAGGCCGGTGGGCGACGGCGCCAGCCGGCCGCGATAAGTGGGGGGAGGGATTTTGACCACGATTAAGCTGATGACCACGGATGCGTCCCAAGGCGACGGCAGAAATTTTTCCGTGCCAATCCGTGAAATCCATGGTTTCAAAACAACGTGAAATCCCTCTGTGTCTACTGTTCGTCCAGCGACCGGCTCGAGCCGAAGTATTACGCGGCGGCGACGGAGCTGGGCGAGGAGCTGGGCCGGAGGCTATGGACGCTGGTCTACGGCGGCGGCAAGACCGGCCTGATGGGTGCCATCGCCCGCGGCGTGAAATCGAAGGGCGGCCGCGTGGTCGGGGTCATCCCCGAGTTCATGAAGGCCCGGGAGCTGGAATTCACCGAGGCCGACGAGCTCATCTGTGTGCTGACGATGCGCGAGCGCAAGATGCTCATGGAGACGCGCGCCGACGCCTTCTTGGCGCTGCCCGGCGGCTGGGGCACGCTCGAGGAGCTGCTTGAGATCCTGACGCTCGCCCACCTCGAGGTGCTGCACAAGCCAGTCGTCATTTTCAACCAGGACGGCTACTTCGACGACCTGCTCCGGCTTTTCGACCGCATCGTGGCGGAGAAATTCATGCACGACACCATCCGCCAGAAGTATGCCGTGGCGCGCAACGTGGAGGAGATCATCCCCCTGATCGAAGGCTGGAACCACCAGCCCGGCGACGCCAAGTGGTTCCAGACACGCTAGCGATACAACTTGATCAAGCCCTCGTTTCGGACCCAGCCGGACTGGCCGCCGGCGAAGCCCAGCTTCGTCCAGCCGAGAAAGGTTTTCTCAGCCACCGCGATCGAGCCGGCGGAAAGCGGCGAGGTTTTCTGGGAGGTGTCGGCATCGGTCGGGATGCTGAGCAAGGTCGAAGGTTTCCAAATGATCACGACCTCGGGGTGGGCGAGCGGGCCGAAGGTGTGCAGGCTGAGCGTGGCCGCGGCGGCGAGCAGCACGGCGACCAAGCTGGTGGTCAGCGCGACGGGCTTGGCCCAGGCGCCGATGCGCCGGTAGCCCTGCAGGAACAGCACGATGAGCGCGGCAGCCAGCAGCAACGCCGCGCCGACCAGCACGAGCTGCCATTCGGCGGGCGTGGCCCACCGGGCGAGTTTGTAAGGACCCTGGCCGCGTGAAAATTCCACGAGTTCGGGCGGCGCCATGCCGGAGCGTTGCAGTCCAAGCGCGAGGTCCCAGCGGGTGGCGTCGGCGCGGGAGTTGAGCAGCGAGGCGCTGGTCCAGTGGGCGGTCGCCTCGGCCCAGCGATCCTGCTGCGCGAGCGCGAGGCCGAGGTTGTGGCGGGCGGTCCAGTCCGTGGGTGTTGCGGTGACAGCCCGGCGCCATACCGCCTCGGCAGTGGCAAAGTCGCCGTGCTTGTAGGCTTCGCTGGCGGGATCGGCCGATCCGGTGACGGGCGCGAGCAGCAGGGCGAGGGTGAAGAGGAAGGGCAGGAGATTGCGCGCGGCGAATAGCGAGAAGGGCGGCCAGCCCGGCACGCGAACACCCTGCAACGCACGCTCGGCGCGGGCCAGCCAGTCCGCGGGCAGCGCGTTCTCGCGGCTGTGGAGCGCGCGGTCGGCCTCGGACCAGAGCCCGGCCCAAGTCGGGGCGGCGTCCTTGGCCAAGCCCCCGACACTAGTGTGCACCAGGGGTGTGCCCGGCGCGGCATGCGGGATCTGCCACAATGCAGCCGTATGTTGCTGCCAGGATCTGAGTTGAGAGTTGATAGTTGAGGGTTGAGAGGAAGACCTGAGCTCAGCCAAAATGATCGCGAGCCGGTCGCGAGCTTCGCGACGAAGGCGTTGCGGGTCGCGCTCGCGCGAAAGCAAGGCGGCCAGCGTCAGCCAGACGGCCAGCACACAGAAGACGGAGGACAACACGCAAACCAGGACCAAGATGCCGTTGGGCAGGGGCACGAGGCCCGTGGCCTGCTCGATCAGCGGGTCGCGCGGCAAATTTTCCGGCGGGACGGGCGGCACGGCGTCGGGCAGGACGGACGCGGCGGGCGCATTCGTCGCCAGCGGGTTGATCGAGAACTGCACGGGCGCGCCGGAATTGACGGGCGGTTGCACGGGTTGGGACGCGCTCGTCACGGTGACCGTGACCGGCTCGCTGGCGATGGTCTTGAAAGTGCCGGACTTCGTGTCGAAGTAGGTGAAACGCACCGGCGCGAGCCGGTAGCTGCCGGGCTTGGTGGGGACGAGCACGACATCCTCGGTGAGCGTGCCCTCGAAGAGCGAACCCTCCTTCATCGTCCGTTTGGATTTGGGCTGCACGACCTGAAAGTCGTTGGAGACCTCGCGCTGCGGCAGGCCGGTGAGGTCGGGCCAGTTGCCGGTGCCGCCCAGCTCCAGGGTCCAGGTGATGGGCTCGCCCACGGCCGCGGTGACCGGCACGACCTTGGAGGTGAAGGTGAACTCGCCGACCGCGCCGGAGAAATCGGCTGGGGCGGGCGGCAGCGGCTTGATGGTCAGTTCAAGGGGATTCGACTCGAGCAGCCGTTGTTCAACGGCGTTCTGGCTCAGGAAACTGAACCCCGTGGTGCCGACAATCACGTTGATGGTCTGGGTGACGGGCTTGATGGCATAACTGCCGGGTTGCTTGACATACCCATTGGTCGACTGGCTGACCACCCAGCGGCGTTCCCCGCGAATCATGGTCTCCGACGGATCGGGCTTGCTCCAGTCCTCGACGACGAGCGGGGCGGGCTGCCAATCGAGGCGCGGATCGACGGAGTGCAGGTAGCGTTTGACAATATTCAGCGAGAAAGTGATCGGGAAAACCTCGCCGGCCCAAAACGATCCCCGGGGCGCGGCGAGCTTCGCCGAGGCGATGTCATCCACGGAAAGCCCGGTATTGCCGACGGTGGCGTCACCCACGGTGAAGGTGGCCGCCTTCACTTTCATCGGGCCCTTGTCCGTCTTGACCTCGAAGGCCGGGATGCTGATGCCAGTCCGCTTTGTCGGGCGCACGGGATAGATGAGCGAAAAGCGGGTGGTGGTGTGGAAATTGAGCATGCTGGTCTCGGTGCTTTGCGAGGGCTGGCCCAGGACCAGCCCGTCAATCCGCGGCAGCGCGGGATCCCCTTCGGGGTCGCAATTCTCAAAAACCAGCGAGAGCTGGGAGACTTGGTTGAAGCCCAGCTGCCCACCCGCCGGTTCCCAGTGCACGGATTGGGCGAAGGCGGCGAGCGGGAGCAGGATAA
>JAYUGX010000062.1:0-11467 GCA_043738215.1 Lacunisphaera sp.
CAACGAATTGCCGCCACGTGGGGACGCGGCACTTTTCTTTTTGGACATGCCATGCAGGCTGCCGCACGCTGGCGGGCATGGGCAAAAGGAATGTAATCGTTGCGGGCGGCGGAGCGGCGGGATTTTTCGCGGCCATCGCCTGCGCCGAGACGGATCCCGGCTGCGCAGTCACGATCTACGAGGCGACGGCGCACCCGCTGGCCAAGGTGAAGGTCTCGGGGGGCGGCCGCTGCAACGTGACCCACGCCTGCTTTGAGCCACGCGAGCTGGTGCGGCGCTATCCGCGCGGCTATCGTGAGCTGCTCGGGGCGTTCCACCGCTGGCAGCCGCGCGACACCGTGGAGTGGTTTGAGCAGCGCGGCGTGGCGCTGAAGACCGAGGAGGACGGGCGGATGTTTCCGGTCACCGACAGCTCGCAGACCATCGTGGATTGCCTGCAGGGTGCGGCGGAAAAAGCCGGCGTGCGGGTGGTGCTGCGCACGGGAGTAAAGGCGGTGGAGAAAAGGGCGGATGAATTTCAGGTCACGCTGACGACCGGCGACGTGGCCACGTGCGACCGGCTGCTGCTGGCCACGGGCGGCAACAAGTCGAATGCCGGCCTGGTCTTCGCGCGGCAATTCGGGCACACGATCGAGCCGCCGGTGCCGTCGCTGTTCACGTTTCACGTCAACGACCCGCGCCTGCAGGAGCTGTCGGGCGTGTCGGTGGAGGACGCGACGACGGCGGTGCGCGGCACGGCGCTGCAGGAGCGCGGGCCGCTGCTCATCACGCATTGGGGCCTGAGCGGCCCGGCCGTGTTGAAAATTTCGGCGTGGGGTGCGCGGGAGCTGCACGATTGCGACTACCGGTTCACTTTGCTCGTCAACTGGGCGCCGGCGTTCGACGCCGGATCACTGCACGCCGGGCTGGAGCAGGCGCGCGCGGCGCATCCAAAAAAACAGCTGGGCTCCTGGTGCCCGGTGGGGCTGCCGCTGCGGTTGTGGGCCAAACTGCTCGGCGCGGCGGGCCTCGCGCCGGGCACGCAGTGGGCGATGGCGCCGGGCGCGGGGCTGCGGGCGCTGGCGGCGCAAGTGTGCGCCGGAGAGTTCGCGGTCACCGGCAAGAGCCTGTTCAAGGAGGAGTTCGTCACCTGCGGCGGCGTGCGGCTGAACGAGGTGGATTTCAAGACGATGGAGAGCCGGCTTGTGCCGGGGCTGCATTTCGCCGGCGAGGTGATCGACGTGGACGGCATCACCGGCGGTTTCAATTTCCAGTCGGCGTGG
The DNA here is from genome assembly GCA_043738215.1 of Lacunisphaera sp. GTDB lineage: Bacteria > Verrucomicrobiota > Verrucomicrobiia > Opitutales > Opitutaceae > Lacunisphaera. Next base: position 1,263 of record JAYUGX010000062.1, read on the forward strand.
ACCGGCGGCTGGCTGGCGGGCCGGGCGATGGCGGAGGCCGCCGCACCATGATTTCGAGTGGCATGGTTCAACCGGTCGCCGAGATCGGGATTCCAACGGCTTTCGGCGTGCATTGCCTGGGGAGAAACTGCAGGCTTACGTTCTCCCATCGCATGGAAACAGTGCCACTGAATTTTCGCGAACTGCCCGGGGCGGAGATGCGCGCCCGGGCGCAGGCCTTTCACGAGGACATGGGCCGCCGTCGCACGGTGCGCGACTTTTCCCCGCGGCCGGTGCCGCGCGAGATCATCGAACTGGCATTGCGCACCGCCGGGACCGCGCCCAATGGTGCCAACCTCCAGCCTTGGCACTTTGCGGTGATCAGCGATCCCGCCGTGAAGCGCCGGGTGCGGGCGGCGGCCGAAATGGAGGAACGGGAATTCTACGAGCACAAGGCGCCCCGGGCGTGGCTCGAGGCACTCGCGCCGCTCGGCACCAACGCCCGCAAGCCGTTCCTTGAAATGGCGCCATGGCTCATCGCGGTCTTTGCGGTGAACAGCTTTGCCGACGCCGGTGGAGCGCAGCAGCCGACCTATTACGCCAAGGAGTCAACCGGGATCGCCTGCGGCTTCCTGATCGCCGCGCTGCACCACGCGGGACTGGCCACGCTTACGCACACCCCCAGTCCGATGAATTTTCTCAATGAGATCTGCGGCCGGCCGGCGCACGAGAAGCCCTTTCTGCTGCTGGTCGTTGGTTATCCGGCCGGGGATGCCCGCGTGCCCGCCGTGGCCGCACGGAAGAAGCCGCTCGAGGAGATCTCGTCGTGGTGGTGACCGTTCCGCGCTGGAATATTGCCACTATCCGGACATCTTCCTTGGGATGAAATGTCTCGCCGTTCTGTCTGTGTTCGCGGTTACCGCGCTGCTCCGCGCGGAGGAAGCCCCGCTGGAAAAGGAAGTGGCCCACATTATCGCCGGCCCGCAGGTCACGGTGGTGCATTTCTGGGCGCCATGGTGCCCGAACTGCCGGGCGGAGATGGACCCGGCCACGGGTTGGGCGAAATTCGTCGCGGCGAACCCCGCGGTGACGGTCGTCTTCATCAACATCTGGCACAAGGGGCAGGATCCCAAGGCGCGGCTGGAGGCCGCCGGCCTCGGCGCGCAGCCCAACCTGATGCTGCTGACGCACCCGAATCCGTCAAAGCTGGAAGCGGACCGATTGAATTCCTTCCTCGGCCTGCCGGTGACCTGGATTCCGACGACCTGGGTCTACCGCGAAGGCAGACTGCGAATCGCCTTCAACTACGGCGAAATCCGCTTCCCCGTGCTGCAGCAAATGGTGGACGATGCGCAGAATGAGTGGAAGCATTGAATACTAAAACTCATCCCGCAGCCGGCTGCGGGCCGGCCCCAATTTTCCCATGAAAAACATCCCCCGAATCCTGATCGCGTGCGCGGTCGCCCTGCTGGCGGCGTGGCCGGCCTCCGCGGCCGTGGACACCCTGGTCGTCGCCGAAACCACCAAGGCCAACGAGTTCTTTGACCGCGTGTTTGACGCGGCCGTCGCCCGCAGCCCGGAGTTCATGACCCAGCTGGGCATGAAGAAGGACTACGACAAGTGGGACGATATTTCCGATGCCCGCGCGCTGGAGGATTTCGTCATCAGCGTCCAGAATCTCGCGGAGTTGAAGCGCACCATCAACTTTGACCTGCTCGACGACCAGGCGAAGGTCAGCTACAGGATGTTCGTCAACCAAGCGGAGCGGACGATCGAGGGCTGGCGGTGGCGCTACTATAACTACCCGCTCAACCAGATGTCGGGCACACACTCCGAGGCCCCGGCGTTCCTCATCAACTTCCACCGCGTCGACAACGTGGACGATGCCCGGGCCTATATCGCACGCTTGCGCGGGATGGCACCGATGTTCGACCAGTTGATCGAGGGCGTGAAGATCCGCGAGACCAAGAACATCATCCCGCCGCGCTTCGTGTTTCCACTAGTGATTGAATCCTGCCGCGAGGTGATCCGCGGTGAACCTTTCGACAAGTCCGGCAAAAAGAGCGCCCTGCTCGAGGACATCGAGGGCAAGGTCGGCGCGCTCAAGGATGCGAACGCCGCGACGAAACAAAAACTGCTGGCCGACGCCCGCGCGGCGCTCACCGGCGCGGTGCAGCCGGCCTACGAAAAGCTCATCACCGTCATGGAGGCCCAGCAGAAAATCGCCACGGATGACGACGGCGCGTGGAAATTCGCCGAGGGGCTCGATTTCTACGCCTTCGCCCTCCGAGGCTCGACCACCACGCGGATGACGGCGGACGCGATCCACCAGCTCGGCCTGCGCGAGGTCGCGCGCATTCACCACGACATGGAGGCCATCATGAAGCAGGTCGGCTTCAAGGGCGACCTGCAGGCCTTCTTCAAATACATCAAGGAGGACCCGCAGTTTTATTACCCCACCACGCCCGAGGGGAAGGCCGCCTACATGAAGCGGGCCACGCAGATCATCGACGACATGCGCGCGCGGCTCGACGAGTTCTTCATCACCAAGCCCAAGGCGCCGCTGGTCATCAAGCCGGTTGAGCCCTTCCGCGAGCAGGGCGCCGCCGGCGCCTTCTACGAGCAGCCCGCCCCCGACGGCTCCCGGCCCGGCGTCTACTACGTCAACACCGTCGACATGCGCGGGGTGCCGATTTTCGAGATGGAGACGTTGGCGCACCACGAGGCAATCCCCGGCCACCACATGCAGATCGCCATCGCGCAGGAACTGACCGGCATCCCGAAGTTCCGCAAGTTCGGCGGCAACACCGCCTACGTCGAGGGCTGGGCGCTCTACACGGAATATTTCCCGAAGGAATTCGGCTTCTACGCGGATCCCTACCAGGACTTCGGCCGGCTCTACGACGAGCTGCTGCGCGCCGTCCGCCTCGTGGTCGACACCGGGCTGCACGCCAAGAAATGGACGCGCGAGCAGACCATGGAGTATTTCCGGAAAAACACACCCAACCCAGAACGCGACATCTTCACCGAGACCAACCGCTACATCGTGTGGCCCGCGCAGGCCACGGCCTACAAGATCGGCATGCTCAAGATCCTCGAGCTGCGCGAACTCGCGAAGAAGGAACTCGGGCCGAAGTTCCGCTTGCGCGAATACCACGACCTGGTGCTGCGCGACGGCGCCGTGCCGATGAACATCCTGGAGGAAAACGTCCGCGCCTGGATCGCGAAGAAAAAGGGTGAGGGAATACTGTAGCCTCGGGCTATGACCGCCGACGCTTTGCACAGGTGCGGCACAACTAATGGTTAGACATGAACGGCCTGCGAAATTTATTTCTGAAGTTTAAGAGAGAACTCCAGCTCTATCGGAACATCCTGGCTGATCCCCGAACCCCAAAACTAGCAAAGATCCTGCTTGGTTTTGCTGTAGCTTACGCAGTCACACCCTTGGATTTGATCCCCGACTTCATCCCGGTGATCGGCCATCTCGATGACGCGATTATCGTGCCACTGTTGATTTATTTTGCGCTGAGGGTGATCCCCCGCAACTTGCTGGACGAACACCGTCGAGCTTTGACTTCACCGACGACATGACTAGAATGTCCAACCAATCGCTCCAGCGAACGCGATTGGAGCCGCGTCGCTGAGCTTGGACGTTAGACCGCGAAAGGTGTTATGCCCGCGCTCGTTACGAAATCGCGTAATTCCTTCATTGGCCAGTGGCGCATCGTGGAGATAGAACTTTGGGACAAGGGGTTCATTAATCTTGAAGTGCCAGACCGCATCACCGCTTTATTAGGGGATCGGACAATGAAGACCATGAAAGCAGTGGTGGCCGCAGCGGGGGTAAGCCTCGCTGTGCTGGCGCCAAGCGCGCAAGCGCAGTTTGACGGCCCCTACGTCGGGGCCGGCATCGGCATTTACAAGGGAACAGCAAGCATAGGGGAAAGTGAGGATGTCGGCGACGTCGAGACCGTCGGCAGCGACAAACACAAGGCGGCGTTCAACTTGAACGGCGGCTATGGACACAGCTTCGGCAATTTTCATATCGCTGGCGAGCTCAGCTACCACAATGAATTCGGCAGCACCGCAGGCACTGTGGAAGGCGGAGAGCTTGGGCACCTTAAGCTCAAGCTGCAGAACGTCATCGCGCTATCGGTGCTGCCGGGATTCAAATTGAATTCGAACAGCTTGACATACGTGCGGCTCGGCTACGTTCAGGCGAAGCTGAAGGGCCCGCAGGATATCAACAAAAGCTTCAATGGCATTCTGTGGGGAATCGGCGTAAAGCAAGCGTTGTCGCGCAACCTCGTGGGAACCATCGAGTATCAGGTCCTCGATCTCAAACGCAAAAATGTTCAGGACATGCCGACGCAACCAAGGGGAACCGGCCTGCTGATCGGAGTGCAATACAGCTTCCGGTAACAAGTTCGACGGGCACCTACGATTCTTCGTTTCAAGCTGTTCAGGCGTCGCGGTCTAATCTTACCGTCGAGAGGGACGCGCGCAAGAGCGGCGTGCGCCCCTCTCGGTGAACGTCGATCTAGCTGCGTGCATTCAAGCGGAAAAATTAAATACTTGTCCACGGCGGAGAGTGCAGCGGTTTAATGGATCCGACGGGGGAGAGCGGCAGAGGACAGGGACAGCGAGGGCGAGGGCGAGGGACAGGAAAGCCGGAGGGGAAGCGCATGGGACGATTAGGGCAAAGCAGGAGCGGGGTGCAAACGGCGTGCGTTGAATGACCCAAAATACGCGACGATTTGTTTTTCAGGTCAGCGCGAGAGGCGCCGGAGGTTGTCGCACACGATGGCAGCGGCGATGGCGGCGTTGAGCGACTCGGCACCACCGTAGTTCGGTATCGTCACCCGCTGCGTGACCAGCTTTTTCACGGCCGGCGACAGGCCGCGCCCCTCGCTGCCGATGACGATGACCGCGTCGCGCAGCGGTTTGAGGGTGTGCACGTCGTCGCCTGCCAGCTCGCAACCAAGCACGGGCGTTTTCACGCCAAGGAGGGCCTCGGCCAACGATGCTGTATGCACGACGAGGCGGGCGAATGAGCCCATGCTGGCGTTGATGACTTTCTGGGAAAACAAATCAGCGCAATCCGGGGAGAGCAGCACGCGGTCGAGCGCGAACCAGTCGGCCAGCCGCAGCAGCGTGCCAACGTTGCCGGGATCCTGGATCCCGTCGAGCGCGAGGGTGAGCCCGCGGTCCAGGGTGCCAGCGGCGAGCGGAGTGCGGGCAATTTTACCCACGGCCAGCACACGGGAGGGAGTGGGGAAGTGGCTGATCTTCGCCATCTCGGCGTCCGTGACCTGCACGACGCGTGTGGAACCCGGCCTTCCGACTTCGCCAAGGCTACGACGGACAGGCTGGACGGGTTCAGAGCGCGTCCGGAGGCCGTGCTCCACCCATTCCGCCGTCGCGTAGATTTCGAGCAGTGGGTATTTCACCGCGAGCAGCTCACCGACGACCTTTTCGCCCTCGATGATGAAGAGCCCCGCGTCCTCGCGGTGCTTTTTGTCGCGCAGGGCGCGGAGACGGGAGAGATCGGCCTTGGCCAGCGGCATGGGGCGACATGAGCAAGCCCGGCCCCGGTTGGCAAAGCTTTGTGGTGCGTTATCTGCGGGCTTTTCAAAGTCCCGGGCCGCGCTATCGTGGTCCGCATGAAACGACTCGCGCCTCTCGTCCTCGCGTTGTTCTGCGCCGCCCTGTTCGTCGCGGCGGCCCAGGCGGCGGAGACCAAGAAAAAGCCCGGGAATGCGCCCGGCATCGAGCTGGCGACGCTGGCTTCGCAGGTGACGGGCATTGCCCTCTCGCCGTTGCTGGGCGTGGGCGGCGTCGGCGCCTGGCAGTATTTTCACGCCAGCACGCCCGAGGAAAAGGCGCGGCTGCCGTGGTTCGCGCAAATTTCCTTCTGGCTGCCGGCGCTGCTGTTGGTGGGCGTGTGCGCGTGCAAGGACACGATCGCGGCGGCGCTGCCCCCCGGATTCAAGAAACCGCTCGATGCCGCCGAGGTGTTGGAAAACAAGGTCAGCGGGCTGGTCGCCGCGGGGGCGGTCATTCCCTCGCTGGTCGCGCTGGGCTCCAAGCTCATGATGACCCCGGCCGGGCCCGACCAGCCGGTCGCGGTTATGGGTGGTCTCGCCTTGATCCCGTTCGGGGCGATGGATTTCTCCTGGCTGCTGACCATCCTGATGGTGCCACTGTCGGTCGCGGTGTTCGCGGTGGTGTGGGTGGTGGGCCACGCCATCAATGTCCTCATCCTGCTCAGCCCGTGGGGCGCGGTGGACACGGCGCTGAAGGCGATGCGCACCGGCGTGCTGTCGCTCGTGGCCGCCACGGCCTACATCGATCCCGTGGTCGGTGCGACGCTGTCGGTGGTCATCATCCTGCTCGCCTGGCTGATGGCCGGCTGGGCTTTCCGGCTGATGGTGTTCGGCACGGAGTTCACGTGGGATTTTTTCACCTTCCGCCGTCACCGCTTCAAGTTGCTGGCCGACGGGAACAAACTTTTCACCGCCCGCGAAATTGCCGGCGCGCCGATGCGGACCTACGGCCGGCTGTATCAAGCCGCGGACGGCCAGCTGCTCTTCAAGTTCCGCCCGTGGCTGGTGATGCCGGAGCGGACGGTGGAGGTGCCGCGCGACGGTCTCGTGGTGGGCAAGGGCGTCTTTTTTTCGGAGGTGCTTGGCTTCGACCGGAAGTCGGACAGGAACCAGACGCTGCTGCTGCTGCCACCGCGCTATGTCGGCCACGAGGAACTTTTCGCACGCACCTACCACATTTCCGGCACCTGCGATGTCGGGCTGCGCAAGGCGTGGGGCTGGATCAAGGAAGCGTTCGGTTTCGGGGCAAAAAAATTTGCCGCCACAACTTGATCCGGCCCGCCATGCATCTCCGGGCCAATTTTTCCGGCCTCCTTTGCGTTCTCGCCCTGTTGCTGGCTGCCGCGCCCGGGCGGGCGTTGCCCCCGGAGGTGATCGGGCTGGAAATGCGGCAAACCTTGCGCGCCGCGAAGACGGTCCGGTTGGAAGTGCAGCAGGATTACGATTTTTCCGGTGAGGCCGTGGGGGAAGAGGAGGCGGCAAAACCCGGCGAACAAAAGGCGAAGACCGAACCAACGGAAAAGAAATACACTCTGCCGCTGGAAGAACTGGCCGCGGAGGCGGTCAAGCTCACCGGATGGAAGCTGGCGAAGCCCGGCGGGCCGGCGGATGTGACCCTGACCATTGACGCCCGGAGCACGCCGATCGCGGCGGATTATATCGGCACCGTGATGGGCCGCCATTACACCGGGGCGGAGCTGAACGGCACGGTGCGCCTGGCGCTGGGCGATCAGGTCGTGACCGAAGCGGACATCGCCGCGAAAGTCCCGGTCGCCTCGACCATCCACAGTTCTTATTACAGGCCCAGCGACGCGCCCTTTTCGCAAACCCTGCCGCACTATTGCGAGGCGCTGTTCACCGTGCTCGGCCGGGCCTGTGGGCCGGGACCGGTGGTGGCCGGATTGAAACTGGAAAACTTCGACCAGCAAACCGGCGCAGGCCGCGCCCTGCTCGCCGTGGGCGACGCCTCAATCGAGCCGGCCCTGATCGAGATATTGGGCAAGGACAATGAGCTGCTCGGCCGACTCGCGGCATTGGGACTGGGAGCTTACGGCCGCGCCACTGCACTGCCTCCACTGCTCGCGGCGCTGCGGAACGACAAAAGCGATGCCGGACGGACGAATTACCGGGATCCCTTCGACGACGAACTGCTGCGCACATTGACCGAGCATCGGGACGAGATCCTGCCGCCAGCCGAGCGCCCCGGGGCCGCCCGCGAGAAGTTGGATGATTACGGCACCAGGCACCGGGCGGTGGAATGGGCGCTGTTGCAAATCGAGGCACCCGACAAACTCAGCCAATTGACCGCAGCATTGCAGAGTCCGGATGCGACCATGCTGCGGCGCGGCGCGGCGGTGGTGCTGGGCGGAATGTCGGATCCGCGGGCTTTTGAGCCGCTCGCGGCCGCAACCCGGGACAAGGAACCTTTGGTGCGCGTCGCGGCCGTGGCGGCACTGGGCCGGTTAAATGACGAGCGGTTGGTGGCAGTCTTCCTCGCCGTGAGCAGCGACTCCGTTGAATACGTGAGCAAGCTGGCCCGCGAACAGCTAACAGGGACGGAACAGAAGCGCTGGCGCAAATTTCTGGAGTCCAAGTTGCGGGCGGGCGCTGGCCGGAACGAGGTGCCCCTGGGGATCCTGCTCGAAGGCTTCGCCCAGCCCGACCCGCTGGTGCGCGCCGCGGCAGTCAATGAAGCCATCAACCGCCGCGAACCGGAAATCAAAACCGGTCTAGCCGCGCTGTTGCGATCCGACCCGCAGCCCTTCGTGCGCGAGGCGGTGGCCGAGTCGCTGGCCGATGGCGACGCCAGCATCCTGGCCCTAGCTTTGGGTGACACTGATGCCGCCACCCGCCGGGCTGCCGTGCAGGGACTGACGAGGGATGCTGAAGAGGGGGAGAATCCGGAAAAGAAAGCGGCCCGGAGCCGGTTGCCCGAAACAGCACTGGGGCCGCTGCTCGTCCTGGTGGAGCGGGGTGAACTGGAGCAGGAGAACGCCGCGGCCCTGCTGGCGCGCATCGAGGGACCGGGAGTGGCTGACGCCTTGTTGCACGTGCTGGAAAAAGACCGCGCGCCGGTTGTCGTGAGCTTGATTGTCCGGAGACTCGCCGAACTGGGGGATAAGCGCACCGTCACGCCGCTGCTGGCGCAGCTGGGGAAGGCCACGGACCAATATAACAGCCAATATGTCGCCGATGCCCTGGTCACGCTCGAGGATCCGGCGGTGCTCGAGCCGTTATTTGCCCAGCTGAAGTCCGGAACCCCGGCGGCCCGCCGTCTGGCGATGAGTGTGCTCGGCCGGCTCCGGCAGCCGCGCGCCATCGGACCGTTGATCGCCGTCATGCGCACCGGCGAGAGCGCCGGACAGGGCGATCTGGCCGGGGATGCGCGGCAGGCGCTGCTGACCCTGACCGGGAAGTCTTTCGACCGCAGCGAACAGTGGCTGCGTTGGTGGAAGGAAAACGCCGGGAAGCCCTTCGTGCCGCCGGTTTCTCCGCCTAGGGAAGGCTAGCCGGCGGCCCGCCTCCGCACGACCAGCCAGTTCAGCGCCGCCGCCACGGCCACCACGGCAATGATGCGAGCGTGGTCGGCGTTGAGGCGTGTCAGCAGCAGGGTGCAGAAGGCGAAGCCGATTGCGGAGAAGAGCTGGCCGGCCGGCAGACGGAAAGTGTCGGCCGCCGGGCGGGTCCGGCGAAGTTTCACAAACGCGCCGCAAACCATGGCGTAGGAGATGAGGCGGGCGGCGACGGAAAGGACGGCGTTCCAGAGAAAACTCCCGTAGAGGGCGAGGCCGAGGACGAGCCCGCCCCAAAAAAGGATCGAGACGCCGGGCGTGCGGAACCGTTCGTGCACGCGACCAAAGACGGCGGGGAAATCGCCACCGACGGCGAAGGCATAGGTGAGCCGGGGCACGGCCACGAGCTGGGCGCAGAGAAAACCGAAGGTGGACACCATGGCGCCGAGGGCGACGAATTGCGCGGCGCGATCGCCGAAGATCGAGCGGGCGGCATCGGCGAGGGGGCGCTGGCTGCTGGCCAGATCAGGCACGGTCCACATCGCGACGAGGTGCAGGAGGGTGTAGAAGCCCGCGATCACGACGAGGCCGACGAGCAGGGCAAAGGGCACGTCGCGACGCGGGTTCCTGGCCTCGGACAGCGGGATGAGCGCCGTCTCGAAACCGCCGAAGGCAAACATCAGGACAACGAGGGCGTTGAGCCAGTGCGTGGCGTCCGGTTCGACCAAGGTGGGGGCGGGGGTGATTTTTTGGGCGAGGAGCAGGCCGGCCGCAATCAGCAGCGCGAGCGGGAGCAGTTTGGCGACGGTGAAGAAGTTTGAGAGCCGCGCACCGGTCTGAACGCCGCGGTAGTTGAGGGCGGTGAGGCCACCGAGGAGCGCGATGAGCAACAGCGTGCGCGGCATGGGTTGGATGGCGCCGGGCCAGAATTCCCCGAGGTAGATCACGAAGAGGCTGGCGTTGGCGGCGGCGGAGGTGAGGCGGGTGAGCCAGACAAACCAGCCCATCTGAATACCAGCGTGGCGGCCGAAGGCGTCGCGCGCCCAAAGATAGGAGCCGCCGGCGTCGTGGTATTGGGAGCCGAGCTCGGCGTACACGCCCATCAATG
>JAYUGX010000063.1:0-4577 GCA_043738215.1 Lacunisphaera sp.
GTGGACGTCCATATTCCCGTTCTGGCGCACGAGGTCGGCCAGTGGTGCGCGTATCCCGATTTCGATGTGATCAAGAAGTTCACCGGCTATCTCCGCCCGTCGAACTACGACATCTTCCGTTACATTGCGGAACAGAACGGCGTGCTCGAGTTCAACCACGACTTCGCCCGCGCCTCCGGCCGCTTCCAGCTCATGTGCTACAAGGAGGAGATCGAGGCGAACCTGCGCACGCCCGGTCTTGCGGGGTTCCAGCTGCTCGACCTCCACGACTACCTCGGGCAGGGCACCGCGCTCATCGGCTTGCTCGACGCTTTCTGGGAATCGAAGGGCTACGTCACGTCCGCCGAGTTCCGCCGCTTCAGCGGCTCCACCGTCCCGCTCGCGCGCCTCACCTCGCGCACCTTCACCACGGCGGAAACCCTCACCACGGAACTCGAAGTCTACCACTTCGGTGAAAAACCGCTCATCGCCGCCACGCCGGGGTGGAAGATCACCGACGCCACGGGCCGCACCGTGGCCGGCGGCGTGTTCCCCCCGCGCGACATTCCCATCGGCAAGAACATCCCGCTCGGCCAGGTCTCCGCCGATCTGGCGAAACTGCCCGCCCCCGCCGCCTACAAGCTGGTCGTCGGCCTGAAGGGCACTGCGGTCGAGAACGACTGGAATTTCTGGCTCTACCCCGCGCGGATCGACGCCGCCACGCCTGCCGGCGTGCTCGTCACCGATAAATGGCCCGACGCCGAGGCCCGCCTCGCCGCGGGTGGGAAGGTGCTGTTCACCCCCGCCGCCACCGACCTCGATCCCGCGAGCAGCCCGCCGATGAAGCGCGTGCCGGTCTTCTGGAACATCCAGATGACCGTGCGGGGCGGACGGAACGCCACGCCGCGTTTCGACGCCATGCTCGGCCTCCTCGTCAACGCGCACCACGCCGCGCTCGCCAGCTTCCCCACCGGGGCCTTCTGTGACTGGCAGTGGACGCCCCTCATCGACAATGTCCGCTCAGTCAACCTCACCGCCGCGCCGCGCGAGCTCAAGCCCATCGTCGCGGCCATCGATGACTGGAACCGCAACTGGCGCCTCGGAGTGATTTTCGAGTGCCGGGTCGGTCCCGGCCGCCTGCTGGTCTCGGCCATTCCCCTCGACGGAACCTCGCCCGGTGCGCAGCAACTCCGCCGCTCCCTTTTCGACTACGCCGCGAGCGAACGGTTTGCGCCCGCGGTCGCGCTGACCCCGGACCAGGTCCGCCAGCTCTGGGCGACCGGTCCCACCCCCGCCGGGCAACCCGCCCAGCGCGCCCCCGACCCCGACCTCGACGACGGCACCAAGCGCCCGCCTCCGCCGGCCCCACCGCGACCGTGATGCGAAAACCTGAGAAAGAGGATTTACCCCAAGACCGCAAAGGTCGCAGAGAATGACCGCCTAAATTACAGCGGCGGTCTATGACCGCCGACCGTTAATAACGGCGCTCATAGAGCGCCGCTACAGCAGTCCTTCGCTGTCTTTGCGTCCGTTGTGCCAACAGTCTTCCAGGGATTTTCTCCAATCCCGCCCATCCAGTTAATCCGGTCTAAACCACATCACTTCCTATCGATGCTGTATTTGCCCGCGCCAGCGAAGAGCAGCACCAGGTAGCCGCCGAAAAACAACCAGGCCAGCTCGCCATTGCTGTTGTCCATCAGCTTGGCGGAATTGACGACAAAGAAGGCCACCCCCATGGTAAAGGCCAGCACGAGCGCGGCCAGGCGCGTGTAGAGGCCGAGCACCAGCAGCACCGAGCACCCGACCTCGGCCAGGATGGTAAGCAGAAAACTCGGGGTCGAGCCGATGCCAATCGGATCCATGAAAGACATCTTGCCCGAGAGCAGGTGCAAGAGCTTGCCCCAGCCGTGCAGCCACAGCATCGAGACACCGAGCAGCAGCCGGAGCACCAGCAACCCGAGATCCGGGCTGCTCGCGATGAATTCAAGGCGGAGGAATTTTTGCATGGGTGATGTGCGCCACGATTCACAAATTTGCCCGGGCTGCAATCCCGGGACGGCCGGCCGCGACCGGTTTGTCTTTCGGCCCGGCGTAGCTACGCTCCCCGCATGCCCGCCAAAACCTCGCCCATTGACGCCGGTGTCCGCATCGGCCACGTCCACCTGAAGGTCGCCGACCTGCAACGCGCGCTCGACTTCTATGTCGGCGTGCTGGGCTTCGAGCTGACCCAGCGCTACGGCGCGCAGGCGGCGTTCATCTCCGCCGGCGGCTACCACCATCACCTCGGTCTGAACACCTGGGAAAGCCTCGGCGGCCCGCCGCCACCCGCGGGCAGCACGGGGCTGTTTCACACCGCCATACTCTACCCCACGCGCGCGGCGCTGGCCGACGCGCTGCGCCGGCTCATCAAGGCGAAGATCCCACTCGACGGCGCGTCCGACCACGGCGTGAGCGAGGCGCTGTATCTGCGCGACCCGGACCAGAACGGCGTGGAGCTTTACTGGGACCGGCCGCATGGGCAGTGGCCGCACGATAAGAATGGCGGCCTCGCCATGGTGACCGAGCAACTGGATTTGGAAGATTTGCTGAAGACAAACTGAGGTGGAACCCGGCCCCCGGACGGGTTTAGAGCGCGTCCAGAGGCCGCGCTCCACACCTGGCATACTCCGGGCTGGCGCTCGCGTCTTCCACCGCCAAGCTCGCGGCCCATGCACCCCACCCCCGTGCGTGAAGCCACGCGCCTGAGCGAACTGTCGCCGCTGCAATGGAAATCCGGCATCGCCGCGTGGCTCGGCTGGCTGTTCGACGGGCTGGAGCTGCACCTCTACACGCTCGTCGCCACGCCGCTGGTCATCCAGCTGCTCCACACAGTCAGCACCGATCCCGCGGTGAAGGAAAAGAGCGCCTATATCCAGGCCGCGTTCCTCATCGGCTGGGCGCTCGGCGGCGCGTTCTTCGGCCGGCTGGGTGACAAGCTCGGCCGCAGCCGCGCGCTGGCGCTCACCGTGCTCACCTACGCGATCTGCACCGGGCTGTGCGCCTTCTCCCAGACGTGGTGGCAGCTGATGGTTTTCCGTTTCCTCGCCGCGCTCGGCATCGGCGGCGAATGGGCCGTGGGCGCCTCGCTGCTCGCGGAAACGTGGCCGCGCGCGTGGCGGCCTTGGCTGGCCGCGTGCCTGCAGACCGGCGTGAATCTCGGCGTCATCCTCGGCGCCGGGCTGGTCGGCCTGCTCTCGCTCGTCCTGCCGCCCAACTCGGAGCGCTGGGTCTTCCTCATCGGCGTCATTCCCGCCCTGCTCGTGTTCTGGATCCGCCGCCATGTGCCGGAACCCGAGGTGTGGCAGCAGGCGGAGGAGGCGGTCGGCCACCGGAACCCCGGCGTGCGCGAGCTCTTCCGCGGCGCGCTGCCGCGCACCACGCTGCAGACCACGGCGGTCTGCGCGCTCGGTCTCTCCGGCTGGTGGCTCTTCTTGTTCTGGCAGTCGCAGCACCTGCGCAAGCTCCTCAACGACACAGGCGCGCCCGCCGGCGAGGTGCTGCGGCTTGTATCGCTCTCTTTCCTGCTTCTGAACGTCACGGCCATCGCCGGCAATTTCTTCGGCGGCTGGCTGGCGCGGCGGTTCGGCAATCCGCGCGCCATCCTGCTCCTTTTCGTCGGGCTCGGCGCGAGCATCGTCGGCGCGTTCATCGTGCCCCGGCCCGTGGGCGAACTGGCCTGGTTCTGGTGCCCGCTGGTCGGGTTCTTCTCCGGCGTGTTCGGCCTGTTCACGATGTATCTGCCGCCCCTGTTCCCGGTGCTGCTGCGCACGACGGGCGCGGGCTTCTGCTACAACATCGGGCGCATCGCCGCGGCGGTGGCCTCGGTGGTGTTCGGCTGGCTGGCGCCGGTCGGTGATTTCCGCACGGCGCTGCTGGCGGCGAGCCTGCTGGCCTTCGGCGCCGCCATTGCGGCATGGTGGCTGCCCGAAAAAACCGCCGAGGCCTAGTTCAGGCCGAGCTCCGCAAATTGCAGGGCCACGCTCGGGGCCGAGACCTCGCCCCCGCTGAAGCGGCGCAGCAGGCTGCTGGCCGCCCCGAGGAAGATCTCGTAACGCCGCTCGTAGGCATCCGCCGCCTGGCCGGTCGCCTCGATGACGGTCAGCGTCACCAGCGTGCGTCGGGCGGACAGGGCCAGCACCCGGATCGGCGTCAGGTTCATCCGTTCCGGCAGCGGCCCGGCGCGCAGGTCTATCACCCCGGTGCCGGAGCTCGACTCGAGGTCCACCACCTGTTCGCCGTCGGTGGTGAGCGCCCACCAGCGGCCGCGCTCGAGGGAGACGCGTTCACAGTATTCGCCCGCCCACCTGGGCAGGTTTTCGATGTCGGCGAGGAAGTTGAAAACAGTGTCGCGCGGGGCGGACACCGTGACGGCGATGGTGCGGATGTTCATGGGATATATCATGTCTGAGGGTCAAATCGGGGGTACCGCCGGCTGATGGCGGACAAATATCGCATGCCCCACCCTAACACGGGCTCCTGACAACCCTATGTCAGGAGCGTTTTATCCCCGTGCAAACGAGCGATTTTGGCGGCCTCGGCGCGCATCATTGCCCGCAGCT
>JAYUGX010000064.1:0-4576 GCA_043738215.1 Lacunisphaera sp.
CCGTTAAGCCCCGCGTAGCCAATGGTAGTAGGACGTTAGGTCCCGCGAGAGTAGGTCGTTGCCAGGTTTATGGCCCGGTTTGTCGAAAGACGAACCGGGTCTCTTTTTTTGCCTGCACAGAATTACCTGACCGCGACTACGTCTCCAAGTATGTCCACTTGATTGCTCCGGTCCGGACGCAAGAAGGGCCGTCTACCCCTAGACGGCCCCTCACCTAACACGTGTGCAGTATGCACCGTGGCTGAATTTATCGATATGGGGTGTTTTGCCCTCAGGCACAGACCTACCTCGTGAGTGGCTTATTACTTCGCGGCCGGGGCCGGGGCGGCAGGCGGGTTCTTGCACGACTGCCACGCGAGAAATCGCCAGTGGCCATTCTCCTCGCGCCAGACAGCCAGGAAGTTGAGGTCATTGTCTGTTCTCTGGCCGTTGTTGCTCGCTTGGATGAGCACATGACCGATCATCAACACAATGCCGGGCCCCGCGGGCAGGAAAGTGCGCTCCTTGTAGTTGAAGCTCTCGTAAACCGTGAGGTGGCTGACCAGCGCGTCCATGTAGGAGGCCTTGGTGTCCACCTTGCCGCTGGAGTGGGCATAGTGCAGTTCGTCGGAGAAAATCGCGTCCAGCCGCGCGCGGTCACCGGCCTTGGTGGCGGCGAGGCGCTCCTCGTCCGCGGCGGTCACGGCGGCGAGGAGTTTGTCATTGGTCATGGGCTTGGCGGCCATATCGGCGGCGCGAAGCGGCACGAAGGCGAGGGCCAGGAGGGGAATGAGGCGGAGCAGAGTTTTCATGGGGCAGGCGATTGAGGTTTCGACGACTGCGGCAGCAAACTCCACGGGGCGCCCGGGCGCAAGCCGCCAGCGCTGCGCTCGGGCGAAGAAAAAGGACTCGGATAATCCACGGTCCTGGTCTATTCACGGGCACAGTTGCCAATTATCTCGGCACGGGTCACATCGACCTCTGGCGGCTCAAGCTTGACGGCCGCGGCGAATACACCCGCCTGACTTTTTTCAGCGATTACCCCGGCTACAAATGCTCGAACCCCGTGGTGAGCGACGATGGGCGGTTCATTGCCTTCCAGATGGGAAAGTCCGGCGACGCGGCCGGCGTGGGCCATGGCATCTTTATTTACGATATGGCACATTCGGGCATCCACTGATTGCCTGGGCCGGCCCGCCGAGGCCGGACGCAAGAAGGGCCGCCTTCTTGCGAGACGGCCCCTCAACTAGCACACACTGGCAGTATGCTCTGTGGACGGAGCGAAGAAAATGGGGTGTCCACCGTATTTTGCCAAAACGCAACTCAGGCTCACTCCTCGGGCGGGGGCGGGGCGTCGCGCAGCAGGGATTCCTCGTGATCAAGCAGTTGCTGCAACGGACGGTGGACTTCGTCGGCAATTTTGTTGCTGCGCCAGAGTTCATCGACGGCCGTGCGCTCGGCCACCAGCGCCGCGGTGCGGTAGCCATGGCCGGCCTTGCGGCGGCGGCGGGCGCTGCGGCGCGTCTCGCTCTCGGCATCCAGCACCGCGAGGCGGTGTTCATATTCGGAAACCACCTGCGCGAGAGCGGCGCCATGGTCGGGCGTGGTGGCCGCGGCCTCGAGGGCGCGCAGGGCCTTGAGGCCGGCCTTGACCGCGGTGATGCGGGCCAGCCGGTCCTCCTGGGCGCGGCTCTGATCCTCGCGCAGGCCCAGCCGCTTGATGAGAGGCTCAAGCGTCGTGCCCTGCACGAGAAGCGTCACGGCGATGACCCCGAACGCCAGGAAGATGACGATGTCGCGGCCGGGAAAGGGCGCGCCATCCGGCAGGAACAGCGGGATGGAGAGTGCGCCGGCGAGCGTGACCGTGCCGCGCATACCCGCCCAGCCGAGCACGAGCGCCGAGGCCGGCCGGGCCGCCTTGGTACAGACGCCCGAGGCCATCGCCGGCAGGTAGATCCCGGAAAACATCCAGGCCAGGCGCGCCACGATGGCCGTGCCGGAGACAACCGCGGTGAAACCGAGGAGCTGGGTGACGGAGTAGTGGTCGCGCACCGCTGCGAGCAACGGGGGAAACTGCAGGCCGAGCAGCACAAAGGCGATGCCATTGAGCCAGAAAATTACCAGCTCCCAGACCGCAAAGGCGCTCTGGCGGGTCTCCGCGTCCATGCGCACCGGGTCGCGCCAGCCCGAGTAAAGACCGGCGGCGACAACCGCGAGAATGTCCGACACGCCCAGCAGCTCGGCCGTCAGGTAGGCGGCGAAGGGGGTCAGCAGCGACAGCGTGATCTCGATGAGCGGATCCGAACTCTGCAGGTGCTGGAGCAGGTCGCGCAGCTTGCCGATGCCATAGCCGATGATGAGGCCGAGCCCGAAGCCTCCGGCCGAGAGCAAAGAGAAATCGAGGGCGATGTGGCTGAGCGAGAAACCGCCGGCGATGACGGCCACGAGGGCGAACTTGAAGGCGACCAGGCCCGTGGCGTCATTCATCAGGCTCTCGCCCTTGAGCACGGTGGTGAGCCGGGCCGGCACGCGCAGGCGCTCGGTGATGGCGTTGACCGCCACGGCGTCGGTGGGCGAGACAATCGCTCCGAGGGCGAAGGCCATCGCAAGCGGCAGCCCCGGCACGAGCCACCACGCCACGAGGCCGACGGTCACCGTCGTGAAAAGCACGAGCCCGATGGCAAGGGTGAGAATCGCGCGCCGGGCGCGGACAAACTCACGCAGCGGCATCAGCCAGCCATCGGCAAAGAGCAGCGGCGGCAGGAAGCAGAGGAAGAAAAACCCCGGGTCGAGCTTGATCCGGGGAAACGCCGGCAGCAGGGCCGCGCCGACTCCGCCGAGCAAGTAGGTGATGAGCTGCGGCCAGGGCAGCCAGCGCCCGACGACGCTCAGGCTGGCGATCAGCAGGAGCAGAACCAGGGCGTGTTCGAACTCGGCCATGTCCGCTTACGCTATGACTCCGGCGGGATTCGTCCAGCGGCATTGCCAGCCAGCCGCTTACGGCTCACCGCAAGGTCACGCATCCAAGTCCACCACGCCCGCGGCAATGCAGAGCGCGGTCAGCACGCGGAATTCGACGCTGTCCTTGTCAAAAGACCCCGGGGTCACCTTGAAGCCTTCTGTCAGGGCCTGCATGGCTCCGCTGTAGGTGCTCGCCTTGGCCGAGAGTTGGACCCGTTCGAGGGCGCGGGGGCCGGACTGCATGAAGGTGGCCGCCGCCGCAAACTGCTGGCTGGGGACGCCTTCGACGTGTGATGGCCCGCGCCGCACGGTGATTTCCATCCGCCCCTCGGGCGAGTCGAACTTGAAAGGCATGTGCGGCAGTTTGATTTGCATCTGCAAGGGTATTTCAGCCGGAGCTGATTAGCAACTGTCCGAGTGAGATGAGTGACAAGTGACGTGACACGCCCTGGTGCTGAATTGAACGCCAATATCACCGGGACATTTCACCAACTAATCACGAGCAAACTCGCCACCACGCCCATCACAGGCGCGGTATGGTGAGACCTCCGTCCACCATGACGGCTTGACCCGTTGAGAACGGGAAGTCGCCGCGGGCGAGTGAGGCGACGGCTTTGCCGACATCCTCCGGATAGCCCCAGCGGGGCTGGATGTTCAAGCCGCCGGCGATCAGTTTGTCGTATTTGTCGGTCACGCCGGCGGTCATGTCGGTCTTGATGACGCCGGGGCGGACTTCGTAAACGGGAATGCCGTCGACGCCGAGGCGCGTCGCGAACAATTGCGAGAGCATGCTCAGGCCGGCCTTGGCGATGCAATATTCGCCGCGATTGATGCTCACCACGGTCGCGGAGATCGATGTGATGTTGACGATGCACGCAGCAAACTTCGGATCGGCCTTCTTGGTGGTGACCATGTCCCGGGCGAAGGCTTGCGTGAGGAAAAACACGCCCTTCAGGTTGGTATCGACCACGTGGTCGTAGCTCTCCTCGCTGGTTTCAAGAAGGTCGGCGCGGACTTTCGGCGCCACTCCTGCATTATTTACGAGCAAGTTTAGTGCTTTGCCGCCGGTGAATTCCTTCGTTGCCTTGACGATCGCCGCGCGGCCCTCGACCGAGCCGATGTCGCCGCGGGCGTAGCCGACGCGGACGCCCTTCGCGCGAAGCTTGGCGAGGGGCTCGGTGACGGCGGCTTCATCGCGTACGCCGTTAATAACGAGATCCCATTTCTCGGCGGCGAGGGATTGGGTAATTCCGAAACCAATTCCACGAGAACCACCCGTAACAAGAGCGACTTTATTCATATGAAGAATATATTTTTCACAGGAGAACGCAGAGGTAGCAGAGGGGTTGATTGAAACTCAGCGATCTCCGCGACCTCCTGTAAAATGTATTGGGTTTATTTCAAAGGCGGAACGTCCACCCAGGCGCGCTTCGCCCAGGAGGCGAGGCCGAGTTCCGCCAGCTGCACGCCCTTGGCGCCTTCCTTGAGGCTCCACGGGAACGGGCTGCCGGTGACGACGTGCTTGAGGAAGAGCTCCCACTGGACCTTGAAGGCGTTGTCGTAGGCGCCCTGGTCAGGCACGCGCGTCCAACCGTCCTTGTATTTGATCGGGCTGTCGATGTCGGGATTCCAGGTG